>DUEH01000070.1 GCA_011192195.1 Chloroflexota bacterium | reverse complement strand
ATCCGCAAATTGATCGTCTGGAAGGACAACTGGCGCTGTTTGGCTATCGCTGGGAAGAAGGAGCAAGTGGCGCAGAAGCTACGCTGATATGGGAAGATTTGGGACAAAGCGACAATCCTCTGGCGATCCGGCTGTGGGGCGGCGGCGCAAGCAGCGAGTGGTTTTCCTGCCGGCAAACTGACAAGGAGAGGGGGAGACAAGGAGAGGGGGAGAGGGGCGCTGAAAGTCAACCGGCGGCGGTCAGCGGTCAGCAGTTTGCCCTGAGCCTGCCGAATGGATTGGCGGTTGGGGAAGTGATGGAAAGTGTCTGCCGGATTTCATCTGCCGAACTGCCAACCGGCTTGTACAGTCTGCAAATTGGCGCGCAGGATGAAGCAGGCAATTGGCAAACTCTTGATTTTGGCGGAGGGCGTTCCGCCATTCAGGTGCAGGCTGATGGTTCGATAACGCGCGTGTCGCCGGAAGTGGCCTTTGCTCAACTGGCCGATGAAGCCCTCCCCGCCGCAGCCACGCGCTTGCCACGCGCCTACGACCAAAAAGTGCGCCTGCTTGCTTATCAGGCAGAAGCAAACCCTGCCGCGCCGGGCGACAAGTTGGCGCTGACACTGTACTGGCAAGCGGTAGAACCTCTAAAGCAAGAGACGCACGTCACCATACAAGCCTTTTTAGGCGAAAATCGCGTGGCGCTGCTAAACGGCGAACCGTCGCAGCCTGCCACAAGTTGGCAGCCCGGCGAAGTGATTGCGGACGCCTGGACAATCCCCCTTCCCGCCGACCTGCCCGCGCCCGCCTTGCTGCGTCTGGATGTGGGCCTGTTTTACCCGGATACGCTGGTTCCCTTGCAAGCGCAAAACCTGCAAAGTGAAGACGTTCCCGGCGCAATCACCCGGATTCGCCTGCTGCCAAAACTGTGGCAAACTTACGCTGGCGAGCATCCACTGAACTTCACGTTTGGGGATGCAGTACACCTAAACGGCTACGAAATAACCCGCGCGAAAGACGGCTCATCGCTTGACATAACGCTCTACTGGAAATCGCTGGCGCCGCTGGAAAGCGATTATACCGCCTTTGTCCACCTGCTCCGCCCGGACGGTAGTTTAGCCGCCCAAAGCGACGTTGCGCCCGCCAAAGGGCTGTACCCCACCTCGGCGTGGCAGCCCGGCGAAAACGCGCAGAGCTACCATCATTTGACCCTTGCGCCTGATCTTCCTCCTGGCGAATACACTTTGCTGGCGGGGATGTATCGCCCGGACAACTGGGAACGCCTGCCCGCCTTGGATGCAGCGGGCAACGCGCTGCCAGATAACGCCGCGACAATTGGCAATCTTAAATTGAAGTAGAGTTGGTGATGTAGTGCGGAGGGGTTTCTCGAAGCGCGGTTGCGCTTTGCAATGAGGTGGACAAGCTAAAAATCTCGCTCATATCAATGTAAACAAGCGGGCGATTTGATTCGTCATCGGCAGTATGCGCGTGTTGGGCATATTCAACAGCTTGGTTGCTGTACTCAGGGTCATCGGCATCCAGAAGCACCACCTGCGCATCAAAAGGAATTTGAGCGGCAAAGTCTGGCATTTCAACAAGAAATTGAGTGAATTTCGTAAGCAATTCTTTTACTTTTGTTTGATATACGCTCATCGTTCCATTTCCCGTTCAAAACTTGCGCGGTACTGTTGCCAATTTCTAAAAATATCCTGCTTCCCAATTGTAACCACTTCGGCATTGTTATAATATGAGTACATCTCTTTGCTCTGCGAACCATCCGGGTGAAGAACATCCCGGTGAGGCTGACCGTGAGTCGCATCATATCGCACAACAGGATACCATTGTTCATTGATGAAGGCTTCGTACTGAATAAGAAACCCGGTAATTTCACCAAAACGCCAAATATGCCAGTGACGATAACGATTTCTTTGCGCCTCATCCAGGTAAACAATGAATTGAGTTTCGCTCATTAAGCGGTTATCCGATACAAATGATATGTTTAAAAGTATACCACAGAAAGATAGCGCGCCAAAATAATGTCAAAAACTAACTCTAATTGGCTTTGGCGAATTGCCATTCCAAGCGTTATTGCCGCAGCCTTTGCCCTGCGAATTGAATACCTGAGCGCCTTCACCTTCCACATTGACGAATTTTACACCCTGACAGCGGCCAACATAACCGCTGAAAACGGCGCGCCCGTTTACCCCACCGGCTACTTTTACGACCCCGGTCTGCCCTACACCATCCTGATCGCCCTGATCTTCCGGCTGATGGGCTTTAGCGAAGCGATGGGGCGTTTTCCGGCGGTTATTTTCAGCGCGCTGGCAGTGGCAACTACCTACTGGCTGGGCGCGCGCGTTTTGCGCTCTAAACGTGTGGGGCTGGTGGCGGCGCTGCTGATGACAGTAAGCGTAGACTCTCTGGCCTGGGGAGGCAGCGCGCGAGCGACATCGCTGGCGCAATTTTTGGTTTTGCTTTCAGCGGGGCTGCTGTGGGTGGGACTAACCCGTTCATCGAGCAAACATCGCCTCTTGTTTTCCCTAAGCTACGGGCTGGCGCTCTTTTCTCACTTTGCAACGGTGGCGCTTTTTCCGGCGTGGTTGGTCGCCGGGGCGGGGTTGTGGTGGGCAAAAGCCTTCAAATTCAGCAAAAGCCTCCTCCGCGACAGCCTTTTCTTCCTGTTGGCAACAGGCATTGCCCTATTCTCCGGCGTCATCTTTCAACCGCCGCCTAGCGTGGAATTTCAGAATGGCAACGCCGGGCTGGATGCCAAAACCGGCGCTTTAAGCAATAAATTCCTGCAAATCCCTTCTGATTTAGCCCACGCCTGGAAAGCCTACGGCGGCTACTTCACCGAGCTGCCGCACTTGCCTGTTACACTTCTGGCTTTGCTTGCCGTGGCGATGGCTGTTTGGCAACTAAAAAATTACGAACTACGAATTACGAATTACGAATTGAAAAACCAAAAACCAAAAACCCAGAAACCAGAAACCAGAAACGCTTTTGGAGCGCTGTACCTGAGTTTGATCTTGCTCGCAACAATTGCTGTGCTGACGCTGGTCATCGCCCCGCACTGGCAGCGAAACCGTTATCTGGTGATGCAGGCGTCGGGCTTTTTCTTCTTGCTGGGCGCACACGGTTTGCGAGAAATTATCGCTTTACTTACTAACCCATCTGTCATTCGCCATTCACCATTCACCATTCACCATTCACCATTCATCATTTTGGGTTTTGCTATCCTGTTCCCCTTCCTTTCACCACTTCAGCAAACGCTGGACGTTGGCGAACCGGGCTGGAATCGCTATGATCTGGCGTTTAAACACGTGCGCGATAACCTGTCGGAGGGGGACAAGGTGATGACGATGAATCCGCCCCCCGCCTGGCTCTACCTGCGCCAAAACGACTATTATTTGGTCGAATCATCGCCAAAGCTGCTATTAAAACCCGATGGCGCGCTGGGAGATCGTTACACCGGCGCAAAATGGATCGGCGAGGTTGAGGAGTTCAATCAAGTCATTGCCCAACCCGCGCGCGTGTGGCTGGTGACGCAGGAATTTTGGCTTTTCAACAGCTACGAACCATACCTACAGCAACAAATTTTGCAATGGATGGACAAAAAGTGGGGCGAAGGGGGCGTGTGGGCGCTCTCCAGCCGTCCGGGAATGTGGGAGTTGGCGAGGGAAATGGAAACGCCTGTCAACGGTCATTTTGAAGGCGGCGTAACGCTGGTGGGCTTCACCGCCCAACCGCCTGCGCTGCATCCCGGCGACGTGATGCGCCTGACTCTCTTTTGGCGCGGCGAAAAAATGCCCTATCACCGCAAAATCTTTGTGCAATTGCGCAACAGCGACAATCAAAGCGTGGCTCAGGCCGACCATTTCATCTACGATGAAAAAGTCCCCTCATCGCGCTGGCAGGCGCTCTTCAAAGACGGACAGGCAGTGCGCGACGGCGTTTCGCTGGCCCTGCCGCCCGACCTGCCGTCCGGCGATTATAAAATTCTGGTGGGATTTTATGACCCCGACACTTTCGAGCGCATAGGCGTCATCAACGACCAAAGCGGCGAGGCGGCGGTCATTTTAGGCGAGTTCACTTTGGAATAAAAAGTTAATCACTTAACGATACGAGGAAAATAATGAACGCAAAAAAAATCATCACCCTGGAAAAACAATACGTGCTGCAAACCTACGCTCGGCCTGAATTTGTTATTACGCGGGGCGAAGGGGTGTGGCTGATTGACAGTGAGGAAAGGCGCTATCTGGACGCCGGTTCCGGCATTGCGGTCAACGCGCTGGGGCATGGACACCCGGCGGTAATGGAAGCCATTCAGCAGGCAATGGCAGGCCCCATCCATCTATCAAACCTGTATCACAACCCGCCAATGGCGCAACTGGCCCGCGACCTGTGCGAATCCTGCTTTGCCGAGCGCGTTTTCTTCAGCAACTCCGGCGCGGAAGCCGTTGAAGGGGCTATCAAATTCGCCCGCAAATACGCTCGCGCCGTATTGGGGCAGGAGGATAAAACCGGCATTGTGGCTTTCAGCGGCTCCTTTCACGGACGCACAATGGGCAGCGTAGCCGCCACCGCCACCGAAAAATATCGCGCGCCCTTTGAGCCGGTGATGCCCGGCGTTATCTTTACCCCCTTCAACGACATCGAAGCGGCCCGGCGCGCCATCAACGAAAAAACCTGCGCCGTCATTGTGGAACCCATTCAGGGCGAAGGCGGCGTTCACCTCGCCCAACCTGAATTTCCAAGCGCCCTGCGCCAGCGCTGCGATGAAACCGGCGCGCTGTTGATCTTTGACGAGGTGCAATGCGGTCTGGGGCGCAGCGGCGCATTGTGGGCGCATCAGGCAATGGGCGTTGAGCCGGATATAATGACCATAGCCAAACCCATTGCCGGCGGCTTTCCGATGGGCGCAATTTTACTCACCCAAGCCGTTGCCAACGCCATTACGCCCGGCGACCACGGCAGCACTTTTGCCGGAGGGCCCTTCGTCAGCCACGTGGCTCGCGCTGTCTTCGCCGAGATCAATTCGCCGGGATTCCTGGCGGGGGTTGTGGAACGGGGAAAATTACTGGAAGAAGGCTTGCAGGAGTTGACGCAAAACAGTTCGCTAATCACGGAAGTGCGCGGCAAGGGAATGATGTGGGGACTGGTTACTACCATTCCCGCCGCCGATGTGGTCAAAGCGGCTTTAGCTCACAATCTGCTCATTCTGTCCGCCGGAAGCAATGTCATTCGCCTGCTGCCGCCGTTGCTAATCAGCAAGCGGGAAATTGAACTGTTGCTGGAAAAATTACAAGCCGCGCTGATATCCTCCTTATCTGTTGAACTAAAAAAATCGACTTATTCCCATACCAAATCATAACACCATCGTCGAGAAAAGTCTGTGCGCTGGCTGACATCCTTACTGTGCGCTAATTAACAAACCCATCCCTGTAGGTTGCAGCCAAAACAAAAACTGCCCCCCTCTACAGATAGCAGTTTAGCATATTGGTGGCTACAAAATGGCTGCAAACTAGCCATTATATAAAACACCTGTTCATCAGCCAGAAATTTCAAGGCAACATCGGCGCAGTTTTGGGCAAGAAAAAACTGCTGTCCATCTCTGAACAGCAGTTTAGCGCATTGATGGCTGCAAAATAGCTACAAACCTTATGACAAATTTTAGCGCGGATAGGTCTAGATAACTTGAAACATTGGCGCCTCGAAGTGGTTTATGCTCGGAGATTTGTTCCGAAGGTTTACCAGAATTCCCAGGCGATATGTTCCCGAAGGCAAGGCAGCTTCAGGCAGCATAGCTGTATAAGAGGCTTTTCCCGGCACAAAAGTATCAGGCCCCGTGTCCCCCGGAGATATGCTTGTCCCCGCAATTTTGTGCGCGTAAAAAGCGTTATCGGCCGAAAAGTATTAGCGATGGTGGCACGCTGGCCCGATTGCGTTCTGGCGACCTGACCGCAGACGGCAGACCGCAGACCGCTGTGAAAAATGGCCGATTTAGCGCGTTTTGGCGGTCAACGGTCAGCGGTCGGCGGTCACTGGAGGCTAAATCCGTGTCAAATCGCAGGGGTGTCCGTTAGCGAATGAAATTATAGCAACATAAGCGATGATTGTCAACCAAAATTTTATACTTATGAAAATGAATCGACGCAAATTTCTGCAATTATCCTCATTAACGCTGGCTGGCGGTGCGGCAGCCGCCGCTGGCTACTTGACTTTGGGCGACGAGGCTGATACTCCGGTGGTGGAGCAAGTGCAAATTCCCATTAAAGCGCTGCCTGCTGCGCTGGAAGGCTTCACCATTGCCGCGCTGTCTGATTTTCACCTGTACCCGCTTACTCAGCTTGATTTAATTCAACATCTTTATCATTTTGGGTAATCACGATATTTGGACCGATGTCAACATCATTAAAACCGGACTGGGAGAATCTCGGTTGCCTGTTTTGCGCAATCAAGGGATTGCGCTGGACGTGGGAAACGCGCAGCTTTATCTGGCCGGTCTGGACGATGTTTGGGCTGGACGCCCGGATTTGCAAGCAACGCTCAGCGATTGCCCCGCCGACGCGCCGGTAGTCCTGCTCTCTCACGAACCCGATCCCGCCGATGACTTTTCACTGGATGGGCGGGTATCGCTGCAACTATCCGGCCATTCGCGCGGCGGGCAGATCAGGCTGCCTTTTGCGGGCGCGCCGGTTTTGCCCTATATGGCCTGGAAGTACGATATGGGACTGTATCGCGTTAATGATATGTGGCTTTACACTAATCGAGGGCTTGGCGTGACCAACGAGCCAATTCGCCTTAACTGCGCGCCTGAGATTACCTTGATCGCGCTGGTGAGCGGGTAGGCGGGGCAGGGGGAGCGAACTACGATACAGATGCGCGGGACAAATGACCAATGACAAAGGACCAATGACCAATGACAAACAACCAGAAGATTTTGACGCCCTCTCTGCTTTGACTCGAATGGCGGTTGGCGGCGTCATCGAAGGCGCGGACGAGCTGCTTTATCGTTTGCAAGCGTGGCAGAAAATGGCGCGGGAAGATCTGCAACAGGGGGGCAAACTTCCCAAGCGCTCTGATCGTGACTTGCTTCGCTTTGCCCTGATTGGCTTTATCTTTGAAAGCGAAGACAAAGCGCGTAAAGGGCTATCTGTTGTTGGAAAATTATCAAATCAAGCCATTGCTTCGACGGGCGGAGCGGTGAGCCGGGAAGTGGGTCAGACGCGAATGGCGCGATCTGTCAAGCGTCGTTTTAACGCGCTGGTCACTCGCGGTGAGGCGCAAGTGGGTCGCTGGGCGCAGCGCGGCGCGGTAGAAGAGCCGCTGGGCAGGAAAATGCTGCGGGAAGCAGTTGGCGATACCGTTGATGATTTCATAGAGCATCTGGCCGGAAATGAAGAATTAGTCAGACAATTTTCTGAAGCCCGCAAAAACAGGCGTAATTTCAATGTTGAATGAGGCATGAGGATAATTTTATGCGCATAGCTTTTTACACCAATACCTACCATCCCACTATGAGCGGCGTGGTGCAGTCAATTCACACCTTCAGGCAAGCGCTTAGTAACCTGGGGCATAACGTCTTCATCTTCGCCCAGGAGGCCCGTAAATATAAAGACACCGAGCCGTTTATTTTTCGCTATCCGGCTTTTGAACTACCAATGCAGCAGAAATACCCGGTCACCATTCCTATTTCACCCTACATTGATTGGGCGCTGCCTATTCTTAAGCCCCAGATAATTCACAGCCATCATCCTGTTTTGCTGGGGCGGGCGGCAGCCGATAAGGCCGCTGAATTAGATGTCCCCCTGATCTTTACTCACCACACCCGTTATAAACTTTACAGCCACTACCTGCCGCTGGATTCAAAAATAGTGGAAAATGTCATTGACACTTATCTGGACGATTATATGAGCAAGTGCCATCATATCGTCGTACCCAGCGAGAGTATCAAGAAAATTTTGGTCGAAGAGTACGGCATTAGCAGCCAGATTACCGCTGTTCCCACCGGCTTGAAGTTGGAACAGTATGAGGGCATTGACGGTCAGGCAACTCGACAGGCGCGCGGGTGGGGCGATGACATTGTGTTGATCTCCGTGGGGCGATTAGCCAAAGAAAAGAATTGGGATACGCTGATCAAGGCCGCGGCGCAGGTGATGAAAAAGTATCGCCGCGCGCGCCTGACGCTGATTGGCGATGGCGATGAGCGCTCTAATCTGGAAAAGTTGGCCCGCAATCTGGGTATTGCCAAGCGCGTTGAGTTTACCGGCAGCATCCCTCACCCAGAGGTTGTTGCTGCCCTGAAAGCCGCCGACCTTTTCTGCTTTGCCTCTATTACCGAAACTCAGGGCTTGGTTACAATGGAAGCAATGGCCGCCGGTTTGCCCGTTGTAGCTGTTGACGCCACCGGCACCAGCGACGTGGTTGAACACGGACTCGATGGCTTACTGACCAAGAATGACAGCGACGCGCTGGCGCGGGCCATTGAGAAAATGCTGGACAATGCGGAAATGCAGGCGCGTTTCAAAGAGGCCTCGCTAAAGCGCGCCCAATCTCTCAGCATTGAAGCGATGGCCCAACGCTTGATTGGCGTCTACAATCAGGCCATAGAAGACCAGAAGGCGGGGCGTCGCGTGCAGGTGCAGCGCCCGGGTAAAAAGAAACGTTGGTATGAAATACTTGATCTGAATTTTTAGCCTGATAGCCTGTAAAAACTTTGTCCATCCACTTCTATGCTTCTTATCTGGCCATAGGCCAGCATATTTTGCAGGTTATCCAGAAGGGCGCTCTCCGGTAAACTCATTTCCGCTGAAATCTCTTCAATCGTAATCCAATGACCTGATTTCTGTAGCGCAGCCTGGATACCTTGATTTTTTTCATCCAACTCTGCATGGCACTGGGGTCGTTCAATGGGAAAGATATTTTTAACCACGAATAACACGAATTTTCACTAATTTTTAATTTTTATATTCGTGTAAATTAGTGTTATTCGTAGTTAGATTTTTTATCCTTTACGCCAATCCCATTCAAGGCCCCCAGCGCCTAATAATTCTCCATCATTACCCCTATCCGCCAAAAATCAACTGCGCCGCGCCGCCGGCCAAAACGGGAAAAATTAGCCCCAGTCCCCAGCGCAGCGCCGAAAATCGCCAGCCCATAAAGGGGAGTTCAAAGGCCACGCTCAATAAACCCAGCATTGCCCAACTGCTGATCAGCGCAACCGCCGGGCCTACGCCCGCTCCGGCCTGATACAATACCGCAATCAGCGGAAAAACCACATAAGGCCCGCCGGGCAGCAACATTCCTGTAATGGTTGCCAATATCAACCCTGTCAAGCCGGAATTTGGCCCCAACCACTGTTCAATTAGCGATTGCGGCGCCAGCACATTCACATAGCCCACCAGCGCAAAAGCCACAATCAACAAAGGCAGCGTGCGTTTTGTGGTTTGCCACCCCAAAATAATTCCTTGCCGGTGACTCCCGTCGCCGCGACGCCAGGCGTAAAAGAATAGTCCCGCCGCCAATAAAACCAGAACGGTGGTAGCAATGCTCATTGACGCACCGCCGCTCTAATTTGCTCCACTCGCCCCCCAAAGAAGGTTTCCGCCAGTACGCCCAATAGAGGCGGAATAATCAGCGTGACCGCGAAGCGAATGAGCGTTAATTGCGGTCCCAGCAGCGCAAATTCCAGGGGAATCCGGCTCACCGACCACAGGTTTTTGGCTGTTACAAAGGCCACCAGCGCCCCCAATCCGGCGCCGGTATGCAGCAGCGCCGCCGCAATGGGGTAATAAACGTAAGGGCCGCCCGGCATCAGGGCGCCGCCCACGCAGGCCAGGGCAATTCCCTTCCAGCCGGATTTTTGCCCCAACCATCTGGATACTGCTTCTTCTGTCACCAGCGTCTGGATCAATCCGGCAATCAAAAAAGCCGCAGCCAGTAGGATGACTGTGTTGAGGAGTAGTTTGCCTCCTTCGATCAATCCGGCTGCGGCCAATGCTGCTCCGCCTTGCTGCCAGGCCAATCCGGCCAGCAGCGCCGCGATGAGAATCAATATCTGGGTTGTTCGGTCGCGCATTTTGCTTCTCCAATAACAAGCGACGAGTGACGAATGACGAATGACGAGTGACGAATGACGAGTGACGGATGACGAGTGACGAGTGACCGCGAAGCGTAACAAATAACGAAAGCGTTATGCTTTATTTCGTCCTTCGTCCTTTGTCCTTCGTCGCTTGTTATTCAACAGTTGAACGGCTGCAAAAATTCCCAACCCCAAGAGCGTTAGTCCGCTGATTGCCAGGCCAATGCGCCACGAAAGCGGTTTGAATTCAAAGCGCAGGGTGTGTTCGCCCGCCAAAACGGGAACGGCGCGAAAAGCGTAGTTGGCCCGGTAGAGGGGAGCGGGTTGACCGTCTACAAACGCTTGCCAGCCGGGATAGTAGGCGTCGGAGAGGAAGAGGTAGCCGGGCGTGTTAGTTTGCAGGCCGATTTCCACAGTGTGCAGGTCATATTGCAAAATTGCCAAGTCGTAGTCGAGGGGCGGCGCTTCGCGTAGCGAAAATGGCTGCACGTCATCTTCTGCGTTCTCCAAAATCACGTAGCTCATCGGGTCAAAGCCCGGCGACTTGAGCTGCTCCCAGGCGGCCTGGTGAGAATTGACAACGATGGCTTGATTGACAAAGATGGGGCGCGGCAGGGCGCTGCGATTGAGGTAGATGTTGATATCCGGGTCGGCGT
>DUEH01000007.1 GCA_011192195.1 Chloroflexota bacterium | reverse complement strand
GTAATTCGTAATTCGTAATTCGTAATTCGCCATTTGTCTGAATGATTTGAACCAACCGCTCTTCAAGAGATAGCTGCGGCTGCGGAAAGGCGTCTGCAAGCCGCTCCAATTGCTCGTCGGGGGGCAGTTCTTCCAGTAGAGGGAAGAGCATTGGCTTCAACGCTTGCGGGATGAAGACGTCAATCACTTCCAGAGCGTAGGCTCTGTTTTTATTCTTTCGACCAGGCTCAAGACAAGCCTTCGACGCGCCGGACTTTCCCAGCCCTTCGGCTGCGCTCAGGGCAAGAATTTTTTTGGCTTGTAGAATCGCTTCCGGGTTGTAGAGCAAGCTGAGGAGCAAGAGGATGCGTTCCTGGCAGCCATCTAATTTGCGCCTCAGCGCGTTCCGCAGTAGGGATAGAGCGGGTGAGCGGGTGGGCGGGTGATTTTTTTTGTTATTGCTCACCCGCTCACTTTCCCACCTGCTCACCCGCTCTCCCGCAAGGTCAACCAGCGCGGCTAAAGTCCAGGCGGCGTCGGCGGCTTCGGCGCGGATGCGTTCCTGGATGAAAAGAGTTTCGGTTTCATTGGCCTGGTAGCGGCGCTGGCTCAGAGAGGTCAATACCTGAGTGCGTACGGTTTCATCGGGACAGGCGATGTTGTCTCGCAGCAGGTCGGTGGCTTCATTGCCCTTGATCTGTCCGGCTGCGCGCGCAATTTGGCTCAGCGCGCGGGATGATTGACCGGGTTGTTCCAAAGCTTCGGCCAGGAAAGGGATGATTGCTTTGCCGCCAGTTGTTAGAGCTGAGACCGCTGCCGTTCTAACGCGATAGTCATTTAAATTGGCCGTTACCAGAGGACGTAGTTGCGGCGGAACGCGCAGCTTTCCGGCGGCTTGCAAGGCTTCTCGACGGACTGCGAAAGAATCATCTTGCAGCAGATCGAGCAATGGCCGGTAAAAATTCGGGATGCCAACCTCGCCCAGAACCTCGGCGGCAAAGGCGCGTTCTTCCGGCTTGTCTGAACGGCTCAGGGCGATAAATCGCTCGCCGGCAACCAACACTCCCTCAACGCCGCCGCTGCGCAGCATCCCAACCATCGCCCCCAGTCGAACCTGCGGGCGGGAATCATCCAGATAAGGCAGCGTTTCTTCCAGCGCGTCGCTTTCGCCCAGCGCGGTATAGGCATGCACCGCTGCGCCCAATACTTCCGGCGAACTTTCCAGGCGCAAGCGATTTTGAACGCGCTTCAACGCGCCGGTCAGTTCCAGGCGCTCGATGCGCCGCAATACGTCCAGACGCACTTCTTTGGCGGGGTGGCGGAGCAGCTTTTTCAGGGTTTTTTCCAAATTCGGGTGTTCTGCCTCTTCCATTACGTCCAGAGCGTAAATGATTTCGCCGGGATGTTGGCTTTTCAGGCTTTTTTCCAGAGCGCTCAGGCTGGCGTTATCAGTTAGATTCAGATCAATCCCCCCCAACCTGCGTTTAGTAATGGCATTCAGGAGGGCGTTTTTGTATTCCTGGTTCAGGGAGATAATCAGGACAATCCAGACCCCAAAAACAAGAAGCAGGGCGCAGGAAATTTGCACAATGCTAAACGATAACAGTAAGAGAAGTATTCCGGCCAAACCGCTGGCAACAGGCGCCACAATGCTTTCCATCACGGTTTGAACGGTGACGCGTTCATTTTCCGGCAGGGGTTGGTACAAAATGGGGAAGGCGGATTTATCGGTTGATTTGCGGAAGACGATGAAATTCAGCTTGGTCAGCGCGGCGGGATAGAAGAGGGCGGTTGTTGCGCCGGAAACTGTTCCCATGACCGCCATTGATGCGGCGCCCACCGCCGCCGCTATCGGCAGGGCCAGCAGCCCCGCGGCCAGACCATAGCGGCTGATGAGCGGGCCGGATAAAAAGAGGCGACTCAAAAAGGCCAGTACGCCAATGATGGCGAAAAAGACGCCCAAAAAGCCGGCCAATTCGTTTTTGTCCGGAAATTGCGCCTGCGCCTGACCCAGAAAGGCAATGTCCACAAAGTAGTAGCCCAGCAGCGATAAAACGGTCAGCGCGACCATCAATTGAATGTAGCGACTTTGAAGCAACTCTCGAAATGATCGCCGGGCCTGCCCTGCCGAAGGTGACGAATGGGCCTGTCCTGCGCTTGCTGAAGAGTCTGCGGCGCGGGCGTTTTGCGTCTGTCCGCCACTGCTTTGGTGAGCGCGCATAATTTTCAGCATAAAAACCAGACACAGCGCAATGGCGCCGGCCGCAATCCACAGTAAATTTTCCGGAGAAATTACCTTGACCAGCGGGCGCACTGAAAAGCCGCTGATGATCCGGGCAAGCATTTCGCCAATGCCAATGAGTCCAAAGAGACGCTTGCTCTGCCTCACGTTGAAGATGCTGGCGGCCAGCCCCCAAAATTCCAGATTAATCAGGGCGTCTTGCACGTAGTACCAGATGTAGAGCGCCATAACGACGGCCCGGGCCTGGGGGGTGAACGCAAGTCGAAACCCAACCAGAGCGATGATGAGCAAGCTTAAATTGGCGCTCAGCAAATGGGTGAAGGAAAGCGGTTTTTCAAGTTTGGTGTATAAAATCCCAATCAACGAGGCGACTATCGCCGTCCCGATATAGACATAAGGCAGGTACCGGGCGCTTTGATCTTGAAAGCTATCGAGGAATAAGGTGCTGGCGGTTGTGGAGACCAATACCTGCGCCATCCCCACAAAGAATGAGTGGAACAGGAAGAACATCACCAGGCGATTTTCGTCGGGGCGAATATTCAAGGCCAGCGCCAGTTTGTTCAGGCTTGCGCTGGGTGTAGTTGAAGTAGTGGTCATTATTGCCTCGCTCAGACTCAAGAGTAGTCGGGGCAAGGCGTAATGTCAAATTTTTCACCCCTTTGGCGTCGGTTTTTAGCGCCATAAACGAAGCGGGAATTGGCTGGAGCTTACTTCAGGATCAGGCAGAGGACTGCCCTGCGCTTAGGGCGGCCCAAGCGTCTCCAGGCTTTCTCCCCGCAGTCCTACCAGCATCACATCCCCCGCAGGGGAGACGCGCAGTTCGCCATAGCGGGCAGCGTTGTAATATTTTGCCTGCCCCTCTTGAAAGAAGAATGACTCAGGGCCGATACGCGCATCGGAATCTTGTTGCCGGTAGCGCAGCAGGATTTCGTTTTTGGCGAGCGGCGTCTGTGGGTCGTGGATGCGCGCGTATCGAGCGATGTTGTTTTCGTCCAACTGAAGGACGATCAATCCGTCTCGCGCGCCGGCGCCCTTTTTCACTTGCCCGGAAACGGCGTAGCGCAGGCGCATATAGTCGCCCTGAATCAGCGAGCGCGGGTCTACCGGCGCCAATTCCAAAAAGATGACCTGCCCACTCGCAGCCAGGCGCTCTCGTTGAAAAGCTTGTACGTTGATCACAAGCAGCGCCAGCGCAGCAACCAACCACAGGATGATAATGCGAATTTTCATATCGCGTCCCCCTCAGTGAAGCGCAGTAAGACGTAGCGCAGCAAGAATAAGACGAGGCCGGTTACAAGCAGGGCGAAAGATTTTTCCAGCAGCGTCCACTCCAACACATAGTAGATAGCGCCCAGGTAGAAGACCAGGAAGACAGACGCCAGCCCAATCAGCAGCCGGTTATTTCGCCAGAAACCAAGCAGCAAGATGATCAGCGCCCCCAGGATGCCGGGCATACGAATTGCGGGGATGAACAAGGCGACGCACCCCGCCGCCAGCCAAATCATCACCTCGCTGCGCGAAGCAAGGCCCAAATCTGCCGCAATTTGCCACACCAGAAACAATAATACCCCCAGCAGCAGCGCCGCCGTGAGCTGCCACCAACGTACATCAGCATCTTCTATCAGCGGCAGGATCAGCAGCCCCAGCAGAGATACGGCGATCCCGTAACTCACAGGGCGCGTCAATTCTCTCAACCCTGTGAGCAGCAGGCGATTTTCCTGCCAGTAGAGAATAAAGGCGATGACTGACAGGGCAAAAATGAGGATATGCGTGGCTTCGAGCATATCTTGGTTAAGGATAATCGCCAGAAGCGCCCCGACGATTATGATGGTGGAGATGAAGCGATGGAGTATATCTGGATAGGCCCAGAGCAGGAGAATTTCCAGAACGATCAGAGCCAGAGCCACCGGGACAACCTCTTCCCACAGGCTGCCCAGACCAACGACGAAAAGTACTTGTCCCGCCAAACTGAGCGCCAGACCGAGCTGTTCCAAAAAATCATTTCGAGACCCCGGACGCTTCAAGCCTACCGCAATCGCGCAAAATAGCAATCCGGCAAAAATTGCGCTTTCGTCCTCTTGAAGAATATTCGCGGTGAACAAAAAGGCGATCAGGAAAAGCGCTGCAATCCAGGCGCTCAAACCGGCAAAAAGACGGACATACCAGGGCGCGCCCGGCTCCTGCGTCTCAAGCTCCAGGCCGGAAATGGTGTTTTCGTAGTCATCGGGTAAGGCGAAGCCCTCATCAGCCAGTTGAGCCAATACATCTCGTAGAGTCAGTGACGAATTCATGCGCTGCGTTCCTCCCATTGTTGCGACACCCGGCGCAACCAGACTGCTATCAGGGCCGCCTGCCCGATGAATAGCGCGCTCACCAGGAATAGGGTGAATTCTTCAAAATCCAGCGTTTCGGACACCCAGGCGTTGAAGGCGATGATCAAGCTGAAAGCGCAGAGGGTGAGCATGAACAGGTCGAGTATTTTTTGCGAGTACACATAGAGCGTCGCGACGCTTGCCCCGATGAACAAGGCCAACATCAGAAACAGCAGGGGATCGCGGCTCCGTTCACCGGTCGAAGAAAAGATCAGCGTTATCGTCGGCGCAACCAGCGCGATAAAGGTCGGCAGCGCCAGCAGGCGAGGGGTCCAGCGATTTTCAAGCCAGGCCACGCCGCGAGCAGAGGCGATTTCCCAGGCCAGGATAGCGCCTCCGTTCAGCAGAAATAGCCATAGATAAAGCTGGCCGTTGACGTCGCCCACAATCTGTATCCAGTAGAATACCAGGCTCAGATCGAAGAGCAGGACCCATACCACCCATAAAGGGGCAAATTGGCCGATCAGCGCCCAACCGGCGATCAATAGCGCCCAATTCAAGAACAAGGTATAGGAATCGGCCCCGGTCTGGTATATCTGTCCGTATACTGCCAGCAGCGCGCCCACCAGCAGCCCCGAGGCAGTCAGCGCAATTTTCCCCGCAAGTTTGTCCAGTCCTAAACAGGATGTCAGCCCAACCGCTGCCAGTATCGCAACTTCCAATAAGCCAAGCTTGAAAAAACGGTGCATATCGGCCCAGTTGAAGGCGAAGAAAAAGAAAATTCCGCTAACTGCAAAGCCGGCGCCCAGCACGAGCAAGATGATATCCAAAAAGCGCAGCCAGCGGCCTCTATCGGGCGCGTGACCGCTGATCTCCAGCGCGCGTTCCAGGGCCTGTCCTGAGCGTAGCCGAAGGGGCGCCGCGTTCAATATTCCGTTTCTGGCCAACCAACGCAGATTTTCCGGCGACGGCGGCAAATCTAATGAGCTATGTTCGTCCATAGGTGTGTCCTTTTACATATCATTCTACTATAAGCGCCTGTTCCAGTAAAGTCCAAAAAAATCTCGCGGACGGCGCAAATGTTGTGGAACCAGACTACCAACTTAAGCCGCGACAGTGATGGTTACAGCGACCGCAGGAAGTGAAACTGTAACCGGCATTTTGCCGATACTTCGGCTACGCTCACCTATGGCGCTTTCGGACGGTGCGCTTTGAGAATTTGAGGGACAGGTGGTCGGCAAATTCGTCATTCAAATTCTCCGGCACTGGTTCAGTTGTATGGGATTTGGTTTGACGGCCTGTCATTCGCCACTTTTCGACGAAAGATGAAGGACGAAGGACGGATTTTGTCCGCTAATTCCCTTCGTCCTTTGTCTTTCGTCCTTCGTCTGGTGTTGAAAAATCTCATTCCCATTCAACTGAACCAGTGCCAACATTTTAACACAGGTATTTTGTAAAGGCTAGAGGGGATGAGCGCGTACAGAATTAGCAGCCAAGCCAACACGTAAATTTTGTGAAAATCAGGCAAGACTGCTACCATGAACCGCAAACGACCATCCCCCCAAAGTTAAAAGCTGTCTGAAGCGCCATCTCAGCTAACACCACCCAGCGGGGGGCATCCAACCTTCAGCTTCCAAATTTGTATCTCAAATGAGCGCTTTAACAACCACACCAGTCTGGTCAACTATACGCCCTCGATTGGCCCGCTACCTGCCCGCCGAGACATTCAATCGGCTGCTGGCCCTGCCGGATGATCTGCGGCAGCTTGATGACGCTGCCCAGCGTCGGGCGGCGCAGCAACTGCTCAAGGCTAATCGCGCTCTGGAGCCGCTGCGC
The DNA here is from genome assembly GCA_011192195.1 of Chloroflexota bacterium. Taxonomy (GTDB): domain Bacteria; phylum Chloroflexota; class Anaerolineae; order 4572-78; family 4572-78; genus DUEH01. The sequence continues at coordinate 26,945 of DUEH01000007.1, read as the reverse complement.
CGGACGCTGCTTCAATATATGCCCCGCTACCTCATCGAACTGGCCCCGCTTCCCGGCCAGGCGCGCGGCGAAATTTTGAGCGGCAGCTTTATGCACGCCGACCTGAAAGGCTTCACCGCGCTGACCGAATTATTGGCCCGGCAGGGACGCGCTCGCGGGCAGGAAGAGATGAACCGGATGCTGAACAAGCTGTTTAGCAGCTTGCTGGACCCGCTCATTGCTTCCGGGGGCGATTTGTTGATCTTCGCCGGCGACGCCGCGCTGGCTTATTTTCCGGCTCAGGATGATGCGGAAGATACCCTTCAGGCGGCGCGGGCCGGACTGCGAATGCAGCGCGCCATAAAGCCATTTTCCACCTTCGAGAATGAATTTGGTCAATGCAGCCTTTCGATGCGCATTGGCGTAGAGCGCGGTCAGGCTTACGCCGGCGTGGTTGGGGATGCAGAGCGAATGGAACTGCTGGTCAGCGGATCGGGCGTTCACGCTGCAATGCTGGCAGAAGCTCAGGCCGAACCGGGCCGCGTCTTTTTGGGAGAGAGCGCGCGTCAAGCTGCCGCCGGGCATTTCACCCTGAACGGCGCGCAGGTGGTGGATGATCTGGGCGACGATTTGGGCGATTACGAAGTATCGCCCCCCACACGCAAGCGAGGCGGCGCCCTTCTGTTGAGCAAAGACCTCCCCGACGTATTGCAAACCCTGAACGTTTCGCTGCAACACGTTGAACGCTTGGCCCCTTTTCTGCCGGAAGATATGCTGGCCCGTCTGGTGAATACAAAACGCCATCGCCATTTAGAGTCAGAGTTTAGACCTACGGCGGTGCAGTACATCAATCTGCTGGGGCTGGAAGAATTGGCGACAGCGCGCGGCCCGGAACTGGCTACTCAGGTTTTGCAGCGCTACTTCCTTCGCGCCGAAGAGATTGTCACCCGGCACGAAGGCGTTATCAGTCAGGTAGACGCCTGCGCCAAAGGGTTTTTCTTGCTCAACACTTACGGCTCCCCCAAAATGCACGAAGGAACCACGCGCTACGCCATCTCTGCCGCGCTGCAACTGGCGCAAATGCTGGATCAGGTCAATAGGGAATTTGAACTGGATCCGCCCCTCCGCCAGCGAGGCGGCATTACCCACGGGCTGGTCTTCAACGGCGAAATTGGCGCCCGCTACCGCCGCGAATCGGTCATTGCCGGGCCGGCGGTCAATAGAGGAGCGCGGCTGATGAGTCAGGCCAGGCCGGGCCAGGTGATTGTGGATTCCGACATCTGGAGCGACGCCCGCTCTGCTTTTGTGGGCGAGGAACTTCCGGCGGTTGAGTTGAAGGGCATAGATGGCCGGGTGGTTATTGTCAACGTGCGCAATGTGCGTTACGGCGCGCAATTGCAGCCTTTGGAACGCCCGCTGCTGGGTCGGGAAATTGAGCAGGATTTTTTGACCGGCGCGCTGAACGCTTTGCAAAACGGCAAGGGAGGCGTTCTGCTGCTCATTGCCGAAACCGGTCTGGGAAAAACCGCGCTGGCTACACATCTGGCGCAGGCGGCGCAGGCAAAGGATTTGCCAATTTTGATTGGGCGCTGCCAACCCCACGGCAAGCACGTCCCCCTCTTTCCCTGGCTGGATTTATTGATTGGCTGGCTGGACCCCGATGGCGGCGGCGACGCAATTCAGCAGCGAGAACGCCTGTCGGTGGAGTTGGCCGCGTTGGGCCTGTCTCGGTGGGAGAATCGCTTGGCCGATTTGCTGAACCTGCCCGCAGAGGCCACTTTGGGGGAATCGGGCGCTTCGGATGAAGCGGATGTTGACCCGCTTCACATTCTGACTGTCCTGTTCAAAAAACTGACCGCCCGTTCGCCCTTCCTGCTCATTCTGGAAGATATTGACTGGCTGGACGCAACTTCGCTGGATTTGCTGAATGAGTTGTTGTCTCAAATGCAAAACCTGCCGCTGTTGCTGCTTCTGACCGGGCGTCTTCAGAGATTGGAGATTAGAGATTTGGAGATTAACGACTCTAACAATCTCCAATCTCCAATCTCCAATCTTCAATTCTTCGACCACGCTCAGGACAAGTCTCCGAAGTTGGTGAAACTCCACCCTTTGAATAACGAGGCGGCGCTGGGCGTGGCCCGGCATCATTTGGGAGCGCGCACTCTGGACGATGACCTGACCCGCTGGATCTATCATCGCTCAGGGGGAAACCCTTTGTACGTTCAAGAGTTATGCCGGGCGCTGGAACGGGCCGACGCCGTATTTCTGGACAGACATACCGGCTGGGCCGGTTGGACCAGAGAGTCGCCCGCCCTGCCTCTCTCTTTGCACGCCCTCTTGCTGGCTCGTCTGGATGAACTTCCGCTGGCCTATCAAAACGTTCTCAAACGGGCCGCCGTGATGGGAACTACCTTTGACGCCAGGGGATTGCAAGCTATTTGCGCTGAATTGCTGGACAAGGAGACCGTTTTTACGGCATTAGAAGAGGCCGCGCGGGCATCGTTAGTGACTGCCGTAGACAATTCAACCTATCGTTTCAAGCACCCTTTGATGCAGGAAGCCATCTACAACACCCTGTCATTTTCCCAGCGGCGCGGGTGGCACACCCAAACAGGCGATTGGCTGGCCCGGTCCGGGCAGGCTGAACAATCCCTTTCGCTAATTGCCTACCATTACCTGCGCGGCGACGATGACGCAAAAGCGGCCCAGTATGGACGCCGCGCCGGCGATCAGGCCAGAAATCGGCGCGAATACGCCGGCGCGCTGGAACACTATCAGCAAGTCCTGGCTTTGCCAGACTTGCCCGCTCCGGAACGAGCGGCTATTCTTGAGAGCCTGGCGGACGCGCTGGCCCTTCGCGGCGATTACCGCGCCGCTGCCGAAGCCTACGCCCGCAGCGCAGCCCTGGGAAACGCCGCCGCCCGGCAAAAACAAGCTATCGTCGCCGGTGATTTGGATGCGTTGTCTTTGCTTGAGCCAACGCCGGAGTTGCAGCCCTGGGCTGACGGCGGGCGCGCCTGGCTGCTGGCTCAAAAAGGGCGCACAGAACCCGCCCTGAAATTGGCGCAAACTGCCTTGAATAAGCATAATCTCCAGGATGGCGCGCGCGCCGGATTGACGGAGTTGCTCAAAACTCTTCAAGCCAACAATTCGCCGGGCGATTATCACATCTGGCTCAAACAGTTTGCCAAAAGCGTTTTGCAGACCCCGTTCTCGCCAACGGCTTTGCTGGATTTGCCGCCTTTGTCGCTCAGTATCTTCAGAAAGATTATGCGGCGCAGGTTGAGCCTGACCGAATTGGCCGATGACTTACAGTTGCCGCCGGAGCAGGTTCAAAGCGCATTGGACGATCTGATCAAAAAAGGCTACGTGCGTCAGCTAAAAACCGGACGCTACCGGGCCGGTTTTGACCGTAAGCGAGAGAAACGAGAGAAATCGTCTTCCATAGATATCTGGTCTGCGTTAGATTCATAGCGTGCGTTGTAATTGTTTGTAGCGAGCCTCGCAGCGATAGCGGAGTGGCGTTTTACAACGGACGGTACTCCACTGCGTTGCGTACCTGACTACAAACCCACAAACAGGAGCAAAACCATGTCCCAAATAGTTTCAGTTCACTCATTTAGAGGCGGTACGGGCAAATCAAACACCACCGCCAACATCAGCGCCCTGCTGGCCGCAAAAGGGCTGCGAGTTTGCGCCATAGACACCGACATCAACTCGCCGGGCATTCACGTTCTCTTTGGCCTGAAAGAGGAAGAGACCGGCCTCACTCTCAATGATTTTCTCTGGGAGCGCTGCGACATTGAAGAAGCGGCCTACGATATGACCGCCAGAATGGACATTCAAGGCGATGGAAAACTCTATCTGGTGCCTTCCAGCGTAAAAGCCGCCGACATAACCCGCATCCTCCGCGATGGCTACGACGTGGGCCTGCTCAACGATGGCTTTCAGGATTTGATTGAAATGCTGGACCTGGATGTGCTGATGATTGACACCCACCCCGGCCTCAACGAAGAAACGCTCCTCTCCATCGCCATTTCCGATACCCTGCTGCTGATAATGCGCCCCGACCAGCAGGACATTCAGGGAACGGGCGTGACCATTGACGTGGCGCGCAAACTCAAAGTACCCAACCTGACCCTGATTGTCAACAAAGCCCCCACCATCTACAATTTTGCCGAAATGCAAGCTGATATGGAAGAAACTTTTGATTGCACTGTCGGCGCCATCTTACCCCACTCTGACGAGCTGATGATTTTAGCCAGCAAGGGGATTTTTGCGCTTCACTATCCCGACCACGCCATAGCCAAAAGCTTGCAGGTTGTGGCTGATAGTTTGGCTGCTGAATAACGGGAGAACAACTATCCCTTCACTGAGCAAGCTCTTTAACATTCGCCCCGCCGAATGGCCTCGCGTCTCGATGCTGTTTTTGATGTTTGTGTTTGTCAATATGGGGACTGTGTGGGGCAACTCTATAGTTTACGCCGCTTTTCTTGAGCGGGACGGCCTGGCAGGGCTGCCCTGGATATTTATTTTCAGCGCCGCGCTGTCTATCGTGGCTATTGCCGCTTATACCCCCTTTGTTGATCGTATTGCCAACGACAAACTCCTGAACATCATCTTCGCGGTTGAAACAGGCGGCATTATCCTGGGACTGCTTCTGCTTGAGCTTGGCTATTCCGATATGGCCTTCTCCTTTCTCTACGTCATCGGATTGGCCTGGCTGGCGGTGGCCGGCCCCCATTTGATTACATACACCAATGAATTTTACGACATCCAGACCGCCAAACGGATGATGCCGGTGATCATTGCCGGTTACAGGGTGGGCGCCATTGTGGGCGGGTTGAGCGTTTTCTTGCTGAACTATTGGCTGGGCGACCCGCGCGGCGTTGTTACGGCCTGGCTGGCGGCCCACGCAGTGGTGATGGCGCTGGTTTGGCTAATGCCGCATCTCATCAAGACCCAACGTCCGTCCGTCGTCTCGACAGCCGCCGCAAGCGCCAAAAAACAACGCGCCTCACCTCGGCCAGGCTCAGTACAGGCATATCTGGATAATCTCCGCGAAGGCTTTCGCTACACCCTTAAATCACCCTATCTGCGTTGGATGGTGGCCGGAACGTTGCTGCTAACCATTTTGATGCCCTTGCTGGAATACCGGGCCAGCGAACTCTTTTTGCGGGTTTACAGCGACAGCCCCAATCCCACAGGAAGCATATCGAACTTTGTGGGCTACTTGCGCGGCGCGGGCAACATCATTGTCCTGCCGATGCTGCTATTTGGCGTGAGCCGCATCATTGCCCGTCTGGGAGTAGCCAACGCCACGCTGATTTTTCCCGCCAGCAACTTGGTCATCGTACTGGGGTTGATAGCCCTTCAGTTTTCATCAGGGCAGGCTTCATCCGGTTTAACCGGCGACGCAGCTATCCTGATTGCCGCTTCGGCCGCCTATCTTGACCGCAACGTATTTCGCTTGACCTTTTGGTATCCGGTGGAAGGGTTGCTCTACAACGCCGTGCCTCTGCGGGTAAAAGGGCGGGCGCGCGCCTTTGTCAACGGATTGGTGACGCCGGTTGGCGCGTTGTTAGCCGGTTTGCTTCTGCTGCTGCCCCTGGTTTCAACGCTCTGGTTTGTATCAGGTTTAATGGTAATTTTGGCGGTTGCTTGCCTGGTCAGTATTTTGACGGTGCGCAAGTTTTATAGTCGCGCGCTCATCAAAATGCTGGCAGAGGAAGATTACTCTTTTCTCTTTTCTCAGGAAGCCTCAGACTTAAGCGTGACCGACCCGGCGGCTCTGGCCTCCCTTGAACGTCGCCTGGAAAAGAGCGACGACCCGGAATTTGCCATTTTTATGGCCCGGCTTATCGCCCGGATTGGCGGTTCGGCGGCTGCGCCCATTTTGACCCGCGCCCTAACAAACGCCGGTACGCCTTACGCGCGCGCCGCCATTATCGACGCGATGTCGGCGGCGGATATGCGCGAAGAGGCCGTTGCTCAGACCTTTCGCCACTGCCTGAACGATCCCGATGGGCGGGTGCGGCAGTCTGCCCTGTCCGCATTGGCCGCATTAAACGGCCCTGACGACGCCGCGCTTCGCCAACCGGCGCTTGATGCGCTGCAAGATTCCAACGCAGCCGTGCGCATGGAGGCTTTCTCCATTTTGTCCCAATCAGGCGATTTTTATCAGATGCGCCCTGCTGTTGACGCGCTTGACCGTCTGCTAAACGCCGATAACCCTCATTTACAAGCGCAAGGAATGAAAATTCTGGGGCAAATTGCCAATTTTCGGGCGATGAAAACCCTGTCTGACTTCCTTGAACACCCCGCCGATTCTCCTCGCCTGGAAGCGATGCTGGCCTTTGCCAGCCTGCCGGATGACTTGCTGTTGACCAAAACGCGCGCGCCGGAAGTGTTGGCGTTAATGATCCGCCGCCTTGATGACCCTGTTGCGCGCGTTCGCCAATTGGCGTTGACCGTGTTGAATCGTATTGACAGCCGGAAGAGCCAACAAGCTGTGGTCAAAGTCCTGAACGATGCCAGCCCCGATGTTCGCGCCGCCGCCGTCGAAAGTCTGGCGCGGGCGGGCAAAGCGATTATTCCGCTCGTCCGGCCTCATCTGAATGCCGCCGACCCCGCGTTGCGCAAGATGGCGGCTGTGGTCTTGAGCCGGGTTGATCGCCGGGAATTTGGCCCGCTCATCGAGGAGCATATTAACCATAATCTGCAAGCCATTTATCGCAATCACGGCTATTTACAGGTTATGACTCCTTTCGCCAGTTCTACCGGCGTTACGCTGCTGCAAGACACGCTGCGGGAGCAAAATCAGAACACGCTCGATGAAATCTTTACTCTCCTCGCTGTTCAGAACGGGAGCCAGGCCATTGACGTGGTGGTTGATTCTCTGGATAGCTCCGAAGCGCGCGCCCGCAGCAACGCTTTGGAAGCGCTTGAAACCTTCACCAGTCCTCAAACTGCTGAATTGATGGGGCCGCTCTTTGACCCCGATGCCGCCTCGGCGCGGCTGGCGCAGCTTGGCGAAGAAACCTGGGGCATTACGCCCCTTGATGCCAACGCCGTCATTGACGCCTTCACCGCCAATACCGGTAATGCGTGGCGGCGGGCGATTACCGTTTACGCGCTGGGGGAAGTTTGGGCGAATGAGCGGGTGGGCAGGGGAGCGGGTGGGCAGGGGAGCAGGGGAGAAAGGGAGAAAGGGAGAAAGGGAGAAAGGGGGCGAGGAAGCGGGGAGAGAGACGTGTTCGTGCCTCTGGTTTGCTGGCTGCGCTGGACGATGAGAGTGAAGACCGGACTGAGAGGCGTAAACCGCGCTCGGCTCGTCGAAGTCGCGCGATTGATCCCTTGGCCGCTTTGGATGCACTTGATGCAGAGGTTCAGGTCTCGCCTGCCCACCTGCCCACCCGCCCACCTGCCTACCTGCCCAAAACCCAGGCCGAAGTCGAAGCCATTGTGCGGGCCGCCGTTGATGACCCCGAAGCCGAAGTGCGTCAGGCCGCCCGCGCCGCCCAACGATTGATGGCCGGCGAGTCAATTGCCGAAATACGCTTGGCCGCCTATCGAGCAAGACGCGCTCAAGGTGAATCCGTATCCCAACGAACCGCGGCTCATCAGGAGGAAGACGCTATGCTTTCCAGTATCGAGAAGATTATTTTCCTGAAGAAAGTGCCTTTTTTTCAGGATATGACCATCGAACAGCTCAAATCCCTGGCCGCCCTGTGCGAAGAAGAGATTTTTGAGGAAGACCAACGCATCTTCAATCAGGGAGACCCCGGCGGCGCGCTCTACATGGTTGTCAGCGGCAAAGTCGGCATTGAGCAGGAGGCCAAGCGCAAAGGCTCTTTCATTCGTCTGGCAAGCCTGGGGGCAAATACCTACTTTGGCGAAATGACCTTGTTTGATAACAGCGCTCGCTCTGCCGCGGCTGTTGCCCTGCAAGACACCTTGACTCTAAGTCTGCGTCACGAACCGTTGGTGGCTCTGGCTCGCCAGAATTCCGAGCTATCATTGAAACTGATCAACGTCTTGAGCCAGCGCCTCCGCGACGCCAATCAGCAGGTTGCCGCCCTTACCCGCGCCAAGCCTCGCGCTTTACATAAACTCTATGACGCGCTGGATTGATAAACCTATGTCGTCAGTCGGCAAATTCACCTGCGCCATCTTTGGCGAAACTACGCTCCCCATTCAATGCGCGGAAATCTTGCTGGAGCAAGGACACACCATCAAGGCTCTTGTTTCCCCGGACGCAGATGCGGCCCGCTGGGCAAAAGAACGCGGCCTCCCCTTTTTCACCCCCGATGACAACATTCTGACCGTCCTTCAGCGGCAACCCGTTGACTACCTCTTCAGCATTGTCAACCACCGGATTCTGCCTCTCCCCATCCTGAACGCTCCCCGCCAACTCGCCATCAATTACCACGATGGCCCGCTGCCCCGTTACGCCGGTCTCCACGTTACATCGTGGGCTATTTTGAACGGGGAAACTCGCCACGGCGTCACCTGGCATATTATGACCGAACAGGCAGACGCAGGCGACATTTTGAAGCAGGGTTTCTTTGATATTAGCCCCGCCGATACCGCCCTCACCCTGAACGCCAAAAGCTACGATACAGCGCTGCGCCTTTTCCGCGAACTGATTGACGACTTGTCCCATTCGACAGGCCCAGGGCAGGCCCGCGCTGAAATTACGCGTACTCCTCAAGATTTAAGCCAACGCAGCTACTTTCCGCGCCGCCAACGTCCGCCTGCCGCCGGCGTCATTGACTGGTCTCGCAGCGCTCTGGATATTGACGCGCTGGCTCGCGCCCTCACCTTTGGCGCCTATCCCAATCCACTTGGGCTGCCTAAATTTTTGCTTGGTGATGAGACATTGGCTGTTGGCAGCCTTGAAGTCCTTGATGCCCCCGCTTCAGCGCTGCCCGGCGTAATCGTCGCTATCGCTCCGAACGCGCTGACCGTCGCCGCCGCTGACCGGAACGCGATTTTGCGCCGGATAACCGCCCTCGACGGCCAATCGCTCCCCTCAAACGCCTTGACAAGCCGTTACAACCTTCGTCCCGGCGACCTCCTGCCCGCACTTTCGCCGGATCTGGCCCATCGCCTGACCCAAATCAACGCCCAACTTGCTCCCCGCGAGTCTTTTTGGCGCAAACGGCTGCTTGACCTTCAGCCCCTTGTTCTCCCGTTCAGTGAAAAGCAGGTGAGCGGGTGGGCAGGCGGGCAGGTGGGCAGGTGTGATTTCTTTGCTCACCTGCCCACCTGCCTACCCGCTCACTCGCTCATTGCCGCCTTCCTCGCCCGCCTCAACGACCAATACACCTTTGACCTGGCCTTTACCTATCCGGAATTGCGTCAAACTGTCGCCGGACTGGAAGCGTTTTTTGCGCCATACATCCCCTGGCGCATTACTTTGGACCCGCTTGCTCCTCTGGATTCTCTGCAAGAAGAAATTGCGGCTCTTAAAAAACGCCACACCTACCCGCTCGACCTGATTGCCCGCTATCCTGAACTGCGGAGCGATCCGGCGCGTTTCACCCTGCCGGTTGCCGTTGAACTGCTTGAAGACCTTGAGTCCCTGCGTTCGGCTCCCGGCGCGTACCTGACCGTTGGTATTGCTCAAGCCTGCACTGAGTCTGGCCGAAGTGACGGCCAAAGCTGTCGTTGGCTGCTGGATCCAAGGGTTTTTTCCCCTGATGACGCGGCGCAACTGAAACAACGTTTTGAGATTTTTTTGGATGCGGCTATCCGGCAGCCGGACGCGCCCTTGTCCCAACTTCCCATCCTGACGCCCGCCGAAGAGCGTCAACTGCTGCTTGACTGGAACGATACCCAACGCGATTACCCCGCCGACATCCTTGTCCATCACCTCTTTGAGGCGCAAACCGCCCGCGCTCCCGAAGCCATTGCCGTGACCTTTGAAGACCAATCCCTGACCTACGCGGAACTAAATCGTCGGGCCGGGCAACTGGCGCGTCAGTTGCAATCGCTGGGCGTGGAGCCGGATATACCGGTGGGCATCTGTCTGGAACGCTCCATCGAAATGGCTGTAGCCGTGCTGGGCGTTCTCAAGGCCGGCGGCGTCTGCGTTCCCCTTGACCCAGGCTACCCTGAAGAACGTCTGGCCTTTATGAGGGAAGATGCTGGAATTAATGCGTTGTTGACCCAACAGGAGAATTACGAACTACGAGTTACGAACTACGAATTACGAACTACGAACTACGATTCTGTGAAAGCAGAAAAAATTCGTCATTCGTCATTCGTCATTCGTCATTCGTCATTGGTTTACATTCTCTACACATCCGGCTCTACGGGGCGGCCAAAAGGGGTGGCGATGCCCCATCGTTCCCTGGCGAATTTGATCCAGTGGCACTTGCAAGATTCGCCTTTATCTCGCCCTGCGCGGACGCTGCAATTTGCTTCGTTGAGTTTTGACGTGGCTTTTCAGGAGATGTTTTCTACCTGGGCGGCGGGGGGAACGCTGGTTTTACTGCCGGAGGAGACGCGCCGCGACTCGATGGCTTTGCTGCGTTTTTTAGCCGAGCGCCGCATAGAGCGCCTGTTTCTCCCCTTTGTGGCCCTCAACCAACTGGCAGAGGCCGCGCGCAGCGCCGATGTCCTCCCCGCCAACCTCCGCGATATTGTTACCGCCGGCGAGCAATTGCAAATCACCCCGGCGATTGTTGAACTGTTCAATCGCTTGCCCAACTGCGCCCTGCACAACCACTACGGCCCCACCGAAAGCCACGTTGTCACCGTCCACACTTTGACCGGCCCGGCAGATACTTGGCCGGCGCTGCCCCCCATCGGACGCCCCATTGCCAATACCCAAATCTACCTGCTGGACCGCTTTCTCCAGCCCGTTCCCATCGGCTTCCCCGGCGAACTTCATATTGGCGGCTTCAGCCTGGCCCGCGAGTATCTCAATCGCCCGGAGTTGACGGCGGAGCGATTTAGCAAGTGGGCAGGTGAGCAGGTGAGCAGGTGGGCAGGGGAGCAGGTGGGCAGGGGAGAAAAAATCTCACCTACACACCTGCCCACCCGCTCACCTGCCCACCTGCATCTTTACAAGACCGGCGACATTGCCCGCTACCGCCCCGATGGCAGTATTGAGTTTCTGGGCCGGGTCGATAATCAGGTGAAGATTCGCGGTTTTCGCGTGGAACTGGGCGAAATTGAAGCCGCGTTAGCCCGGCATCCGGCGGTGAGTGAGGCGGTGGTCGCGCTTCGGGAGGACAGACCGGGAGATAAGCGGTTGGTTGCTTACATCGTTGGCTTGGCGGTCAGCGGTCAGCGGTCGGCGGTCATTAGTGTTCTGCGTGAGTTTTTAGTTGCGCGTTTGCCGGATTATATGATTCCGGCTGCCTTTGTCTTTCTGGACGCATTTCCGCTGACAGCCAGCAATAAAGTGGATCGCCGCGCCTTGCCCGCGCCCGACTCATCGCGGGCGGGATTGTCTCAGGAATTTGCGACTCCCCGCACCCCAACAGAGGCGAATCTGGCCGAAATATGGGCCGCCGTGTTGGGCGTGGAGCAGGTGGGCATTCACGATGACTTCTTTGAGTTGGGGGGACATTCCCTGCTGGCAACGCAGCTCATCTCTCGCCTGCGAGACGCCTTTCAGGTAGAATTGCCCCTGCGTCGCCTTTTCAGCGCGCCAACTGTCGCCGGGCTGGCTGAATACATAGAGACTGTTCGTTGGGCAGCTTATGGACGAACTGAGGCCACATCTTCAAACGGGGAACTTCGTGAAGAAGGAGAGTTGTGATCTGTTGAATTTGCAAGTTCAATCGGCAGTTGTATACTTTCATTAGAGACATTATCGGAAATAGCGAGATGGCTAAAAATGAACCGCGAAGATGCAAAGATTGCCAAGAATTTAAAGGAAAAGACAAAAAAACTTTGCGTACCTGGCGTCTTCGCGGTGAAATATTTTTGTCTTTGGCATAACTGTCTTATTTCCAATAAAGTCTGATGACTAAACGAGGAGGATGGAATATGAGCAAACAACTGCAACAATCCATTGATTTTACCCAAAACCTATCGCCGCGTGAGCAGATGGAACTGGTCAAAGTTATCTTCAAAAATCTATTAGCGCAGCCTTCTGAAAAGCTCAAACTAATAGACGAAGCCTTTCAACTATTACGTGAGGCTGTTTATAAATCCAGCCAACCTCAATTGCCATTATCACCCGAAGCATACGAAGCAACTCAACCACAGCCGCTCCACTCTCTACTTGGCTTGTGGCAAGGTTTTACCATAAGCGAGGAAGATATTACCGAGGCGCGTCGGGAGATGTGGGGTAATTTTGGCGAGCGAAGCTTCTGATGCTGGCAATTGCCGACACCCACGCTATTATATGGTATTTGCTCAATGACCCACGTCTTTCAACGACTGCGCGGGCTATTTTTGATGATGCTGTAACTCGGAGTGACCCTGTTGGCATTCCCGCTATCAGCATTGTCGAGATCGTCTACCTGACTGAGAAGCGGCGTATCCCGCCAGCGGCTCTTCAGCAATTAAAGCAAGAATTGCTGACGGGACAAGCTGTTCTCAAACTTATCCCCCTCACCGAAGAAATCGCCTTACGAGTTCAAACCGTAGCCCGATCAGCCATACCCGATATGCCAGACCGAATCATTGCCGCGACTGCGCTATACTTCAACCTTCCATTGATTAGTCGGGATAGAAAGATTCAAGCGTCGAATATCAATACGATTTGGTAAGGCGCAACAACGTTGCCAGGAAGAAAAATGTGCTTCAAAACATACCTGGCAAACAACAGATGAAGGATGCAACAAAATTATGAAAAAACCAAGTGATGAGGAAATCAAAAAGTTAGCCAAACGCTGGAAGGCTAACTATCGAGGTCGAAGTGGAGAAATTGATAAGTTAGCTGAATAGCGGAGAGAGAAAAAGCGAAGAAAAAAGCAAGCGAAAAAACAGAGATTTCCAACCTCAAAGACCCAAACAAGTTAAAAAACTCCAACCTCACGAATTTCGACAATTCCGAAAAAAGAGGAGAAAATTGCCTGGAATTATAGAGGACGGAAAAAGCAAAGACTTGTTAGATTATTGCGTGGATGGCAATTTTGAAGGCGGCAAACGAAGATAAATCGTGCTGATAGAGATGGAGCGCCCTGTAACGCCATATAACAACGCAATTTGAGTCGACCGGGAAAACTTCGGTTCGGTTAAAAACTAATCAAGCCGCGGCTCAATTACCATTCGTTATGCTTTTGAATTTGGGCCAATGATTACAACCGACTTTCTTTCCCGCCTTCGACAACTTGATATAAAACTTTGGCTTGAAGGCGAGCGCCTGCGTTATAGCGCGCCGCCTGACGCCTTGACGCCGGACTTGCGGGCCGAAGTGACTCGCCGCAAAACAGACATCATTCGGTTTTTGCAAGAGGCCAGGACCGCCGCCCTTGTTGACGCCCCCCTCATTACCCCCCTTTCACGCGATGGCCCGCTCCCCCTCTCCTTTGCCCAACAGCGAATTTGGTTTTTGGACCAACTGGAATCGGGCAGCGCGCTCTACAACGTCCCGGCTATTTTTGATCTGGATGGAAGCCTGGATATTCCCGCTCTGGAACGCGCCCTCAACGAAATCATTCGCCGCCACGAAGTGTTACGCGCCTCGTTTGCTTCGGTGAATGGGGAAGCAATTCAGGTAATTGCCCCTGAATTGACTGTCCGCCTTTCGCCGATTGACCTGCGCCATTTGCCGGAGCCGGAGCGCGAAACTGAAGCCGGGCGATTGATCGCCAAAGAGATTCGCCGCCCCTTTGATCTGGCTGGCGGGCCTCTGTTGCGCGTCTCTCTCTGGCGACTGTCCGAAACGCGGCGCAAGTTGCTGCTGGTCATCCACCACATTGCCTGCGATGGCTGGTCCATTGAAATTCTTATCCGGGAACTGGCGGCTTTGTACCAGGCGTTTCGAGCGGGTAAGCCCTCGCCGCTGACCCCGCTCCCCATCCAGTACAGCGATTTTGCCCGCTGGCAGCGAAACTGGCTGCGCGGCGAGCGACTGGAAAGGCAGTTAAGCTACTGGCGCAAGCAACTTGGCGGCGAGTTACCCATCCTTTCCCTCCCCGCCGACCGCCCGCGTCCGCCGGCGCAAAGCTTTCGGGGGGCGCGGCAGCCGTTACGTTTGAGCCAATCGTTGAGCCGGGCGCTCAAAGAATTAAGCCGCCAGGAAGGCGTCACCCTGTTTATGACCTTGCTGACGGCTTTCAAGGCGCTGCTCTATCGCTACACGGGACAGACGGACATCATTGTCGCTTCGCCCATTGCCAACCGCACCCGCGCCGAAATTGAGGGGCTGATTGGTTTTTTTGTCAACACGCTGGTTTTGCGAACAGACCTGTCGGGCGACCCTGCTTTTTTGGAACTTCTGGCTCAAGTGCGTGAAACCGCTCTGGGCGCTTACGCTCACCAGGAACTCCCTTTTGAAAAGTTGGTGGATGAATTGCAGCCTGAGCGCAATTTGAGCTGCCAGCCGCTTTTTCAGGTGATGTTCACGCTGCGCAACAATCCAATGCTGGCGCTAACCCTGCCGGAATTGACCTTAATTCCGGCTGAAGACCCGGACAGCGGTACGGCCAAATTTGACCTGACCCTGACCCTGACCGACGCGCCAAACGGTCTGACCGGCGCGTTGACTTACAGCGCAGACCTTTTTGACGCGGAGACCATCGCCCGGATGGCCGGACATTTCCAAACGCTGCTGGAAGGCGTCGTCGCCGACCCGGCGCAGCCTGTCTCAGCCCTGTCGCTGCTGACCGCATCGGAGCGCCATCAACTCCTGAGCGCCTGGAACAACACCGGGCGGGATTACCCCCAGAACCGGCTCATCCATCATTTTTTTGAAGCGTGGGCCGCCAAAACCCCCAACGCCGTCGCTGTTGTGTTCGAGGATACGCAGTTGACCTACGCAGAACTGAATCGCCGGGCCGAGCAACTGGCCCGGCGACTGCAATTGCCGGGCGTGGAACCGGAAACCCCCGTCGCCATCAGCCTGCATCGCTCCGCCGATTTTATCGTAGCGATGCTGGGCGTTCTCAAAGCGGGCGGCGCCTACTTGCCCCTTGACCCCAACTGGCCGGAAGAACGCCGAAACTCCATCCTGGAGATTTACGATTTACGATTTACGATTTACGATTTGGATGGTATTAATCAGCGCGGAGTCGAGGCTTTAGCCGGTGGAGGAAGTCAACCAGCAATCGTAAATCCAAAATCCAAAATCCAAAATCCATTGGCTTACATTCTTTTCACCTCCGGTTCAACCGGCGCGCCCAAAGGGGTGATGGTTGAACACCGGCAGTTGACCAATTACCTGTACGGCATTTTGGAGCGTTTTGATCTGCGCGATGGCTTGAGTTACGCCCTTGTTTCCACCTTTGCCGCCGATCTGGGCAACACGGCTATCTTTGCCGCGCTGTGTACCGGCGGAACGCTGCACATTATCTCGCGGGAGCGGGCCGGCGACCCTAATGCCTTGAGCGATTATTTTCGCCGTCATCCCGTTGACGTGTTGAAAATTGTCCCTTCTCATCTGGCCGCCTTGTTAAGCGCCGCCGGCCCCGAACACATCTTGCCTCGCAAGCGCTTGATTTTGGGCGGCGAAGCTTCTACCTGGGATCTGGTAGACAGGGTGCAGTCTCTTGCGCCGGAATGTGTTATCTTCAACCACTACGGCCCCACCGAAACGACCATCGGCGCGACGACCTACCGCGTTGAAGCGGATAAATCATCTTCTCATTCCGCCACCATCCCCATTGGGCGTCCTCTGCCAAACGTTCAGGTTTATCTGCTGGATGCAACTCTCCAGCCCGTCCCCATCGGCGTCCCCGGCGAACTCTACATCGCCGGCGCAGGCGTGAGTCGGGGTTATCTTAATCGCCCTGAGCTGACGACAGAATCGTTTATTCAAGCAGGTGAGCAGGTGAACAGGTGGGAAAGTGGGAAAGTGAAAGAACTCACTTTCTCCCCCGCTCCCCCGCCCCCCCGCTCCCCTGCTCCCCTGCATCTTTACAAGACCGGCGACTTGGCCCGCTACCTTCCCGATGGCAACATTGAATTTCTGGGCCGGGCCGACGATCAGGTGAAAATTCGCGGTTTCCGGGTGGAGTTGGGGGAGATAGAGGCGACGCTGACCCGGCATCCGGCGGTGGGTGAGGCGGCGGTTATTGCTTGGCAGGATAGATCGGGAGGGCCGGGGCAAAAGCGCTTGGCGGCTTATGTGGTTCCGGCTGAACAATTAGCAATTAGCAATTATGAATTATCAATTATTAAAGACTTGATTGTTGAACTGCGCGATTATCTCAAGAGCCGTTTGCCTGACTATATGCTTCCGGCGGCTTTTGTGGTACTGGATGCGTTCCCTTTGACCGCCAACGGCAAAATTGACCGCCGACAATTGCCGTCGCCCCATCAGCGCCGCAGCGAGCAGAAAGAGACCTTTGCGCCGCCGCAAAATCAGGCCGAAGAAACTTTGGCAAGCGTTTGGGCAAAGGTTCTGGGCATTGAGCGGGTTGGGCGAAATGACAACTTCTTTGAGTTAGGCGGCGATTCCATCTTGAGCATTCAGGTCATTGCCAGGGCTAATCAGGCCGGATTGCGATTGACGCCTAAACAGTTTTTCCAGCATCAAACCATTGCTGAACTGGCGAAGGTTGTCGGTGTGGCGCGGGAAGTTCAGGCTGAACAGGGCGCAGTGACGGGGCCGCTTCCCCTCACGCCAATCCAGCGCTGGTTCTTTGAGCAAGATTTGCCCCAGCCCCGTCACTGGAATATGCCTTTACTTCTGAACTTGCAGCAGCCTCTTGAGCCTGCCCTGTTGGAAGAGAGTTTGCAGCTTATGCTAAACCACCACGACGCCCTGCGTTTACGTTTCGCGCAAACAGATTCGGGATGGCGACAGTATAATGCCGGTTTAGTTTCTCCCCAGGTTCAAGCCGGCTCCGCGAACCGGCGTACCCTCGCGTCCAAGACGCGGGTCGCGGACCCGCTGAGAGCAGAAAAAGATGAAAACAGCGGTCAGCGGTCAGCGGTCAGCGGTCAGCGGTCAGCGGTCAGCGCTAAAACTGAATCTCAAAACAAGAAACTCGAAACAAAAAAACCAAAAACCCATTCAAAACGGAGTAATCTTATGAACTACGGTTCAAGCAGTAACGGCGAAGGCGGGCCAAGTATGCCCACGCCGCCGCAAATTCAAATGCCTAAAATATCCATCAGATTGTGGTTGATTGGCGCTAT
Source organism: Chloroflexota bacterium (assembly GCA_011192195.1). GTDB lineage: Bacteria > Chloroflexota > Anaerolineae > 4572-78 > 4572-78 > DUEH01. Next base: position 9,695 of record DUEH01000007.1, on the reverse strand, counting down.
TGCCCTGTCGATTTTTTGGCTCTTCAATAGCGGCATTACGCTTTACACAGACTGGCTGTGGTTTCAAGCGGTGGGGTTTGTGCAGGTCTTTAGCACCTCATTGATGGCCAGAGTGGTCATTTTTCTGGCGGTGGCCCTTAGCTTTGCCCTGTTCTTTTTGCTCAACACCTACATAGCCCGCTGGCTGGTGAAGCGAAATACCTTGTTTTTTAGCGATGAAGCCCTGGTGGCTCAGCGCGTAGTGGGGCAGGTAACGTGGGGCGTGGCGCTGATGTTGGCCTGGTTGGTGGGCGTGGCGGCATCGGCCAATTGGTTAACGGTGCTGCAATTTTTCAATCGCGTCAGTTTTGGCATCAGCGACCCCATTTTTGGGCAGGATATTAGCTTCTACGTTTTTAGTTTACCCTTGATGCGCTTTGTGCAGGGCTGGACGGTGCTGGTGCTTTTCCTGTCTCTTTTTGGCGCTGCCGGAATTTATTTGCTGGAACAGCGTAATAATCTGGAAGAAGGGCGCGTGGTGATTTTATCGCACGTGCAGCTACACCTTTCCATTTTAGGCGCGCTGATTTTCCTGGCTTTTGCCTGGGGATACTGGCTCGATGCCTTTGACCTGATGTACAGCGAGCGCGGCGTAGTTTTTGGCGCCAGTTATACCGATATCAATGTACTGCTGCCCGGCCTGCGTATTTTGATGGGGCTGGCTGCGTTATCGGCGGTTTTGCTGATATTGAACATTTTTATGCAGCGCAGCACGTTGCCCTTGCTGGCTATTTTTATCTGGTTGATTGGCGGTTTTATAGCGCGCGGCATTGTTCCCGGCGTGGTGCAGCGTTTTGTGGTGGAACCCAATGAACTGAACCGCGAATCGGCCTACATTGATTACAACATCGAGTACACCAATCAGGCTTATGGCTTGCAAGATGTGAGAGAATGGGATTTTGATACCTTCACGCCGCTTACTGCCGCCGATCTGGAAGGTAATGTAGACACCTTATCCAATGTTCGGCTGTGGGATTATCGCCCGCTGTTGCAAACCTTCAGACAGTTGCAAACCTTGCGGCTTTACTACACCTTTAACGATGTAGACCTGGACCGCTATATGGTCGATGATCAGTACCGGCAAGTAGCCATATCGGCGCGAGAGTTGGACAAGGGACAATTGCAGTCGCCCACCTGGATCAACCAGAAATTGCAATTTACGCACGGCTACGGCGTGGTGATGAATCCCGTCAATGAAGTGACGGAAGACGGCTTGCCCAATTTCTGGATCAAAGACCTGCCGCCCAAGTCAAGCATTTCAATGCCCATCGAGCGTCCGGAGATTTATTTTGGCGAAAACGCCAGCGATTATGTCTTTGTGAACACCCGCGAAAAAGAGTTCGATTATCCGGGTGAAGGGGATAAAACTATTTACGCCCACTATGAAGGCGAGGGCGGCGTAACGCTGAATAGCTATCTGAAGAAAATCGCCTTTGCCCTGCGTCTGGGCGATAGCAACATTATCCTTAGCCGCGACATTGCCCCGCAGAGTAAAATTCTTCTGTACCGGCAAATCAGGGAGCGCGCCCGTGAGATTGCGCCTTTCTTGCATTATGACCATGATCCCTACATTGTCGTCGGCGACGATGCTCGCTTGTACTGGATACTGGACGCTTATACCACGTCTAGCCTGTACCCCTATTCAGAGCGCGTAGGCAATCAATTTAACTACATTCGTAACTCGGTCAAGGTGGTGATTGATCCTTATAGCGGTTCGGTGACGTTTTACCTTTTTGACCCCGCCGACCCGCTGGCGCAAACTTACGCCCGCATCTTCCCCGGAATTTTTCTTCCCGCAGAGCAGATGCCGGAAACGCTGAAAAAGCATATTCGCTACCCGGAAGACCTGTTTGCCATTCAGGCTGATTTGTATCTGACCTATCACATGAAGGACGCCAACGTTTTTTATAACAAAGAAGACCTGTGGGCCATTCCCAACGAGACTTTTTCCGGCAATATGCAGCCGGTAGAACCGTATTACATCATCGCCCGTCTGCCCGGCGGACAGGATGAAGAGTACATTCTCTTTCAGCCTTTGACGCCGCATAATAAAGACAATCTGGTGGCCTGGTTGGCGGCTCGTTCCGATGGCGAACATTACGGCGAGTTGGTACTTTATCGCTATCCCAAGCAAGAATTGGTCTTTGGCCCGCTGCAAATTGAAGCCCGAATTGACCAGGACCCGGAGATTTCGGCCCAGTTTTCGCTGTGGGATCAGGGTGGTTCAGGCGTCATTAGGGGGAATTTGCTGGTGCTGCCTTTGGGGAAATCGCTGCTGTATGTGGAACCCATCTATTTGCAGGCAGAATCGGGACGCATCCCGGAGTTAAAGCGCGTTATTGTTGCCAGCGGCGATCAGGTCATTATGGCCGATACGCTGGCCGAAGGGCTGATAGAATTGATTGGCGGTATGCGTCCGTCCGTGCTGGATGAAATCGCCGCGCCCGCTGACGCAGAGTCGAAAGACGCTGCATCTGACGCCCCCGCAGTAGACCAAAGCGTGCGCCAACTGGCAGAATCCGCTTCGGCGCATTACGAGGCTGCGCAAGAAGCCTCTCGCTCTGGCGACTGGGCCAAATACGGCGCAGAACTGGACGCGCTGGAAGCAGATTTGAATAAACTACTGGAGGCGATCGAGGAGTAGAAGAAAGAAATCAGGTAACTACTCAGCCACAAGCGGAAACAGGTGCAACGCACTTCACGAAACGGTTTTCAAGTGCAAATTTTGACTGTATTGGACAGTTATTTGCTAGAAAAAGCAATTTGTTAAGTGCGTCGCACCTGAGCCTTAGTAGTTACGAAATCAGAAGAAAAGCCTCAGCTTCCTCGTTCCCAAACTCTGTTCGGGAACGAGGAAGTTGAGGCTTTTTCTGTTCAGTCGGGTGCAACAAAAGATTAGGGTTTGCCTGATATTACTTCTGCAACTCAACTCCGCATTTTAGCTATCAGCCCGTTTATCTGCGCGCGAGCGTCATCGGCGTTGAGGCGGCCTTGCGCTACCAGATCATCGGTGACGGCGCGTAATTGGGTGATCCATTCATCGGTAGCGCTTTGAATACGCTGCGTAAAATGGTCTTTATCGGCAATGGCTTTGTCTTTTAGCTCACTGCTGCGGTCTTTGATCAATTGTCTGGTATCTTCGCCGCTTTGCGGGGCAAAAAGTAACGCTAATATCAAGCCAATGGCCGCGCCAAGCAAAAAAACAGCGGCTTGTTCATTCTGTCGTTTCATATAAAAATCCTCCAAATAGCGTTATTATCGTTATCCAAGGCCCACCTCATTCCCAAGCTTAGTTTGGAAACAAGGGAGCTAACTGAGTACCCTGGATTTTACAAGGCTTTGCTATTTTTGGAAAATTATCCGAATTGCCTGCCTTTGACATTCACGTTAACGCTTTATCCCCCTGCCGGCATCGGCGTTGATTCAGCAATGATCTCTACCTGAACGGAGACGCTATCGCTTTCCAGCCCTCTGTCGTCAACTACGGTCAAGGTTACGTTGTAGATACCGGCAGCGTTATAGCTTTTGGTCACGCTGATGGCGTCAGCGGTATTGCCGTCGCCAAAGTTCCAGCGATAGTTGACAAGGGCGCTCTCTCCGTGAGAGGCGCTGGCGTCAAAAATAACCTCTTCCCCTACCGCCGCCTGCCCCGGGGCAGTGATAACGGCTACGGGCGGCTGTTCTGGCTCTGCCGCGCCGGAAATTTTAATTTTGTGGCCGACTTGACCTTGCCGCCCTTTGTCATCGGTTAGCAATAGTTTGACTGCGTAAGGAATGGTGCGTAAATAACTTACCCATTTGGAGATTGGAGATTGGGAGATAAAGAGATTATTAGCCTGCAATCTCCAATCTCTAATCTCCAATCTCCCGGCGGATTGGGTAAGTTATTAAATTCTCGGTAGTGGTAAAAAAGTAAGTGATGGAGTCCAAAACTACAGTTTTGAATTCCGCAATCATCACTTACAACTTAACCATTACCAAATTCTCATTCCTAAGTACAATCTCGCAACCCTTTTCCGCCGTTTTGACCCCCGCCACGAGAGAGAAGAAGCTATCTTCACCAAACTGGGCTACATTGACGTGCAGTATTTAACTCCGCGAATTCGCGCTGAGATTTTGATGGGCGTGGGTCTGATGGATGAGATTTGCCCGCCTTCAACGCAGTTTGCTGCCTACAACAAGTGCCTAAAACAAGATCAAGACCTCAAAATCATTGGCGTTCTATCCCGACTATGGGCATGAAGAACTTCCCGGCCATACGGATACAGTTTTCCAGTTTATGGCGGGGCTTTGAATATGATTCAACGCGAAATATCGACAGTGTCGCTGGTCAACAGGGCTTCAACTTCGGCGGCTCTGGTTATCAACTGGTCGCCCCATTGACTGAGGGCCAGGGCCGCGGTTAAGACTCCGTAGCGCAGACCTTTGGCAAAATCTCCTTGCAGCCAGCCGTGCAGTACGCCGCTCACCATCGCATCGCCGGCGCCGATGCGGTCCACAATGCCCACTTCTCTGGCGGGTTGGCGGTAAAAATTTTGCCGGTCCCAGCCAATGATGCCTTCGCCGGATAGCGAGGTGATGATGTATTTAGCTCCGGTTAGTTGGCTCAGTTGGGTCACAATTTCTTCAGGAGTACCGTCAAAGCCAAACATCCGCTGGGCGTCGCCTCGACCGCAGAAAAGTAAGTCAACCGTTTTGAAGATGGGCTTGACCGCTTCGGCGGCCTCCTGCGGCGTCCACAGGCGACTGCGATAGTTCATATCAAAGCTAACCGGCACGCCTTTGGCTTTAGCCCGCCGGGCCGCTTCAATAACAATTTCTTGAAGCGATTTTGAAAGTGGCACGGTTAGCCCTGACAAATGGAGCAATCGAGTATCAAGCAGATAATCCCAATCAATTTGTTCGGTGGTAAGTTTGGTGAAGCTGGTATCTTTGCGGTCGTAAAATACGGTGGTGGCCCGGGGCGGGACGGCGTATTCCACGTAATAGATGGCCACCCGCCCCGTCTCTGTCCAGACCACCGCCGACAAATCCAGTTGAGCCAGCCGGTACTCGTTGCGAATACGGCGACCCAGCGGGTTGTTGGGCAAACTGCTGATCCAGCCGCAATTCCAGCCCAGGCGCGAGAGCAGGCCGCTGACATTGGCCTCGGTGCCGGAAACAAACACGTCAAACCGGTTTACCTGCTCCATACGTTTTCCGGCGGGGACGCAATAACGTAATTGTCCTTCACCTATGGTGGTTACATCAAAACGAGGCAATGTTTATTCTCCAATGACCGGATTAACCGGAATTAGAAACAAGAAATTAGAAAAATGTAATATGCCAGACGGCCTCTAAATTCTAATTTCTCAGGCAGTTCAACCTTCTTTGGTTGAAATACCCGTGCTGGCTTCAAACGTGCCGTATCGATGCTGGTAGCGGTCGTAGTTGGCGTCAATCTCTTCAACGGGAAGTTCTTCCGGCTCGCCAATTTGCATAGCCATCCACACGGTTTTGGCAATATCCTCAACCATAACTGCTGCTTGCAAGGCTTTTTTAACCGACTTGCCAATGGTAAATACGCCATGCTGCTTCATAAGTATAGCCGGAGAATTGCCAATCGAGCGCATTATCTCCTCGCCAATTTCCTCGCCGCCGATACCGGCATAGCCGCCGCAGGGGATAGTTGCGCCAAATTCGTCGGCAATAGCGGTCAGGTAAACAGGGATAGATTTGCCAACAGCGGCAAAGGCGGTGGCATAATTTGAATGGGTGTGAACAACGCCCATCACATCGGGGCGATGGTTGTAGATGTAAAGGTGTGATGCGGTATCAGATGAGGGGCCGAGGTCTCCCTCGACCACCATACCTTCGGCATCCACAACAACCATATTTTCAGGCGTAAGTTCATTGAACATCACGCCGCTGGGTTTAATGACCACCAACCCGGTTTCAGGGTCTCGCCCGCTCACGTTACCGCTGGTCCAGGTGACCAATCCGTGTTCGGGAAGCGCCATATTAGCCTGCCATACTTCTTTTCGCAATTCTTCTAGCATCATAGGTTTATTTCTCCTCGGAGATTAATCCGCCTTCACGCATTTTGGTCATCACCCACTCACGAGACTCCTGAATAATGCGCATTGAGTCGGGTGAGTCGTCGTTCCACATCTCCAGCAAAACGGGGCCGGTGAAGTTCATTTCGGCCAGTTTTTTGAAGGCTTCGACAAAAGGAACTGTGCCCTGGCCGAATGGTACGCGCCTGGGTTCGCCGGGAACGGTGTCTTTGACGTGGACGCCGACCATATGCCCGCGCGCCAGTTCAAGTTCGGCGCAAACGTCCAGGCTGTGTTCCGACAGGTTGCCGATATCCGGGTAAACCTGGAACCAGGGGGAGTTGAAGGCGTCCACAAAGTACATTGCCTGCGTTACGGAATCGACATCGTTGCCGTCAACATTTTCCATAGCCAGCATCACGCCGGCCTGGCTGGCCCATTCAAGCCCCTGGGCCAGCCCTTCCTGGTAGCGGGGCAGAGAGTCGGCGGTGTGGGGTTCGTAGTAAACGTAGTAGCCGGCCAATTGGATCACCCGCACCCCGACATCCACGGCAAAGTCAACCGCTCTTTGCATAATGTCGTAGGCGCGTTGGCGAATGGCGGTATCTGCGCTGCCGAGGGGGTATTTGCGATGACCGCTGAGGCACATAGTGGTCAGCGGCACACCGGTTTCAGCGATGGCGGCTCGCAGGTTGGCCCGTTCTTTGGCAGACCAGTCGAGACGGCTCAGACGCTCGTCGCTTTCATCGATTGAAATTTCGACAAAATCAAAGCCCGCTTCTTTTGCCTTGGATAATCGCTCAAACCAGTCTACGTTGAAGGGGAGGGCTTTTTCGTAAATGCCAATGGGGAGTTGTTTGGTCATAAAGCACACTCTGTGATTTAAGATTGTAATTGCTCAACTTGCGGTGTCCGCCCCGAGTCCGCCTCGAGCTGAAGCTCAGGGCTAATAACTCAAGTACGCCAAAGCGCACTAATTTTTGAGATTGTTTAGTCGGCTTGAGCCGACTTAGACCATTAGCCTGGGGTTTCAATCCCTGGCGGGCTGGCGGGCGCTGCGCCAAAGGTTTGGGAAATGACGTCTTGAAATTCTTTGGCCGCAGCCGCCGGGTCATCGGCTTTGACAATGGCTCGTCCGGCGATGAAGATGTAGACCGGCGTTCCGGCAAAAAGAGGGATATCCGCCGGTTTCACGCCGCCGGTGACGGTAACTTTGAAGCCCATTTCGGCCAGGCGGTGAATCTGGTCAAAGTCTTGTTGGCCCCAACTGAGTTGGCCCTGCGCTTCAAGGTCGCGGCTGCGTTTGAAAATCACCTGCTGTACGCCCATATCTGACCAGCGTTGCGCCATTTCCCAGGTCCAGCCGTCGCTCAATTCAATCTGCATATCCTTTTGACGGGCTTGAGCTTCGGCCAGGACAACTTCAAAGGAACTGGGGGCGGCCCCGCTGACCACGCTGACCCAATCAGCCCCGGCCTCAAAGGCCATTTTAGAGATGATGCTGCCGGCTTCGGCGATGCGCACATCGGCCAGCACAATTTTGTCGGGATACAGACTGCGGATGGCCCGCACGGCGTGCATCCCTTCAGATAGACAGAGGATCGTGCCTACTTCAATCACGTCAATCTGCTGGTGCGCTCTTTGCAAAGGCCCCAATGCAGAGGGGAGGTCGTAGGTATCCAGGGCTATTTGGAGTAAAGGTTTGTTCATTGTATTTATCCTTTCACGGCTCCGGCGGTCATACCTTGAATTATCTGGCGGGCGGAGAAGAATGTGAGCAATAACGGCGGGATGAGAATCAGGGTGCCCATTGCCATAATTAGGCCCCATTGCACGCCAGATTCCCGAATGAACAGGGTTGTTTTCACCGGCAAGGTGTAAGAGGTGCGTCCGGTGAGGATCAAGGCAAGCAGAAATTCATTCCAGGCAATGCGAAAGGTGAAGATTGCGGCCACAGCATAGCCGCTTTTCAACAGGGGGAAGAGTACTTTGTTGAATACCTGAAACGGGGTTGCCCCATCAACAATAGCGGCTTCTTCAAGATCAATCGGAATCTGCTGGATGAACCCGATCAACAGCCAGACGGTGAACGGCAGATTGAGCGCGGAGTAAAACAAGATCAAGCCCAGCCGGCCATCGGCCAGACCGTCATTTAACAGGGGGCAAACCGCTTCTAACCAGGGTGAATTTGAGGTACATAGCGCGGTGGAATTGATCCAGGCAAGATAGGCATTGTTTAGGCCGGAAAAAATAGAACCGCCCGTGGACAGACTGATTTCCCAGGCTCCCCACATTGCGACAATGGGAACGGTTAACACGGCAGGAGGCACCATGCGGACAACCAATGTTGTGTTAGCCATTAACCCCCGGCCCGGAAACTTCATTCGGGCAATGGCGTAGGCGGCCCATCCTGAAACAAAGAGCGTGAGGGCGGTTGAAAGCAGCCCTACGGTGAATGAACTAAGCAGGTGACGCAGAAAATTCTCTTCCTGAATAATCTGCTGGTAGTTGTGTACGGTAGGCACAAAAAACCAGACCGGCTCGCGCGACATAATCACAACCTGCTGTTTGAATGAGGTCAGCACCATCAAATACAGCGGACCAATAATGATTAATGCCAGGATAATCAACAGCGCATAATGAGTAACCTGCGACCACTTGATCCGGAATCCTGATGAACTTTTTTTGGTTGCAGTTGATTTGTTCAGAGTTGTCGATTGCATCGGTTTAGCCCTCCTGCGCCTTGACGGGATTGTTGTAAAGCAGAATACCTATACTCAACACAAAGGTGATCGCAATCAAGATTACTGAAATGACCGATGCGTAACCAAGGTCCTGGGCGGTAAATGCCGTACGGTAAATTTTTAACGACAGCACCTCTGTGGTTCGTCCCGGGCCGCCAAAGGTCATAATGAAGATGACTTCCAGAGCGCGGAACACATCAACGATACGCATCAGAAGCGTTACGATAATCAGGGGCAAAATCATAGGTAACTTGATGCGCAATGTCATCTGCCACCAATTAGCGCCGTCGATTAAGGAAGCCTCCATAACTTCTTCGGGCAAGGCCTGGAGGCCGGCCAGGATGATAATGAAGATGAACGGCGTCCACTGCCAGATATCTGTGATGATCAGGGCGGGCAAGGCCAGGTTTGGATCACCCAGGTAGGCTTGACGAACAAATCCCAAATTCTGCAAGAATGGAATCGCTTCGCCGATAGCTTCAACATAGTGATTGATGACACCGGTGCGGGCATCGAGCATATATTTCCAGATTAGACCCACAACAATGGGCGAAACCATCAGCGGCAGAATGAACACGGTGCGAAAAATTGCTGCGCCCTTGATTGGCTTCTCGAGCGCCAGCGCCAATGCAATCCCCAGTATCATCTCCAGGGTCGTTGTCCAAAAGGTGTAACGAAGCGTGACCCAGATTGATGACCGCACGCCTTCATCGGTCAGCATCCGTTGAAAGTTGTCCAGCCCCAGAAATTTGGCTGATTCCCACGGGGTTCCCAGGTCCCAATCAAAGAAACTGAGATAAAGAGCATTGGCTACCGGGATAATCAAGCCAACAAACAGAACGGCAACAGCCGGTAAAATAAAAATAGCAGGAGCTAT
>DUEH01000069.1 GCA_011192195.1 Chloroflexota bacterium | reverse complement strand
CTATTGACTTCCCCCGACTTTCCAAGCAGTCTCCTCTGGGGGGGCCAGGGGGGCCGTTACCCCGCGAATCCACGTTAAACCTTCCTGACTATTGACACCTTCCTGCCTTGCTGTTGCGCTTTAGTTATCCCGAATTCAGCTTGACACGAACAGCTTCTCAATCTACAATGTACGTACGTTTTATAAACAGTGTACGCATCTTTAACAAACAGAAGCTCAAGAAGGAGATGTTATGAAAACAGTCACCCCAACGGAACTGAGAGCGAATATTTATAAGCTATTAGAAGAAGTTTTGAATACAGGTATACCAATCGAAGTCAACAAAGGCAACAGGAGACTAAGAATTGCGCCGGTCGAGAAGGCGGATAAACTCAAAAATTTGATCTCAAGGCCCCATATTATTCAGGGAGACCCAGACGATCTGGTAGATATTAGCTGGGAAAAAGAGGTGAATCTTGACTTACCTTGATACGCATATCGTTGTTTGGCTGTACGCAGGGCAAGTAGGGAAATTCAGCCGGCGAGTCAAGGCTCTGATGAACGAGCATGAGATTTATATTTCACCCATAGTTCGTTTGGAACTGCACTATCTGTATGAAATTCAACGGGTGACAGATGATGCCAACGCCATCGTAGCGGACCTGTCGAATCGCATTGGTCTCAAAGTTTGCGGCAAGAATTTCAATGCCATTGTCAATCAGGCAATGAAATTCTCATGGACTCGCGACCCCTTTGACCGCATAATTGTGGCTAATGCTGGTTTGAATAATAATGTTTTGATCTCTAAGGATCAAAATATCCTTGAGCATTATCCATACACCAGATGGTAGGGGGGGAATTCAAGCCAACTTCTTGCAACTTCAAAACCGGTTTTGCGTATAAATAAGCAACACACTTGAAAATGGGTGGTGGTTAAGTTGTAAGTGATGGTGCGCGGGGTATCCCGCGCACCATCACTTACTTCTCTACCACTACTTGAAAGCGAAAGGATTCTGGCAATGGCAAAACAAAGTCAACGAATTTTCTGGAGCATCATGCTCATCTTGTTTGGGATATTTTTTCTGCTGGACAATTTCAGGCTCGTTCCACCTGAATTGGGAGACCTGTTTTGGACAGGCATCTTTGGGGTGGGCGCCTTCTTTGGCTTGATATATTACCTATCTCATCGGGACCAATGGTGGATTTTATTCCCCACCTTCACCTTTTTTGGCATAACAGGCGTGATGTTTGTCGAAAGCTTGCCCTTCTACCTGATTGAGGGCGGCAGCATCTTCCTGTTTATGCTATCGCTGGCCTTCTGGATTATCTTCGTCACAGAAAAACAGCACTGGTGGGCCGCAATTCCCGCAGGCGTGTTGACCACTCTGGCCGGCGTGGCAGCCGTAGAAAGCGTCACGCATGGCGACCCGGGCAGTTTGCTTTTCATTGGCCTGGGCTTGACCTTTGGTATGCTGTGGCTCATTCGCCAGGAAAGCCCCACCGGCTGGGCAAAATGGCCGGCGATGATATTACTCTTTCTGGGCTTCTTTTTCCCCATTGTCCCACGATTAGACCAGGTTTGGCCGCTGATCTTGATTGCTGTAGGCGGCTGGATGCTATTCAAAACCATGAAACGCAACAAAAAAATCAAGCCCCTTTCTACCACAGAAACCAGCAACAAGTAAAGCGCACAATGGCGTTAAGTTAAGGGGTTGGCATAATGACATTCTCTCGTTCCCAAACAGAGTTTGGGAACGAGAGAAGTTAAAAAGCCTCACTCTCCTGCCCACCTGCCCACCTGCCCACCTGCCCACCTGCCCACCTGCCCACCTGCCCACCTGCCCACCTGCCCACTTTCTCACCTGCTCCCTTGCCCCCCTGCCCCTCCGCCTGTATAATCCGGCTCTATGAGCCACACCATCACCCTGAAACTCATCCCTTGCAAAAACTGCTTTGCTCCGGGACCGGGCTGGGCGGCATTAGGCGGCTTTTTAGCCTCCGGTATTCTGCGTTTTGAAGCTGATTTTTTCACACTCAATGCTCCTTGGCTGCTAAAATTTGGCCTTCTCTGGCTACTGGTTGATCCTGTACTGGGCACGCTTTGGCATCTGGTAGTTGAGCAAGGCGTGTGGCGAAATCTAACGCGCCTCCCCGCTGCCCAAACCTGGGCCGTCAAGCCCCTGCTCCCTTACGCAGCCAAAGGCTCCGTTGCCTGCAGGCTGTCTGCCCTGATTGCGCTTTTGCGCCAACAAAAGGATGGGGAATGGCAGACATCGCTCCTTTTGCCCCTTGTTGCGCTGGGATTAGCAACAACGCTGGGAGAGCAAGTTGTGTTGTACACCCTCATCGCCATCCTGAGCATCTTTTGGATGGGCAGCGCCTCCCCCGCCAAAATCTCCCTCTTAAAACCCTTCTGGCAATCTGTAACAGGTTTCCTGCTCCCCTACATTATCGGGCTGAATTTGATGGGCGGACTTGAGCAAAACGCCTTGCTGCCGGGTCTTGGTTATTGGGTAGCAGTCTTTGGCTCGCTACTACTAGCGGCGGGACGAAGCAGCGCGGCAAAGGTGGTCATCATTGGGCAGGCAAGCATCGCCTTGCTGCTTTTTGCGCTGATCAAGCCCATTGCCGCAGCATCGGCGGGGTTGGCGTCCGGGTTCAGCTTTTTGCTTTGGCTCAACGCCAAACAAGCGCAGCCGCAAACACCCTCCAACACCCCAATACTCCCCACTGGTGAAGAAACCGCTTCGCGTCCCCCACTGGTGAAGAAACCGCTTCGCGTCCTCCACTCCCCTACTCCCCATCTCTCCCGCCAAATTTCCCCCATTCTGTTACTCTCATTTCTCATTGCCGCGCTGTCGCTGGGAGGCGTGAGATGAGTTCTATCTGGTTTTTCATCCTTCTGCCTTCATCCTTCATCCTTCTCTTTGCCCTTTTCCTCTACTGGCAGCTTATCATTGCCGAAGGGGCGTATCTGGGCCAAAAAGTCGTCACGTTTTTGTACGATCGCGTAGCGCACAAATACAACGCCATCAAAGAATTTGACCCAAACGATGATCGCCTGCTGCTGGCCTACCCGCTGAGTCGAACATTGGGGCCAGCCTTTGACGGTATTGTGCTGGACGTTGCCACCGGAACCGGTCGCCTGCCGATAGCGCTGCGGCAATTTTCTCCCTTTCAGGGGCAGGTCATCGGTCTGGATCACTCGCGCAAAATGATGACTGTCGCCCGCCAATCGCTGCCGGACCTGCCGCTGATCGTCGCCGATGCTATGCGCCTGCCCTTTGCCAGCAGCGCCATCCCCGCCGTTACCTGCCTGGAAGCCCTGGAATTTCTGCCCGATCCAAAAAGCGGACTACGCGAATTCACGCGCGTCCTGACCCCCAACGGCATCTTGTTCACCACCAATCGCGTTGGCTGGGAAACCAAATTTATGCCCGGCAAAACGTGGGCAAAAGAAGAACTACGCGCCATTCTGCAAGAAATGCAGCTAAGCGATATTACCATCTCCCCCTGGCTCAATATTTACAATCAGGTTTGGGCCAGAAAAAGACTGTGAAAACAGTCACGAAACTCGTTGCCAAAGAAACAGAGTTATGTTATACTTTTCAAACATTTGCCAATATCAGCAAACTGAAAATACAACACAATAAAAAATTTAAGGAGAATGTTCTATGACAGCGCAACTTATTGATGGAAAAGCGATTTCCGCCACTATTCGTGAGGAGATTAAAACCGAAGCCGCAGAAATGAAAGCCAAATACAACCGCGTACCCGGTTTGGCTACCGTACTGGTCGGCGGGCGAAAAGATTCGCAGGCCTACGTGAATATGAAAAAGAAAGCCTGCGCTCAGGTAGGCATAACCTCATTTGCCCATGACCTGCCGGGAGACATCAGCCAGGAAGAATTACTCAAAGTAGTAAAAGAGATCAACGAAAATCCCGACGTACACGGCATTTTGGTGCAATTGCCGCTGCCCGACCACATTGACGAAGAAGAAATTCTGGGCGCCATTGATCTGGAAAAAGATGTTGACGGCTTCCACCCTCTCAACATCGGACGCCTGTCAATGAAACGCCGCGACCCGCTGTTTGTTCCCTGCACCCCCAGAGGCTGCATTGAACTACTTGATCGCACCGGCGTAGAAATCGAAGGCAAAGAGGCCGTTGTTCTGGGCCGCAGCAACATCGTCGGCCTGCCGGTGGCTATGCTCCTGCTCCATCGTAACGCTACTTTGACCATCTGCCACTCTCGCACCAAAGACTTGCCCAAGGTGGTCAAAAGAGCCGACATCCTGATAGCCGCTGTGGGTCGCCCTGAAATGGTCAAGGCCGACTGGGTAAAACCGGGAGCCGTAGTGATTGACGTTGGCACCAACGCCGTTGACGACCCCACCCGCAAAAGGGGCTATCGTCTGGTGGGCGACGTAGCCTTTGACGAAGTGAAAGAAGTAGCGGGCGCCATCAGCCCCTCGCCAGGTGGCGTTGGCCCTATGACCATTGCCATGCTCTTGCGCAATACTATGGACTCCGCCAAACGAGACGCAGGAATGGAATAGACCAGCGGCGAGTTACGAATTACGAATGACGAACGACGAGTAAAAGAACGGGTGACGTAAAAATTTACGTCACCCGTTCTTTTGTGCGTTTTCGCCTATGCTGCAAATATGCTATACTCAAGCCCGTTGGAAAAATTTCTCCCCTAAATCAAAGACTGGAAAACCTTGTGACAAGAATATACGTCTCTCTGGACCTGGAAACCACCGGCCTGAACCCCAAAACGGACCGCATCACCGAAGTTGGCGCAGTACGCTTTCGGGGGAATCGCGTTTTGGATGAATTTCACAGCCTGATCAATCCGGGCAGAAACATCCCTTACCAAATCCAACATCTTACCGGCATTAACAACCAGATGGTAGCCAATGCCCCTCGCTTTAGCGCARTTAGCGCYRATTTGCAGCGYTTTGTGGGTGACAGTCCGGTCATTGGACACAACGTGCAATTTGACCTGGGCTTTCTGCGTAATCTGGGSCTYTTTSAGCRMAATYCYGGCATCGACACCTTTGAAATAGCCAGCATCTTGCTGCCYCACGCCAGTCGCTACAGCCTTAAATCGCTGGCCGCGCTGTTGAACATTRCCGARCCGCCCACTCACCGCGCGCTGGACGACGCGCGCGTAACGCACCGGCTTTTTGAAGCYCTGCTGGATCAAGCCCGCCGCCTGGACGGWCAGGTCATCAAAGARGTRGCGGAAATGGCCTCGCGCAGCAAATGGTCGCTGGCGCCGATATTCAAAGACCTGGCGCGAGAACGAAGTCGCACTTTTAGCAGCGCGAYGGGGCAGCAGTTGACSGGCAAGCAGCGCGTCGCCGCCAAAGACATCCCCCCTCTCAAGCCCATCATCCCCCCCCGCCCGCTGGACATCCCCACCCTCGGCGCGCTCATTCAGGATGGCGGCGCCTTCGACAAAATCTTTCCCAAGTTCGAGCATCGCCCGCAGCAGGTAGAGATGCTGGAAACCGTAGCCGACGCCTTCAACGAAGCGTATCATCTGATGGTTGAAGCGGGAACCGGAACCGGCAAATCGCTGGCCTATCTCATTCCGGCGGTGCAGTGGGCCGTACAAAACAACACCCGCGTGGTCATCTCTACCAACACCATCAACCTGCAAGACCAAATCATCAACAAAGATCTGCCGGACTTAAAAAAAATCCTCAAACTGGATTTGCGCGGAACCACGCTGAAAGGGCGCGGCAATTATGTTTGCGCCTGGCGCGTAGAGCAATTGCGGCGCAAACCCCGTCTTTCGCCGCTGGAGTTGCGCTTACTGGCAAAAATTCTGGTCTGGATGCCCAACACCCTCACCGGCGACAAACAAGAACTTTTTATCCCCAACCGTAAAGAGCAATACCTGTGGCAACAAGTCAACGCCAACGCCGACATTTGCCCGCCGGAACGCTGCGCCCGGCAAGGCTGCTTCTTTTCTCGCGCTCGTCAGGCCGCAGAAAGCGCTCACGTCATTGTAGTCAATCACGCCCTGCTGCTGGCCGACATCGCCGTCAACAATCGCGCCATCCCGGAATATGGTTATCTTATCATTGACGAAGCCCATCACCTGGAAGACAGCATCACCAACCAGCTTGGCTATTCGGCCACTAAATCCAGCGTAGAGCAATTGCTCAAAGACCTCAGCGGCTCAAAAACAGGACTCTTTGTTGAAATTGCCCGCCGCGTAAACAAAGCGGGACTGGGCAACGCTATTAATGAGGCCGAAAGCTTATCGCAAGCAGGACAGCAGGCCGCCGAAAAGAGCATTAGCGCCTGGCGCGCCCTTTTCAACGTACTAGACAGCGTACTGAACGAATTTCTGGGCCAGCCCAAAAACCAGTATGACCGCAAATTGCGCATTACTCCCGGCTTGCGCGTTCAACCCGCCTGGAGCGATATAGAAATGACCTGGGACAACACCAATCTGGCTCTGGGCGAAGTGGTCAAACTCATCATCAAAACAGGTAAATTCTGGGACAATCTGGATTCCTGCGAAGTGGATAATTGGGAAGATATGCTGGCCGCCATCACCAACTACAAACAGCAACTGGACGAAACCAGAGGCCAGTTAGACCTGATTTTGCGCGAAGGCGATCCCGACACCATCACCTGGATAGAACAGAGCGCGCGCAATCAAGACATCTCGCTGCACGCCGCGCCCCTGCACGTGGGCAATCTGGTTCGCCGCCACCTGCTGGAGAGCAAAAAATCGGTCATCTTCACCTCTGCCACCCTGCGCACCGACAACAGTTTTGAATACCTCAAAGAACGCCTTGGCGCCTGGGACGTTGGCGAAATCGCCGTCGGTTCCCCCTTTGACTACGCCAATAACGCGCTGGTCTACATCCCCACCGACATCCCGGAGCCGGGCGCGCACAACTTTCAAAAAGCCTTTGCCAAAGTGCTGGCGGATTTAGCCATCGCTCTGGGGGGCCGCACGCTGGCGCTATTCACCGCCTACAGTCACCTCAGAAACACCGCCCAGCTCATTCAGCAACCCCTGAGCAACCACGATATTGCCCTGTACCAGCAGGGATCGGGCGCCAGCCGGCGGCAATTGCTGGATAACTTCAAGAATACGGACAAAGCCGTTCTGTTAGGCACGCGCAGCTTTTGGGAAGGGATAGACATCCCCGGCCCGGATTTAAGCTGCGTGGTGATTGCCAAAATTCCCTTCGCCGTCCCCAGCGATCCCATTGTGCAGGCGCGCAACGAAACCTTTGAAGACGCCTTTAATCAGTATTCTGTGCCGGAAGCCATTCTGCACTTTCGGCAAGGCTTTGGCCGCCTGATCCGCAGCAAGACCGATCAAGGCGTAGTGGTCATTATGGACAAGCGCGTCCTCACCAAACGCTACGGCGAATCCATTCTGGACTCCCTGCCCGAAGCCACCATCCAGCGCGGTCTGGCTTCTGATCTACCTGCCATAGCCAAAGAATGGATTTCCAGTTTCTAGTTTCGGGTTTCTGGTTTCAGGTTTCAGGTTTGTTCATTGTTCATTGTTCATTGTTCATTGCTAATTGTTATGTTATAATCATCGCAACCTGAAAACTCTGGAGAAAAAGACCCAATGATTGACGCAAACAAACTCAGAAAAGGCACCACCTTTACAGATAATGACAACCTCTACAAGGTCATTGATTACAGCCACCAAAAAATGGCGCGCGGCGGCGCAACTATCAAAACCAAAGTCATCAACCTGCGCAGCGGCTCCATCACTGAAAAGACCTTCAACTCTGGCGAAAAGGTGAAAGACATTCACCTGGATCACGAAGACGTGCAATACCTCTACAGCGACGGCAACCTCTACTACTTTATGAATACCGAAACTTACGAACAGCCCGCCCTGAGCAAAGAAATTCTGGCCGACATAATTCCCTATCTGGTTGACGGCCTGGTAGTAAAACTCTCTACTTACAATGGCGAAGCGCTGGACGTAGAACTCCCCACCACCATAGAAATGGAAGTGATTGACGCCGAACCCGGCTACGCCGGCGACACCGCCACCGGCGCAAACAAAGCGGTTACTGTTAGCAGCGGCCTGGAAGTGCAAACGCCTCTCTTCATCAACATCGGCGATGTCATTCGCATTGACACCCGCACAGGCAATTATCTTACCAGAGTGTAAAACTAAAGGATGAAGGCAGAAGGATGAAAAATTTCTGCCTTCATCCTTCATCCTTCATCCTTTTTTTTGCTATGCTTACTCCCGCCGGTAAAGAATGTAAACACTTTTATAGCGACTACAACAGAGGCCGTAACATTGAAGAATGTCGCCTGCTCAAAAACAACCCTGATTCCTTGCCCTGGGAAGCAAAATACTGCCATTCCTGCCCTGTCCCCGACATTCTGCGTCAAAACGCCTGCCCCAATATAACCCTCTACGGCGCGGCCAGCAAAGGCTTTCTGGGATTTGGCGGCGGCGTAAAAGTGGAAGCCTGGTGCAGCGAATACTTCACCGACGTGAAAAACCCCGCCGTCGGCTGCGGTCACTGTCACGAGTTTCGCGGCCCCTCTATTTTTGATTTAGACACTTCAGAGTAACCACCAAAACAGAAAGGTGCGCTATGGATCTCGCCGGCAAAACCTTGGGCCAATTTCGCATTACAGAAGCTATTGGGCGCGGGGGAATGGCCGCTGTGTACAAAGCCTACCAACCTTCGCTGGACCGCTACGTAGCTATCAAAGTATTATCCGCCCAGCACGCTCTGACCCCCGATTTCTCCGAGCGCTTTGTACGCGAAGCGCGCGCCATTGCCCAACTCAACCACCCCAACATCCTGCCCGTCATTGACTTTGGTCAAGAAGACGATCTATCTTATATTGTCATGAAATACGTCCCCGCCGGAACGCTCAAAGGCAAAATGGGGCAGCCAATGGAACTGGAAACGGCGCTGCGCCTGCTGGAAGGCATTGCCGCCGCTCTGGATCACGCGCACAGCAGAGGCATTCTGCACCGCGATGTAAAACCCGGCAATGTTCTGCTGGACGAAAATGATTGGGCGCTGCTGGCCGACTTTGGTCTGGCTAAAATGGTATCCGGCAGCAGCGAGTTAACCGGTTCCGGCGTGGGAATTGGCACACCGGCCTATATGAGTCCGGAACAATGCCAGGGGATGCCGGTAGACGTTTACACCGACATCTACGCGCTGGGTATTGTTCTGTACGAGATGGTCACAGGCCGCCTTCCCTTTGACGCCGACACTCCCTTTGCCGTTGTAATGAAGCAAATATCTGATCCGCTCCCTTTGCCCCGCAGTATCAGAGCAGATTTACCGGAAGATGTAGAACGGATCATACTCAAAGCCACCGCCAAAACCCCGCAAGACCGGTTTGAAACAGCCGGAGACCTGGCCCGCGCGCTGCGCGCGGCCATTACGCCAGACCCGCCAACAACCCTTTTGCCCAATAACGCGCGCAAAAAAGCGACGCCTCGTTTGGCGGACCTCTACACGCAAGCTCTGGGCTACTTTTACACCGAACAATGGGCAAAAGCCATTAAAACGCTGGAAACTATTGTCGCCACCCAGCCCAACTATGAAGATGGAGACGCCGCCCGACGGCTGGAACAGTCCAAAGAACAAGTGCAGTTGGCCGATCTCTACACTCAGGCTCAACGCGCCTTGAGCGATGAAAACTGGATGTCAGCCATCGCCCGCTTGAAAGAAATCATCGC
Organism: Chloroflexota bacterium; assembly: GCA_011192195.1. Taxonomy (GTDB): domain Bacteria; phylum Chloroflexota; class Anaerolineae; order 4572-78; family 4572-78; genus DUEH01. The sequence continues at coordinate 1,280 of DUEH01000069.1, read as the reverse complement.
CCTGAACGCCGATTATCGTGACGCCGAAGCCCTGTTAAAGCAAGCCAAACGTCAAAAAGAGTTGGGTAATCTCTACAGCGACGCCAAAAAACTCCACGATAGCGGTCAATGGCAGGCCGTTGTGGGCGTATGGGATCACATCCGGAACCTTGACGCCAACTATCCCGACACTGATGGCCTACTGACTCAAGCCCAGTCCAAACTGAGACAAGAACGCGCCGCAGAAGCGGCCAAACGTCAGGCCGAAGGACGCGCCCGTCACCTGAGCGATCTCTACCGTCGCGGCCTGACTCATATGGCCGCCGACGAATGGCAGCAAGCCGCCACCCTTTTTGCCCAAATCGAAACAATGGAGCCGGACTATCAAGAGACAAGCGGCTTGCTGGAACGGGCGCGCCGGGAAATAGCATCGCGGGAAGCTAAAGCGCCGGTCATTCAGGCAAACGAGCAGACCAAAACAAGTAGAATCGTCCTGCCGCCTGACTGGAAAAAGTATTGGCCTGCCCTCTTCATTGGCGTCCTTGTCATCATTGCCGCCATCTTCTTGTTTAATTCCGGTGATAAAACACCAACGCCGGCCTCGCTGCCAGACATTTCAACAGTGGGCAAGGTGACAAGGGAAGACTTATTCGTTTCCAACCGCAGCGGAAAACGCGAAATCTACCGCATGAGCAAAGACGGAAACGTTGTGCAATGGACGCACTCGCCCGGCGGCAGCGAAAGTTGGTCTCCAACGCTATATCAAGGCGGCTCGCTGGTCTTCGCCTCTGACCGCGATGGCAAACGCGAAATCTACCGCATGGACAAAGACGGAAACGTTGCGCAGTGGACGCACTCGCCTGGCAAGAGTGAAAGCTGGGGCCCCAACGTCTATTGGGGAGATCTATTGGTCTTCACCTCTAACCGCAGCGGCAAACGCGAAATCCACCTTATGGACAAAGACGGCAATGTGACCCGCTGGACGCACTCGCCCGGCAGCAGCGAAAGTTGGGGAGCAGTGATGTATCAGGATAAATCGCTGGTCTTCACGTCTGACCGCGACGGCAAACGCGAAATATATCGTATAACCCGCGACGGCGAAGTCATTCGCTGGACGCACTCGCCAGACAAGAGCGAAAGTTGGTCGCCAGTGATGTATCAGGACGATTCGCTGGTCTTCACCGCTAACCGCAGCGGCAAACGCGAAATATATCGTCTGGACAAAGAGGGAACCGTAACCCAGTGGACGCACTCCCCAGGCAATAGCGAAAGTTGGTCGCCGTCTGTGGCTGTAAACGGCT
>DUEH01000068.1 GCA_011192195.1 Chloroflexota bacterium | reverse complement strand
GACAATATCTTCTGTTGGAATGCCCAGCTTGGCGGCCCGCTCGATGATCTTGTCGGCCACGGCCAGGCGCTGCGCGGGGGTTTCCGGGATGCCGCTGTCGTCCATGCACAGGCCGATGACCGCCGCGTTGTACTTTTTAACCAGGGGCAGCACCGCCTCCAGTGAGCGTTCCTCGCCGTTAACCGAGTTGACCAGCGCCTTGCCTTCGTAAACGGACAGGGCGGCTTCCAGCGCTTCCGGGTCGGCGGTATCGATGCAGAGCGGAACGTCGGTCACTTCCATGACAATGCCCATCATCTGTTTCATCAGCGCGGCTTCATCGGCACCGGGTACGCCGGCGTTCACGTCCAGAACGAGCGCGCCCGCAGCCACCTGATCAATGGCATCCTGGCGCACAATGTCAAAATCGCCCACTTGCAAGGCCGCCAGCACCTTTTTGCGTCCGGTGGGGTTGATACGTTCACCGATAATGACCGTTGGATTGGCGCGATTGATCTCAACGGTTTTTGTCTTGGATGATAAGATTGTTGTTAGATTTTCTGTCATTTTTCACCTCGTTACGTTTTTTATGTTCTAAATGGTATTGCAAATTCGGACGAAGGACGAAAGACGAAGGATGAAGGATGAATCTTTATCCGCCATTCGCCATTCGCCATTCGCCTATTCGGCATCTTCCGCCCGCTGGACAACCGCATGAACGGCAGCGGCTATGTCATCGGGCAATGGTTCCGGTTTATGATTGGCCAGAATTTTGTTGACTTTGTCGGCGGCGCGCTCGGCCAGGGTCTTGCCGCCGTCGGCCAGCCAGCCGTCGTAGTTGTTGCGCTCGAATAATTCGGGATACCAGCGATCGCGGAAATTATCGAAGGTGTGATCGTGTTCCAGGTAGAAGCCGTCCGGCCCAATCTCGTCAATCAGATCAAGGCCCAACGCCTCGTCGCTAACATCCACGCCCTTTACAAAGTGTTCCAGCCAGTTCAGAATTTCGTCGCAAATGGTCAACTGAACCAGCGAGCCGGTCAAGCCAGATTCCAGATAGCCCAGGTCGTGAACAATGTTGCCGCCGGCCAGAGCGTCAGTCATCAGGGTCATTGCGGCTTCGGCGGCGGCTTGCTGGTCAACCATCTTGGAATCGCTGACGCCGGCCAGGGCGAACATCGGCAATCCCAGGTAGTGGCCGTAATCCAGGACCATCGCGCGTTTATCCGGATCGGCGTAGGGTTGCACGGTGGTGCGCATATCAAGCATATTGCCGCCCCAACCGGGCATAATGAAGGGCGTGCCCTCTCGCTTGAGCTGCGACATCACCAGCCCGGCCATCACGCCGGCCTGCGCCACCACCATTGCTCCGGCCAGGGTGACGGGCGCGGTTGCGCCTCCCTGAGTAGAGGGGATATAAGTGGTAGGCAATCCTTTTTCGGCCATGTAAAGCAATTTCTGCACCGCGTCTTCGTTGTGGATCAGGCCGGTGGTCACGTTGATGTAGGGGGCTACAAAGGGTTTCCTTCGCAAAGCCTCCGCGCCGCCAACAACAATCTCGGCCATTTCTACCGCATCCACGCAGCCGGAAAATTCGGTGGTGACAAAGATAATCGGCTTGGTAGTATAGTTGAGCATCACCTCCATTTCATAGCGATCCAGAACGGCCTGCTTAACGTCTGAGGGCAGGAACATACACATCACAAAATCAATATTGGGCAAGGCGTCGCAGAGCGTTATCCCGTCTACAACATCTTGCAACACGGCCTTGCGCCGCTCGTCGCTGCGATGGTCAATGATGTTCAGGCAATCGGAGCCAGAGCCAAAAAAGCTGCGATGACCTTCGACGGGCATAGCCGGATTGCCCTTGCGGTCATATAAAGTGACGCGCTTGGGAGCCGTACTCAGAGCTTTTTCGACCAGAGCCGACGGGATGCGGACGCGATTGCCGTCGGTGATCGAAGCGCCTCCCTTTTTGAGCAAGTCCAGCGCCTCTTGCTCGTAAACGCGGACGCCGGTTCGCTCCAGGACTTGCAGCGTGGCCCAGTAGAGTTTTTGGCTCTGCCGTTCGGACAGACGTTGGAAGCGCGCGCTTCCAAAAGACACTTCGTTACTGCGGATGTTTGACATTTGCGCTTATCCCCCTTGTTCAAGGTAAAAAATATGATTCGTGTTGCGTGCTGCGTGTTGAGTTTTCGACACGTAGCACGCAACAAAAAAAAGAGCATCCCTTCAATAGGGTATGCTCCCTCTCCTCGGAGTAGCGCTTCACTGCGCAACAAAGACGAACGGTCTGGCTCAGAGCGGGTGGAAATCACGTCGCTCCTCACAGTTGCGGGACAGCGCCGGCCTTCTTGCTCAACGCGCAAGTCACCGGGCTTCGTTTCAGTCTTTGCCGTTTATTGATGTATATTTGCAGTATGCAACTGATATATCAGCAGTAGTATACCTAAAAAAATAGCCTTGTCAATCCTGAAACCTTTCCACTGGCAATAATATCTCAAACCGCTCCCGAATAGCTGCGTCAACTTCGGCGGGAATAGAATTGGGGCGGTGAGTTTTCAGAATATGCCCGGCTTTTTCTTTGGCCCGCGACCACATATCCTGACTGCCTTCTGCCTCCCAATCACCGCGAATCTGGCGGTCGCCGGTGTGGGGGTAGTAGTATTCGGTGTTCATCAGTTGCAGGCTCTGATCCGTAGCCAAAAAATGCCCCTCTCCACGACACACCTCGTCAATCACGTCCACCGATTCTGGCGCGCCGCCCACAAAATTACCTTTGAAGATGTCCCGACACTCAGAGGGCATCACCTCAATGCCTGTCCGCTCCAAAACCGTCAGCGAAGCCTCGTGGATGCGCTCGATGTCTTCATCTCGGAGCGGCTTGTACCAGCCGCCGGACAAACCGGGCGAGGCAACGTTGGGCTGTACTCGACGCGCTTTGCGTTCGCCTCGATGGGCGCGTTTTCTTTCTTGCGTCATCATCTACCTCGTTGTATGATTGCTTATCTTGTAGAGATTGCTTTGGCTACATTATAATAGCAATTCAGGCTATGGTAAAATCAGGCTCTTCAAGGAGTAAATTATGACAGCCTGCAAATCATTATTGTCGCCATTTAGCATCAAGCATTTGAGGCTAAAAAACCGCGTTTGCAGCGTAGGCCACGCGCCAATCTATACGCAAGACGGCTTGCCGCAAGAACGTTACCAGCGCTATCACGAAGAAAAGGCCAAAGGCGGCGTTGGGCTGAGTATCTTTGGCGGTTCTTCCAATATTTCGCGCTACAGCGGCTCGATTTTCGGGCAAATCTACGTTGGCGATGATCGCGTCATCCCCTATTTTAGAGCCTTTGCCGAGCGTATGCACCGTCACGGCGCGGCGCTAATGTGCCAGATTTCCCACTTGGGGCGGCGCACCCGTTGGGATTCGGGCGATTGGCTGCCGACGATAGGGCCTTCGGTAATCCGAGACCCGGCGCATCACTCCGTGCCGCGAGCGATGGCTGTGGCCGAGATTAGGCGGGTGACGCAGTCCTTTGCGGAAGCGGCGTATCGCTGTAAAGAGGGCGGTTTGGACGGATGCGAATTATTGGCAACCTCGCACCTGCTAGGCCAATTCCTGTCCCCCTTATCCAACCAACGCAAGGATGAGTATGGCGGTTCGCTGGAAAATAGAATGCGTTTTTTGTTGGAAGCCCTGGAAGCGACCCGCGCTAAAGTGGGCGATGCTTTTATTGTGGGCGTGCGCTTTGCCGCAGATGAATCTAATGAGGGTGGCTTAACGCCCGAAGAAGGCATTGAGATAGCGCGTCAATTGGGCAAGCGCGGCGCAGCGGATTTTTTGAATGTGAACGGCGCGTATAGCAGCACAACGCACGGTTTGGCGGAAACTTATGCCGGTATGGCCTTCAAAAGCGCGCCCTACATCAGATGGACGCAGATTTTCACAGATAAAAACAAAAAATACAAAATCTGCACCCAAAAAGAGGGGAAATGGTCTGGATTGACGAAGACACCTTGATGCACTTTGTCAAGCAAGCCCCTTCAAGCTTTAGCCAACTGGCCCGCAACCCGGCCAATAATCTGCTTGTTGGCGGACGCAACATCATCTTTGCTCCCGTCTACGGTCCGTCCTATGTGGCCGACTTTGAACGGGGACGCCGCCCATCTACCCTTGAGGATTTTCACAACTTTGCCAGGCTCACTTATATGATCCCGGAGCTGCACCATGCCGGCGGCGTGTTAGTAGAGCCAAACGATGTTGATATGGACGAGCGACATCTGGATATGCTCCTGGCCCATATCACCCTGAGCGACAAAGCCTTTACGGGCAGCGTCACCCACCCCGATCATGCCCGCGATACGGTGACGATGGCCGAAATTTTGTTTGGGGCAGAGACCATCCGGGAAAACCCGGCTACGCTTTCCCTCATCAGCGTCTCCAGCCCTATGCGGATGGATGACAGGATGCTGAGCGCGTTAGAGGTGTACGCCCAAGCCAAACAAGCGATGATCCTGGCCTCGTTCATCATCGTCGGAGCAATGTCGCCCACAACTCTGGCTGCCACCATAGCCCAGCAGAACGCCGAGTCGTTATTTGCTATTGCCTACGCCCAAATGCTCAATCCCGGCGCGCCTTGCATTCAGGGGTCATTTCTACCCACGGTTGATATGAGGAGCGGTTCGCCCGGTTTTGGCGCGCCGGAGAGTAGTTTGGCCCTCTACGCCTGCGCCCAATTAGCGCGGCGTTACAAGCTGCCGTTTCGCTCCGGCGGCAATTATACGGCCTCGCGTATTCCCGATGCCCAGGCCGGCTACGAATCGGCCAGCTCGATGTGGCCCGCGGTTCAGGCCGGAGCGAACTTCATTTTGCATGCCGCCGGCTGGTTAGAAGGCGGGTTGATCAGCGGCTATGAAAAGCTGATCCTCGATGCAGAGATGTTGGGAATGATGTCCAAATACGTTCAGGGCATTGGTTTGACCGAGGAAGACTTTGCCTGGGACGCTTTTGCGGAGGTTGGCCCCGGCAACCATTTTCTGGGATCGGCTCATACCGCCCGCCATTATGAAACCGCTCTTTACCATCACAAGGTCTTCAATACGGATAATTACGAAAAGTGGCAGGAAGAAGGGAGTGAGGATACTTACCAGCAAGCCAACAAAATTTGGAAGCAAATGTTACAAGATTATGAAACCCCCACTCTGGATGAAGCCATTGTCGAGGAGCTAAACGCTTTTGTGGCGCATCGGCGGGCTGAGATTCGGGCGGGCAAGCCCCGAATTGAATGGAAGAGACAAAACACTGAAAAGGCTTAACTCATACAGAAGAAGGAGACAGTTGAAATGACCAAAAAATACGACGCTATCATCATTGGAGCCGGAATCGTCGGTTGCGCCACTGCCTTTGAACTGGCCAAGAAAGGCTACAAGACCCTGAACATTGATAAGCTGGAATCTGCCGGAGCCGGTTCCACCATCAACTCTTGCGCCATTGTGCGGGCGCACTACTCCACTTACGACGGGGTAGCAATGGCCTACGATAACTTTTTCTACTGGCAAAATTGGGAAGACTACCTGGAAACCGAAGACGAACGGGGCATAGCCAAATTTATGAACGTCGGCACTATTTTGCTCAAAACTCAGGGCCACAACTGGCGACGCGTGGCCGAACTGTACCGGGAGCTAGGCGTGGAACACGAAGAATGGGACGTAACCGCCTTGAAACAACAAATCCCTGTCTTCTCCACCAAATCTTACTACCCGCCTGCCGCGCCAGAAGATGAAGACAACTCTTTTTGGCAGGATTCGGAGGTAGATCTGCCAGGCGCTATCTTCACATCAGGCTCAGGCTACGTCAACGACCCCCAATTAGCGACCCACAATATACAAGTAGCCGCCGAAGCCAGGGGGGGCGAGTTCCTCTTCAACAAAGAAGTGGTCGCCATTCGCCAGGAGAATGGCCGCGTGCTGGGCATTACTTTGAACGATGGGCAAGAGATTGACGCGCCTATTGTGGTCAACGCAGCCGGGCCGCACTCCTTCATCATCAACCGGATGGCCGGCGTTGAGGAGGGGATGAACATCAAGACCCGCGCCATGCGGCACGAAGTCCATCACGTCCCCTCGCCCGAAGGCTTTGATTTTCTGAACGATGGCTTTCACACCTCCGATGGCGACGCCGGCATCTACTTTCGCCCCGAAACCGGCAACACCATCCTGGTCGGCAGCGAAGACCCGGACTGCGACCCCCACGAATGGATCGAAGACCCGGACGACTTCAATCGCGAACTGACCGACGAGCGTTGGCGCGCGCAAGTCTATCGTCTGGCCCGGCGTATCCCCGATCTGCCCATCCCCCGCCGCCCGCGCGGCCTGGTTGACCTCTACGATGTCAGCGACGACTGGCTGCCCATCTATGACAAATCTGATCTAAAAGGCTTTTATATGGCAGTCGGCTCCAGCGGACACGAATTCAAAAACGCGCCCGGCGTTGGGTTGATGATGGCCGAACTGATCGAAGCCTGCGAAAAGGGCCACGACCACGACAAAGATCCGCTTCACTTCACCACCCGCTACACAAACTTTAAGTTGAACATCGGCTTCTACTCGCGCCTAAGAAAAATCAACCCGGATAGTAGTTTCTCCGTAAATGGCTAAGACGGGACTGGAATCCTTGAATGGGGTTGGCGCAAAGGATGGAAAATTCAACCACGAATAGCGCTAATTTACACGAATAAAAAGCAAAAAACCTGTGCTGAACGAAGCCGAAGTGTTAGTGAAAATTCGTGTTATTCGTGGTTGAAAATGTCTTTCCGATTGAACGACCCCCAGTACTCCGAAAATTCGACTTGGCATAAATCAAAAATTGTGTTATGATGAGAGCAAATCTCATAATCAAGCACAACCACACATTTTGGCGCAGCAGAATTGCGCCTGTCCTCTAACAAGCAAAGGGCAAAGGGGCCTTCCGAAAAACCTGGATGATTGAAGCTTCGGAACTTCCAAAGTCGTTGCGAGTTGTGTTTTATCAAGACAATTCACATTCCAGCTACTTCCGCCAATTTTGTGATTTCCTCACAAATCGAACTTCATCTGAGCCTACTGATTATGGCAATACCAGTAGACCGCATTTAGAAAGGAGGCGATGTCGTATAGAAGAAAACCCTCGTTTTACTTCTTGATTACGTATTCGTTGGTCTTGGATAAGCGTGAGAGCGTAAATCAAACACGTCTTATTCAGTTTCAGCCCGTGTCATTGCGAGCGAAGCGAAGCAATCTTCCTCCTTGCGAACAGGAGATTGCTTCGGCGCAAAAAACGCGCCTCGCAATGACAGCCTGAGCAGCTACTTTAGTTTTTGATTTTTCTCACCCCCCCTTAGTATTTTGTGAACATGGACTTGGAGGAGACAACCATGAAAATACCCCAAATTTCAAAAAAACAAATGGAAAAAGTTCACCCCTACATTCCTGAGGCTTACGGTCTGCTAGAGCAGGGTCGCGTCTCACGACGTGAGTTCTTGCGCCTTGCCACGTTACTGGGTATGTCTGCGGGAGCAGCATCGGCTCTGGCTGCCTGCGGCGGCGCTCCGGCTGAACCGGCAGCTCCGGCAGGCGGCGAGGCGGCAGCGCCGGCCGCTGCCGGCGGCATCAAAAGAGGCGGCACCTGGAAAAGCTCTATGAGCCTCCAGCTTCTTGACCATCCGGCCCGTCTATCCTGGGTTGAGGGCGCCAACATTGTCCGCCAGTTCGGTGAATATCTAACCGAAACCGGCTCGGATAACATAACCCGACCTTACCTACTTGAAAAATGGGAAGCCAGCGAGGATGTTAAAACCTGGGATTTGTTCCTGCGAAAAGGTGTTAAATTCAACAATGGCGATGAATTGACCGCCGACGACGTGATGTTCACCTTTGGCGAGTGGTTGAACCCCGATATCGGCTCCTCGATGCTGGGGCTGCTCTCTTACCTGAGCGGTATGCAGGATGTGGAAAAGGTGGACGATTACCACATTCGCCTGCATCTGCAAACTGCCAACATTGGCGTGCCGGAACACCTGTTCCACTACCCGGCCCTTGTGCTGCACCGGGATTTCGAGGGCGACATCATCAAACAGCCCGTCGGCACCGGCGCCTTCACGCTGGAAGAATACGCCGAAGGGGAACGCGCCGTTTTCAAGCGTCGCACGGACTACTGGCGTAACGGTGAAGACGGTAAACCGCTGCCGTATCTGGATGAGTTGATCTATATCTCTACCGACAAAGACGCCGGTATTGCGGCCTTGCAATCCGGTCAGGTTAATTCACTCTATGAACCTCGCCCCGCCGATTTCCTGGCGTCGAAGGATGTAGAAGGGTTGACCGTGCGCGCAGTTAGCACCGCCCAGGCTCTGTTCCTGCGGATGCGGGTAGACCTGGAACCGTGGGATGACAATCGCGTGCGCACCGCCCTCAAGCTGTGTCAGGATCGAGCAAAAATCTTGCAACTAGCCTACTTCAGCGAGGGCGAACTCTCTATCGACGCTCACGTAGCGCCTGTACATCCTGCTTACTGCGAAAAACCCATTCCCGAATATCAGCCTGAAGAGGCCAGGAAACTCTTGGAAGAGTACGCTGCCGAGAAGGGCATCGAACTACCCCTGAAGGTTACTCTGGCCACCAAGAACGACCAGAACGAACCGGAAATGGCCCAGGCTTTGAAGGAAATGGCCGCACCGGCCGGCTTTGACATTACGTTAGATATTACCGAGCCTGGCGGATACTGGGATAGGTGGACCGAAGTGGATCTGGGCATCACCTCCTGGTCGCACCGCCCCTTGGATACGATGGTCTTGCCGCTGGCTTACACCGAGGAGTCCATTGGCGCCTGGAACGAAACCCGCTGGTTTGACAAGGAGTTTGAAACATTGCTCCACGAGGCTGAAGCTACACTTGATGTTGAGAAGCGCCGCAGTATTATGTGCAAGATCGAAGACATTATGCAGGAACGCGGCCCCATTGGTAACCCCTTCTGGAAGAGTATCTGGAATATCACCAACTCCAAGTTCAAAAATGTCCAGGCGCACCCCACAGCTTACGACTTGATGTACGAGGTTTGGTTGGACGAATAACAACAACTAAGGAGACAGGGAGACAGAGAGACAGGGAGACAGGGAGACAGGGAGACAAGGGGACAAGGGGACAAGGGGACAAGGGGATGGAGAAAGTATCCCACCTGCCCACCCGCCCACCTGCTCACCCGCTCACCCGCTCACCCGCTCCTTGTCTCCCCTTCACCTTGTCACCTTGTCTTATTTTTTGTAAGGAGAAACTCTATGGCGCGTTTTGTGTTTCGTAGCATCGTCTCGACAGTTATCACGATGTTGTTGGTTTCTATTCTCCTCTTCTGGCTGCTGGAGGTAGGAAGCGGCGATATCACCATCAAAATTCTGGGCGTTTTTTCCACCCCGGAACAGCGGGCTTCATATCGCTCCCAACTTGGTCTGGACGCTCCGTCCTATCTGCGCTACTCCGATTGGCTTGTTGGCAACGACTGGCGAGCGAAAAATAAAATTGGTTTCGATGTGGTGACCATCGTCAATCAGGCTACCGGAGAGCAGGAGTGGTGGGCTGACGTTGACGGCGTATTGACCCGTTGGAACATGGAAGACGGCAAATTGTTGACCTTGAGACGCGGGGCGGATGGTTCAGCTTCCAGTCACATCGTTAGCATTGACTGGCAAAGCAATGAAGACGGCAGCGAATCTTTCTGGGGCGTTGATACCAAGGGCAATGCCGTTATGTGGGTTAGAGGCGGAGGCGCAGAAGTTTGGGCGCTGACCAAGGCCGGCTTGCGCAAACAAGGCGACGGCCCTCAAGAGTACATCCCCCTGCGTAAAGGCTTGTTGCGGGGAGACCCCGGCAAATCGCTGCAATATGGCCGCCCGGTGGCTGTTACCCTGGCGCCTCGGGTGCGTAACACGCTGGTTCTGGCGGGGGTAGCCTTTATCATTGTTATGCCCCTGGCTCTTCTGCTTGGAATTTATGCCGGTATCAACGAGGGAAAACCCTCAGATCGTTTTGTTTCCATTAGCAGCCTGGGGGCAACGGCCACGCCAGAGTTTGTGACAGGTATCTTTTTGATCCTGGTCTTTGGTATCTGGCTCAAGTGGGTGCCGGCGGTGGCTATCTTCGACAGTCCCAACGCAATTTTCGAAAATCCCTTGCTTCTTGTTTTGCCGGTGCTTACCCTTACCGCCATTGAGTTGGGCTATATTACCAGAATGACCAGGGCCAGCATGGTCGAGGTGATGGATTCGGCCTACATTCGCACGGCTATTCTCAAAGGGATGCCCTACAGTCGAGTAGTTATGCGGCACGCCGTGCGAAATGCCCTGATGGCGCCTATCACTATTATTATGCTGCACGTCAATTGGCTAATTGGCGGCGTGGTGGTGGTAGAGGCGATTTTTGGCTACCCGGGATTGGGCAAATACATCTACGATGCCGCTATCTTTGGCGATGTCAACGCCGTAGAGGCCGCAGCAATGCTAACCGTAACCATTGCCGTTGCCACCCGCATCCTGGGCGACCTGGCCTACACCTTCCTCAATCCGCGTATCCGTTACGGCTAACCATTTACGATTTACGATTTACGATTTACGATTTACGATTTACGATTTACGATTTTCACTACCCGACATCTTGGTAAAAACACCTTTCTGGAAGCTGTTTTGAAGCCAAATTACTCGACTTATGAAACGATTCTAGCCTTAAATCGAGCTTCCAGGAAGGTTTTGTCGGGTAACTAATTTACGATTTACGATTTTGGAAGCTGTTATGAATGAAGAACTGTTTAAAAAGCGGACGAAGCAACTCGCAATTCGGATTATTCGGGTTGTTAAGGCTTTGCCCAATGACTTGGTTGGGCAGGTTATTGCTAAACAACTCTTGCGCGCGGGTACGTCCATTGGCGCTAACTACCGCGCTGCGTGTCGAGCAAAATCAACAGCAGATATGATCAACAAATTCAAAATTGTCGAAGAAGAGGCAGACGAAACGCTCTACTGGCTGGAACTACTCATCGAAGCCGAGATTCTACCTCAGTCCAGATTATCAGGATTGATAACCGAAACCGATGAGATTGTGGCAATGACCGTCGCCTCTCTCAAAACCCTGCGAAAGAAACAGAAAAAATCGTAAATCCAAAATCGTAAATCGTAAATCGTAAATCGAAGGAGTTTATTATGACAGTAGCGCAATCAACTACAGGAACGCCGGCGCGTCCATCCCGATTGCAAGCGTGGTGGAAAGGTATATCAATTGTTTTTGAATCTCGAATTGCCACGGTTGGTATGGCTTTGGTGTTCTTCTGGGTGTTGTTGGGGTTTATATCGCTTTTCTGGACTCCTTATGTCCCCAATGACTCTGATTTTACGCAGAATTTGCCCCCCAATTCTGTTAATTGGATGGGCACCGACCATCTGGGTCGCGATATTTTTTCGAGGCTGATGGCGGGAACCCAGGTGATCGTACTCAAAACCCGTTTACCCTGGGGAGGCATTTCTATACCCGGCGGGGTAGCTATATGGGGCGTTCTCGGATCGGTGCTTTTGGGGTCTGTGTTGGGGCTGAACGCCGGCTATAGAGCCGGCTGGGCCGATCAGAGCATTATGCAGGTTCTCGATGCGCTGATCGCCTTTCCCCGGATTGTACTCTACCTGGTGGTTATCGCCGCTTTTGGGCAGGGAGACGTGGTGATAATTTTGGCCATTGTCGTTACCGGCGCGCCGGGCGTGGCCCGGCTGGTTCGCAGCCTGACATTCGACATTAAAACCCGCGATTACATCCGCGCCGCCGAAACCCGGGGTGAAAATATCTGGTATATTATGTTTGTGGAAATTTTACCCAACGCCCGCGGCCCGCTGTTGGTAGACTCGATGCTGCGGGTGGGTTACGCCATTTTCATGATCGGTACGCTAGGCTTTTTAGGTATTGGCCTGCCCCCCCCAGACCCCGATTGGGGAAGTATGGTCAACGAAGCTCGCAAAAATATTTTCATCAATCAATGGGCTGTGATCTGGCCGTCGTTGGCAATTGCCTCGTTGGTGATCGGGCTGAATCTGTTTGCCGATGGCTTGCGGGAAGAATTGACCCGCTATCAGAAGTAAATGTTGGTAGTCAGCCTCGTAGCGATAGCGGAGTGGCGTCTACGGTACTTCACTACGTTACGTCCCTGACTACGAACATATTGTACAAGGAGAACAAATGGCTGAACAAAAGTCAAT
>DUEH01000067.1 GCA_011192195.1 Chloroflexota bacterium | reverse complement strand
TGTCAAAATTGATGGCAAAGTCATTCATTGAGTTCACGTCCTTTTAAAGTTTGGTGATGCAAGGTAAAAAATTATTACATCCAAAACCAATTAAAGCAAATCTCTTGTTTTGCCCTGACGCCCACAAACGGCTATGATAAGTTATCAGCTTTCAGCTTAAAAGCTAAAAGCTGATAGCTGACCGCTAACAAGCTACAAGGAGACAAAATGAAGCTGCCCATCCCCGCCCCCCTACGAGGCGCTGAAGCCGACACCTTCACGCACTACACCATCACCACCCGCTTCCCCAACATCGCCCGGCGCGTAGTGGCGGAAAATGATTTTCCGCCGCAGGTTGTGGCAAACCTGCACAGCCTGATCAACGACATTCCCCACGCGCGCATCCGCCCTCTGAATGACCCGCACGCGCCGGATACCGCCGATTGGGAAGCTTACATCGCCCCCTACCGGAGGCAAAACTGGCTGGAAGCGCCCTGGTTTTTTGTGGAAACCTACTTCTACCGTCGAATTTTGGAGGCAAGCGGTTACTTTGTTTTTGGTGAAATGTATGATCTTGATCCCTACGCGAAACAAAAACAACTGGGCTTAAAAAACAGCGCTAAAGCCACAGCCGCTTTGAGCCGGCAGGTAGACGTCTGGCTGAAACGCCCCGCCCATCGCCGCGAAGCGCTGAACGCGCTGCTCATTGCCGATTTGTGGGGCAATCAGGCCGATTTGAGCATGTGGCTTGATGCAGACCAGGAGCAGCCCAGCCACGCCAACGAAGCGCAGGCGCAAGCGCATATTCTGGTCAACCAAACCGCAGATGTAACTGCGTATCTGCTAAGTCTGACAGCAAAAAAGAAGAAGCCCCGCGTGGCGTTTCTGGTAGACAACGCCGGGTTTGAACTGGCAGGCGATTTGGCTTTAAGCGATTTTCTTTTGAGCAGCGGCATAGCCGCCAGCGTCAGCTTTCACCTAAAGCCGCACCCCACTTTTGTTTCCGACGCCACCGTCAAAGATGTGCGTCAAACGCTAAACGATTTAACCGCTGCTGAAAACACCGCCGTCCGCGCGATGGGCAATCGTTTGCAAGCGCAGTTGAGTCGCGCGCGTTTGTGTTTATTGGAAGATTGGTTCTGGACTTCGCCGCTGCCAATGTGGGAGATGCCCGCATCGCTGCGCGCGCAGTTGGGCAAGGCAGACCTGCTCATCAGCAAAGGCGACGCCAACTATCGCCGCCTGTTGGGAGACCGTCACTGGCCCTTCACCACACCCTTTGAAGAGATTGTTTCTTACTTGCCCGCGCCCCTGCTTGCATTGCGTACAAGCAAATCAGAGGTGATGTCCGGGCTGAAGGCAGGGCAAATAGCCGACCTGGATAAAAATGATCCAGATTGGTTGGCGAATGGAAAATGGGGCGTCGTTCAGTTTGCGCCCTGATCACAACAGCGTTTCAAGGACAAAAAAATGTCAACTTATACAAATATCCTCACCCAAACCCAAAACAACGTGGCTGTTATCACCCTCAACCGCCCCCGCCGACGCAACGCCATTACGCACGCAATGCTGGGCGAAATGGCGCAAGCGCTAAAAAGCGCCGCCAAAGACAGGCAGGTGCGGGCGATTGTCCTGACCGGGGCGAAACACAGTTTTTGCGCCGGTCAGGATTTGGCGGAGTTCGGCGGAGAAAGTTCGCCAAATTATGTTTATAAGCACATCTTGCGTCACTACCATCCGGTCATTCAGTTGCTCACTGCCATTGAAAAGCCGATCATTGCCGCCATTAACGGCTTAGCTGCCGGAGCGGGCGCATCGCTGGCTCTGGCTTGCGATTTACGGGTGATGAGCGATGACGCCAGCCTGCTGTTAGCCTTCAGTAATATCGCCCTGATTCCGGACGCCGGAGCGACCTGGTTTTTAGTTCGCGCCGTAGGCTACAGTCGCGCTTATGAAATTGCCATCGAAGGGGAAAAAATTTCGGCGGAGCGTTGTTTGACTCTGGGGTTGAGCAATAAACTTGCCGCCGCAGACGAGTTGATGCCCGTCGCCCTGAACTGGGCAGAGCAATTGGCTCAACGCCCCGCCTTTGCGCTGGGGTTGACCAAGCGGGCAATGAACAAAGCCGTCACCGTTTCCTTGGCGCAGGCTATTGAATACGAGGCTCACTTACAACAATTAGCCGCCGAAAGCGCAGATTTCGCCGAAGGTGTGGCGGCCTTTGTAGAAAAACGCCCCCCTGTTTTTAAATAATGACAAGGGGACAAGGAGATATTCTTCCAAAGGATTCTCCCCGTCCCCCAATCTCCTGTCTCCTTGTCATTATTTCCCGACCATCGATTCACAATCGCCGGGGCGGCCAAGGACAACCAGAATATCGTCTTGCAGGATGACTTCATCGGCTTTGGGCAGGACAATCACGCTATCGGTGCGACGAATGGCAACAACAACCAAATGATGTTTCTGGCGCAGTTGTGATTCCATCAGATTTTTACCCACCACGTTTGCCGGCGCTTTCATTTCTACCACACTAATTTCTTCGTTTATAGCCATGTAGTCTACAAAGCCGGTGGCGGCCAATTTCTGCCCCAATCTTACGCCCGCTTCGTGTTCCGGGAGGATTACTTCATCCGCTCCTATTTTGAGCAAGATGTCCTTTTGGGTGCGGGTTCTGGCCTTGCAAATGATCCGTTTAACCCCTATTTGCTGCAATATTACCGTTGCCAGCATATTGACCTCAAAATCTGAGCCAACGCAAATCAAAGCCGTGTCAAAGTTGCCCACCCCAAGTTCTACATAGCCTTCCTTATTAGTGGCATCCATTTGCACAACGTGCGGCAATTCTTTTGATAAGCGCTGCACCAGACGCATATCGGCATCAATAGCCAATACGCCGTGTCCGTAGCTATACAAGGTTGTAGCCAAACTGGCGCCAAAACGCCCCAAACCAACAATTACAAACTCGTTGCGCTCGTTGTTATGAGGAATGGCCTTACTTTCTGTTGGTTTTTCTTTAACAAAATGTCGCAGCAATGATTTAAGATTTGCCATTTTTTTACCCCTAACCAATGATTATTCGTTCTTCCGGGTAACGAATTTGAGTATGACTGCCGCGCTGCGCCAAAGCCACAACCAGGGTCAAAGGCCCCAGTCGCCCCCAGAACATGGTAAAAATAATCAAAGCGCGGCTAATCTGGTTCATATCGCCAGTGATGCCCAAAGAATAGCCCGTATTTGAAAAGGCGCTGACCACTTCAAAAAAAGCGGCTGTTATACTTTGTTTGTCAAAAAGCAACATTCCCATTGTCATTGTAAAGACCAACACAGAAGAAACGGTCATAATGGCCGCAGCCTTGACAACTGTCTCTATGGGCAAAGCGCGAGACAAGAAGCGAATATCAGGGTTGCCGCGCGTGCTGTTTTGCAAAGTAATCAGCACCACCGCAATGGTGGTCAATCCAATACCGCCGCCCATAGAGGCCGGCGCGCCGCCAATAAACATCCACGCAGTAATGACCAGTTGGCTGGCCTGCCCCAATTCCTGAATGGGAACCAGGGTAATCCCCGCCGTTCTGCTGGAAACTACGGTAAAAAAGGCCATTAGCCAGCGCTCCCACACCGGCATCTCAGATAATACATTGTGCAACACAGCGTCATCCAGCAGCAACAAGAGAAAGCCAATGACCGTTAACGCGGCCATCAAGGGGACAATCAACTTGGTATGCAGCGAAACTTGTTTGGTTTTGGGGAAGGTGATCAGATCAAAAATGACGGTAATTCCCATTGTGCCAATAACAATCAGCGCGCTCATTGTAAAAACAAGAAAGGGGTTTCGGCGAGTTGACAGCAGCAAGGGGTCGTCCACGCCCCTGAACAGATCAAAACCGGCGTTGCAGAAAGATGAGATGGAGTGAAAAATTGCGTAGTACGCGGCCTGACCAGGCGGCATGTCGCCCAGCCAGCTAAAGAACATAATCACCGCTCCAATCAATTCGATGCCTAGCGTAACAGCCGCGACAATCAGCGCTAATTGCACCACACCGCTGGATGCGTGTACGCCCAAAACCTGTCGCAAGACCCGTCGTTCTGCCAAAGGCACGCGACGCCCGATCAATTGAAACAACACCACCGACAGGGTTACAAAGCCAATGCCTCCCACCTGAATCAACGCCAAAATAACTACTTCGCCAAAGGTACTCCACGTATCTACCGTGCCAAAGACAATCAAGCCGGTCACAGTAGCAGCCGATGTAGCGGTGAACAGAGCCTCTCGCCAGTCCACGGCTTGACCGGATTCGGTGGCGATGGGCAAGCTCAATAACACGGTTCCCACAAGAATAATGAAAGCAAAGCCTAAAATCAAGGTTTTCGAGCCGGTATCGGGCGAGTATTCCGTGATACCGGGGGTGGGGATGTTAGACCCTATTTTATCTCTACGCGAATGTTCTAAGTGTGGGAGGTCATTAACCTGGTACATCTTGCGTTTTTTCCGGGGCGAAGGGTTGGTTGGTCTCAAATTGCCGGCGCAACATTTCCCGCAGCGTTTCCAATTGATTCAGGTCTGCCGGGTCAATCTGCGTCCAGTTTGCGGGATCGCTTAAGCGCAAAAACTCATCCCACCCCTGCCGGCGCTGCCCGATAAAATCATAAGCCAGCAGCAGGCTGATAGCCGGCCCCAAAACTTCTTGCGGCTGGTACGGACCGCCAAATGTTGCGCTAACACGCTCTTGAGCGGCGTTGATTCGTTCTAGGTTGGGGGACTGAAGACGCGCCGAAGCGTCTTCGTACACGCCTTTGTCCGGGTTAAAGGCGTAAAATTTGTAGCCCATTGGAGAGCAGGTGGGGCATAAGCCATCCCAATTATACCAATCGGCAATAATAACTTCCACTTCAGGCTGCAAATCGTTATCCATATCTTGCAGCGTAACCGGAGCGCTGTTCAGCGCGTAGAAATCAGCCAGTAAATTGAGCAGCGTGCCTTCCTCGTCCAGGGAAAAGAGCAGCCAATAGTCGCTGTCCCAGTAATCTACCGCTTTGTGTACTTGCACCGGCAGGTCCGGGAGGTCGTCGCCGTTCACATCATGCCAGCCAATGGGGTCAATAGTAAGCGTATCGCTCTCATACTCTCTCCCTATCGGTGTTGCCGCGCCGTTATTCAGCCGATAAAAAAGAAGACGCTGCCCCATCCCTTCGTCGTTTTCCTCGTCTACCAGTTCCGGCAAGGGAGCCAGAAGTAAGGCCGCGTAGGCGCTGCCCTGATAATCAACAGCAGAATATCCGGCAACAGAATAATTTTCTCTGGAAAAATCATCTATCTGCCACACCTGAAAATCAAAAACCTCCGCAACGGGTCTCCCTAAACCGGGGAAGGGCGTTCCCTGAGGAAGCGCGACAGGTGGCGCGGGCAGCGCAGCGCCTGCCGTCTCAACAGGCTGCGCGGGCTGCGACGCCGGCTGTTCCACCGATGGCGCTGCCGCAGCCGGCGTATCCGCAGGCTGCGGCGCGGACTCTTTCCCCAGAGAACAGCCGGATAGCAATATCAGCGCGGTTATTAGTAACGCTGTTTGTAAACGCATGTTACCACCCCTTCTTTGCTTGTTCATTGCTTCATCGACAAGGCAATTCGCCCGCGTTCCGGCTCAACGCTCAACACGCGAAGCTGAACCACATCGCCCACGCTAACAACTTCGTGGGGCGATTTGATGTAGCGGTCGGCCAGTTGCGAAATGTGAACCAGGCCGTCTTGCTTCACGCCAATGTCCACAAAAGCGCCGAAATCAACCACGTTGCGCACGGTTCCTTTCAGCGACATCCCCGGCTTCAGGTCCTCCATTGCCAGCACGTCGGCGCGGAGAAGCGGCGCGGGCAGGTCGTCGCGGGGGTCTCGACCCGGCTTTGCCAGCGACTCCAGAATGTCAATCAGAGTTGGTTCGCCTACTTCCAGCAGTTCGGCCAGCGCGCGCATATCGCCGCCCGCTGCCTGGCGATTGCTTTGGGGCTGCGCCTCTTGCAATGACATACGAAATCGCTCGATGCGGGCGGGCAGGTCAGCTTCATCGCCGCGCAGGTCAAGATACTCAAATAATCGCTTGACCACCGGATAGGATTCCGGATGAATGAAAGTATTGTCCAGCGGATTATCGCCGTCCGGCACTTTCAAAAACCCAATAGCCTGCCGGTAGGTTTTGTCGCCCAGCCCTTTCACTTTTTTCAACTGCCTGCGATTGCTGAAGATACCAATTTTATCCCGATGGGCAACAAGGGCATTAGCCACCCGCGAAGTGACTCCGGCGGTATAGCGCAGCAGCGCGGGGCTGGCAGTATTCACGTCCACACCCACGTTATTGACGGCGCTTTCTACCACCGCGTCCAGCGTTTCGCCCAGACGTTTTTGATTCACATCGTGCTGGTACAGTCCCACGCCAATGGACTGGGGATCAATTTTCACCAATTCGGCCAGCGGGTCTTGCAGTCGGCGGGCAATGGAAATAGCGCCGCGCATACTCACGTCAAGGTCGGGAAACTCCTTACGCGCCAACGGCGAAGCGGAGTAGACCGACGCGCCCGCCTCGTTGACCATCACGTAAGCGCCGCGCCCCGCCTCTTTAATGACCTCTGCCGCCAGCGATTCCGTCTCTCTGCTGGCAGTCCCGTTACCAATAGCCAGAATATCGGCTTTGGTTTTGGTCATCAGTTTTCTTAAGGTTTCTTTGGCCGCTGACCACTGTTTTTGGGGCGGATGCGGGTAGATGGTGGTTCCGCCCAGAAATTTACCGGTGGCGTCAACGGCGGCCACTTTGCAGCCGCTTCTGAAACCAGGGTCAATTCCCAGAATTATTTTTCCCTTTAGCGGCGCTTGCAGCAACAGATTCTTAAGATTTAACCCGAAATTGTGGATAGCGTGTTCGTCCGCCTCTTCGCGGTGAAGTTGGCGCACTTCGCGCTCGATGGAGGGGCCAAGAAGTCGTTTGTAAGCGTCTTTGATGGCCGCTTGCAACTGCGCTGTAAAGGAGCCGTTTCTGTGGGTGATGAACTGGCTTTCGATTTTCCCCACCGCCCGGTCAGTTTCTATTTCCAGCTTCACCTTCAAGACGCCCTCGCGCTCGCCGCGATTGATGGCTAACCGGCGGTGGGGCGGGATAGCCTGCAAACGCTCTCGAAAATCGTAGTACATCTCATAGACTTTGCGCTCATCCAGTTTTGCGGCGTCCTTTGAAGCCGCTACAGCCAGATAAGCGGTGGCGTTGGTGTATTCGCGAATGGCGGCGCGGGTTTCCGCGCGTTCGGTCACTTTTTCGGCGATGATGTCTCGCGCTCCCGCCAACGCCGCCTCCATATCCGGCACATCGGCGTTGAGGAACTCGCCGGTCAGAGCGGCAAAATCCACGCGACGGCGATCTTGTTGGGTCAACATCGCATCGGCTAAGGGTTCCAAGCCGCGTTCGCGGGCAATGGTGGCGCGAGTGCGTCGCTTGGGTTTGTAGGGCAAGTACAAGTCTTCCAACGCTTGCATCGTTCCCGCAGCTTCGATTTTGGCTCGCAAATCGTCGCTCAGCTTGCCCTGCTCTTCGATGGTGCGCAAGACAGTCTCCTTGCGCTCGGCCAGTTTACGCAAGACAGCCAGCCGCTCTTTGATTTGCCGAAGCTGCTCCTCGTCCAGCCCGCCCGTGACCTCTTTGCGGTAACGCGCCACAAAGGGGATGGTGTTATCCTCGTCAAAAAGTTCGATGGTGCGGATGACTTGTGCTGGAGTGAGTTTGAGTTCGGCGGCAATTTTTTGGGGTATGTTGAACATTATTTTTCCTTGTTTAAGAATTTATCTCTGGATTATAAAGGGCGCTTGACCGCAGGGAAAATAAAAGTCAGTTGCTCAGTGGTGGCGCTGGGGTCCTTGAATGGGATTGGCGTAAAGGATAAAAAATCGTAACTACTCAGCCACAAGCGGAAACAGGTGCAACGCACTTCACGAAACGGTTTTCAAGTGCAAATTTTGACTGTATTGGACAGTTATTTGCCAGAAAAAGCAATTTGTTAAGTGCGTCGCACCTGAGCCTTAGTAGTTACGAAAAAAAACAGGAATGTCTATCAGAGATCTGGCATTTTCTCCTGATGGAAATATTTTAGCTTCGGCTGGTAACTATGGCATTGTACGCCTGTGGCAAATTCCGAGTGGGGATTTACTTCATACGTTAAAGCCGCACACGACTCACATAAGCAGTATTGAATTCTTTCCTGATGGGAAGGCCATTCTTTCAGGCAGCGATGATAGTACAATCCGATTGTGGAATGTACCCTAAAAAACGGCTTCATCTTCAACGCCTTGTCCGAGACTATCATTGACCTGCGCAACATCTTCCAGATCGCCGTTTCCGCCGACCCGCGCTACGGCCCCATCTACAACGTGGACGTGGCGCGAAAGTTGGGCCTCGGTTTGCTGCGTCACGGCTACGCGCCGGGCAGTCGCAAGCCGATCTTCTTGATTGGCTACAGCGGCGGCGCGCAAATTGCCGTTGGCGCGGCTAACTATTTGCATAAAGGCTTTGGGTCGCCAATCTACGTGGTATCGGTCGGCGGGGTTCTCACCGATGGTCCGGGGGTAGCCCACGTAGAGCGCGTTTTCCACCTCAACGCTGCCCACGATTATATCCCCCTATTCGGCTCAGTCTTTTACCCCGGTCATTGGCCGTTGCTGCCCCACTCGACGTGGAACCAGGCCAGGCGAGCGGGCAAGATCGCGGTCATTGATACCGGGCCGATGAAACACACCGGCCGCGGCGATTATTTCGACCGCAAAGCCAAACTCCCCAGCGGTCAGATCCACGCCGACAAAACCACCGACATCGTGTCCGGCGTCATTGCCGATACGCTGGATGGACAGATCCGAGAATCACAAAAACCCGACGCGAATATTGCGTCGGGCTTTTGTTTTTGCAGCGTCATACCTTAAGGGTTCTTTAGCGCCTACTCCGCAATCTGACCATAAAGATGTCCGGTTACAACTGTCATATAGGGTCCGGCAGCCACAGCAATGATCAAAGCGGCAACCCAGCCAATGCAGGGAATAAGTCCCAATATGCCAATCACTATATTCAACACAATGGCAATGACAAAAGTCACCAGCGCAATGATCAGAATATTGCCAACATTCTCTTTGGCAATGGCAAATACTTCGCCAAAGCGGAAGGCGGCTCCCAACTCATTGGTACGCACATACTGAATCACAATGGCCGGGCTGAGGAAAAATAATGCTACCATAAAGACCAATGTCAAACAGCCAACCAGTCCAAAAGTAGCAAAAATACCGGCAGCGGCCAGGTCTTCATTGGTTTCGGCAAGGCTGCCCATACCTACAGTTCCCACGCCCGCAATACAAGACAATAGCCAGAAAGGTAGCGTATAAACCAGTTGGGCTACAATGATGGACAAGCCATCCTTGAATAACAGCCCCCAGTTATCCCATTCAGGCATTGGGTTGACTACGCCGTCTTTCACGTTGCGCACAACGCCCACCATGTACCCCACCAGCAGCGGAATGGGGATGATTAAAAAACTGAGCAGAGCAACCAGCGCGCCAATGCCAATCTTGCCCATCCAGCGCTCATCTTCGGTGACAAAAGTAAATGCTTTTGCTACATCCATAATTCTCTCTCCTTTGGGTCTAATAAGTTTTAGGTTCCGATGGGGCAATTCTACACTATTTGAGTATTTTTCTCAAGAATACATAACAGAAAAGGGAACTCAAAATCAACCTGAGACGTCATATTTGGGGTATCCGCATTAAGCGGTTAAAATAAATCAACTACACAATTGTATATGGAAGAAACCCGTTTATGACAGACATCTCGCGCCAAATTGGCAACTATATCTTTAACTACCGCGCGGCGGCAATCATTGAGTACCTGCGGAAAATCCTGTTTGTGACAGTTCCAAATGCTGATTTTTGGTTCATCCCCGGCGGCAGAGTGCAAAGCGGCGAATCAACCGTCGCCGCTTTGCGCAGAGAAATGCAGGAAGAATTGGGCTTGCGCGTAACCGTAGGCTTGCTGCGCTGGGTAATTGAAAATTTCTTCACTATGAATGGCTTGAAATTTCACGAACTGGGCTTCTATTTCCCTGTCTCTCTGCCGCCGCATCCCGGCGATGTTTTACAGGACTCTTTTTATCGTCAACTGGAAGATGAAGAGCTGCATTTCCAGTGGTTCAGCCTTAACGAAATTCAATCGCTGGATGTGCGCCCCGCTTTGCTGAAAACAAAATTACTACAACCCACCCCCACCCCTTTTGAACACATCATCTTCGATACCCGCAAAAACCCGAAACTTGAAACCAAAAACCCAAATAACGGAGGAAAAAAATGAACGTAACCCCCTCAATCTTCAAAGCTTATGATATTCGTGGCATTTACCCGGAACAACTGAACGAAGAAGTTGCCTACGCCATTGGCCGCGCCTTTGTCACCTTTTTGGACGTGGACACGGTTATTGTTGGTCGCGATATGCGCCTGTCCGGCCCGTCGATTTTTGAAAACGTAGTGCGTGGCCTCACCAAACAGGGCGCAGATGTGATTGACATCGGTATGGTCAGCACAGACCAATATTACTACGCCTGCGCCAATCTGGGGCATGCGGGCATGATGGTCACGGCTTCGCATAACCCCAAAGAATACAACGGCTTCAAAATGGTCAAAGAAATGCCCCAACTCCTCAGCGGCGACCGGGGCATTCAGGACTTGCGCCGTATTGTGGAAACCGACGCCTACGCGCCCTCTACGCGCAAGGGAACAGTAACGCGCAAAGATTTCAGCGCGGAATTTGTGGATGACGTCCTTTCTCTGGTGGATGTGGAAGCCTTGAAGCCGCTCAAAGTCATCGCCGACACAGGGAACGGGATGGTGGGACCGATACTTCAGCGCGTTTACGAGCAGCTTCCCATCGAATTCAGCGGGATGTATCTGGACCCGGACGGAAACTTACCCAATCACGGTCTTGATCCCCTGCAACCGGAAAACCGCGCTGAATTACAAGCCCGTGTTGCCGCCGAAGGCGCGGATATTGGCTTTGCCTTTGATGGCGATGGCGATCGCTTCTTTACCATTGATGACCGGGGAGAATTTGTTTCCGGCGATTTTCTGACCGCGCTGATGGGCCAGTATTATCTGGAAAAATACCCCGGCTCAAAAATTGTCTACGACGTGCGCGGCTCATGGGCCGTGCCGGATTTGATTACGGCGGCGGGCGGCACGCCCCTGATGGAGCGCGTGGGGCACGCCTTCATCAAGCGCCGGATGGCGGCGGAAGATGCCGTTTTTGGCGGCGAAGTGACCGGACATTATTACTTCAAAGACTTCTACTTTGCCGATTCCGGCATTGTGCCATCGCTGATCATCATGGAGATGCTTTCTAAAAAAGGCGTCAAGCTTTCGCAATTACTGGCGGAGCTAGAGGCTAAATACTTTATCTCCGGCGAAATCAACACGCGCATCAGCGGCGATCCCAAGGCCAAGATGAAAGAACTGGCGCAAACCTTCAGTGACGGCAAAGTAGAATGGCTCGATGGCGTTTCGGCAACATACAAAGATTGGCATTTTAACGCGCGCCCCTCAAATACAGAGCCGCTGCTTCGCTTGAATCTGGAAGCAACTTCTCAATCTCTGATGGAAGAAAAACGAGACTTGCTGTTGGCGATTATCAGGGCAGAGGCGTAAAACATCGAGAGTGAATTGCCGTTATTGTGGTTCAGGTGAAAGTGAGTGAAGTGGATGTTTCGTAATTTTCTTCTAGCTTTGTCTACCAACCAAAAAGCGCAAGGTGTTGCCACGCATTTTGGCCCCGCCAGGAAAATGGCGCGACGTTTTATTGCCGGTGAAACATTAGACGAAGCGGTAGCCGTGGTGAAAGAACTCAATCGGCGCGGCATTCACGGCCTGATGAACGAAGTAGGCGAAAGCATCGCCAGCAAAGCCGAAGCGACGCAAGCGGCGGCAGAAATTGAAACCCTGCTCTATCGCATTGCCGCTGAAAAGCTGGATTCTCACGTCTCGCTCAAACCATCGCACGTGGGAATGACCTTTGGCCCCGATTTTTGCTATGAAACGGTGGCTAAAATTGTCAAAACCGCCCGCCAACTGGATAACACCGTTGAAATGGACATCGAGGAAAGTTCCGATGTAGATGCCACGCTGGAAGTGTACTATCGTCTGCTGGATACCTTTGGCGGCGGCGTTCGGCTGGCTATTCAGGGCTATCTGCATCGCACCCCCGCCGACATTCAGCCCATCATCCGGGGTGGAGGCAGCATCAGGCTGGTCAAAGGCGCTTATAACGAGCCGCCGGACATTGCCATTCAGGATAAAAAAGCCATCAACCAGGCAATGAAAGAGATAATGGCAAGCT
>DUEH01000066.1 GCA_011192195.1 Chloroflexota bacterium | reverse complement strand
GAATTGCCCACCGAACCGGCGAGGGCCGAAGACGATCTGGATTGGAAGACCGTTGCAACGCTTGGCGCGGGCGCTGCCTTGCTGACAAAAGCAGAGCCGGAAACGCCCCTTGAGCCGGTGGAAACTGAGGTCGAAGCGATTGAAATTGAAGCGCCTGTCGAAATTGAGACGGACGGCGAAGTCATCATCTGGCTGACAGAGGCGCAGGAAGTTGAAACCGAGGCTGAAGAAGAGGCCGCATCTCCTGTTGAGACAGCGGAAGTAAAAGAATCGCCTGATTGGTTGACAGCGGAGCCGGACGCGCGCAAAACCGATATTGAAATGGACATCGAGGCGCTCACTGAACTATCCGCAGAAGACGCCGAATCGCCCGACTGGTTAACAGGTTTACAAACAGAAATCGAAGCCGAATCGCTGGAAATTGAAGAAGCGCCCATTCCTGATTGGCTGGCGGAAGAGCCGGAAACCGAAGCGGATGCCGCGTCTGTTGATTTGGCGGAACCCGCAGCAGAAGATGAAGACGAAGGAGGTTTGGATTGGAAAACCGGCGCAGCAGCCCTCGGCGCGGCGGGCGCGGTTTTAGGCGCGGCCTTGCTTGCTGAGAAAGATCAAGCAGAAGACTCATCCAAGATAACGGAAGAAGTCGAAGCAGAAGTAGAGATTGAAGCGCCTGTTGAAGCGGAAGAAAGCGACGAGTCTCCCGCTTGGCTAACGGAGATGGAAGCGGAAACCGAAGTTGAAGCCGAGGCGCCGGAAATCGAAACGCCGCTTGCCGTTGAAGCAGAAGCCGCAACGCCTGATTGGCTGCTTGAAGTACAAGAAGACGCAGAAGTAGAGATTGAAGCGCCTGTTGAAGCGGAAGAAAGCGACGAGGCTCCTGCTTGGCTGGCGGAGATGGAGGCAGAAACCGAAGTCGAAGCCAAGACGCCGGAAATCGAAACGCCTGATTGGCTGCCTGAAGTACAAGAAGACGCAGAAATAGAGATTGAAGCGCCCGCTGAAGCGAAAAAAGGTGACGAGTCTCCCGCTTGGCTAACAGAGATGGAGGTAGAGACCGAAGTTGAAGCCGAAGCGCCGGAAATCGAAGCGCCGCTTGCTGTTGAAGCGGAATCTGCAATGTCGGCCTGGCTGATCAAAATGCAGGCAGAAACTGAAACGGAAGCAGAACCCGAAACGAAAACCGAATCTCCCTTTGCCGTTGAGGTGGATGATGACATTTTGAACTGGCTGTCTGAGGCAGACGCCGAGTCGGGAACCGAAGTTGAGGCTGAATTGCCGGAGCCTGATGCAGTGGCGCTGCCTGAGTGGCTGCAAGCGGATGAGCCTGCCGAAGTTGAGACCGTCGCAGCGGAAGAAACGGAGATTGAAGCGCCTGTTCAGACAGAAGAGACGGCAGAAGCGGAAGAAACAGAGATCGAAGCGCCCGCTCAGGCAGACGAGACAGCGGAAGCGGAAGAAATCGAGGACGAGAGCGCCTCGAATTTGGCAACCGCTGCGGCTATCGGCGCGACAGGCGCGGCGCTGGGCAGTATGCTAGTCGAAGATGAGGCGGATCAAGTTGCAGACCTGCCCGATTGGATGACATCCTTGTCAGAAGGAGCCGCCTATGGCGCGGGGGGCGTCCCTCCACTTTCCTCTCCCCCCCATACGCGCCAGATGAAACCGAAGGAGTTCACAGGAGAAGAAACGGAAGCGGCGCAGAGCGCAGATACGGCTCGGACAGAAGCCGAATTGCCCGATTGGATGAGCGATCTCTTTTCTGCCGATGAGCCTGAAGAAGAGATTGCCGTGGACGCGCCAGAGCAAACAGCGGGTGTATTAGACGCGCCGGAGTGGATGTTGGCGTTGGAAGCGGATGACCAGAAAAAAGAGAAACCAAAGCCTGAATCAGAGCCGTCCGCAGAGGACAGGGAGGAGGGTGAAGACGAAGAAGACCCTTTTGAAGGTGAGGCCGGTCTGGCTCTGGGAGTCGCCGGTCTGGCAGCGGGAGCGTTGACAGCCATTAGCAGCGCAGCGCCTTCATTTGACCTCCCTGATGAAGCAGGCGAAAAGCCTGAGCCAGAGGATGATGACGCGCTCGATGATCCGCTGGACTGGATGCAGGATTTGGAAGAGGATGAGCCATCGGCGGAAGAGATAGCGCAGATTGCGGCGAAAGTTGAAACGCCGCCGGGTACGGCCTCAGCGTTGCCATCGTGGATGGACGAATTGCCGGAACCTGATTTTGGCCCGGTTGAGCAATTCAACGCAGTTGAACGCGCCGTCGCCGATTTGCAGGATGCTGTTACCGTTTCCACCGGCGCGCGCAGTTCGCTGGGAGGCGACGCTGCGCTTGAGCAGGGCGTAATTGGCATGGATGCCGCCCGCGAGTTTTACGGTATTGTCAGCCCGACAGCAGAAACGCCCCTTGACAAGAGTCAGGCAACTCTGGGGCAGACTTTTGGCGGAAAAGCTATTAGAGCCGGGTTACATCTGCTTTTTCTGGCGCTCATTGCCATTCCGCTTTTTGCGCATTATGATCGGGGCGGTTATCCCTATCCCTGGCTTGAGCCATCGCCCATTCAGCAGCAGGATGTCAGGCAAGAATTGCAAAACGCCATTGCCAGCCAGCCGCCTGATTCAATTGCCCTGGTCTCTTTTGATTACACGCCCTCTACCGCCGGCGAAATGGACCCTCTGGCGGCTATTGTCATCAAAAACCTCTTGGGCCAGGGATTGCGCGTTATTGCCATTAGTCTGGAACCAGAAGGTCAGGCAATGGCAGGCAACATTCTGAAAGAAGTTTCGGATAAGTACGGAGAGCAGGTATTGAATCTGGGCTACCTGCCCGGCGGGCCGGTGGCTGTTCGCCGCTTGCTGGACGACCCGCTGTTTGGCGCTTACGATATTGAAAGCGGAAAATCATACGCATCGCTGGACAACTGGCCGGAAATTAGCCGTATTGACGATTTTTCACTGCTAGTGGAAATTGCGGCTAACCCGGACACCGCTCGCTGGTGGGCAGAGCAATTGCAAAAGACGCAGCCCAATCTACATAAACTGGCCGCTGTCAGCGCTGCCGCCGAACCCTTTGTGCGCCCCTACCGGGACGCCGGACAGTACACCGCCCTCATTTCCGGCATCAATGGCGCTGCGGCGCTGGAATCCGCCCGCGTGCAGAAAACATTAGGGCCGGCTACGGCAATGCTGGATAGCCTATCGGCAGGAAGTTTGATTATACTGGTTTTGATGTTTGCCGGAACCATCGCCGGGCTTATTTCCAGGTATGACGAATAACGAGTTACGAATGACTTTCGCCTTTTATTATTCACTTTTCACTATTCATTTTTCACTGTATTTATGGAAACGATCGGCTTAATTCTCAGTCTTACCCTGACCTTAATGGTGTTGAGCTATATTTTGGGCGACAACCCGCTTTTCAAGCTTGCCGAACATATTTTTGTGGGCGTTAGCGTGGGCTATGCCATTTTAGTAGCCTGGCATTTGGTCATTGTTCCGGCGGCTTCGTGGCCCTTAGTCGCCAAATTGCCGCCTTTTTTGCTGGGATTTCTGCTCATCTTCAAGATTTTGCCTGTTCAATCAAAGATCGTTAGCGCTCTGGGATCTGTTTCGCTGGCCTTTTTGATTGGCGTGGGGGCGGCGGCAGCCATTGGCGGGGCTTTGTTGGGAACCTTGTATCCGCAAGCCTTAAGTACCGCCGCTATCAATCTAAATTTCAATAATCCACTCTACGCCGACGCGCCCTACCCCTGGATGCACAATCAATGGCTTAGTAATCTGGTCATCATCCTTGGCGTTATTGGTACATTTTTTTACTTCACCTTCACGCATCGCCCCAAGGGTTTTTTGGGCGGCTTCAGAGAGGGATTTGTCAATTTCTTTGCCGGAATGGGGCGTTGGGTCATTTTGATCACGTTGGGCGCGCTTTTTGCCAATACAGTCAGCGCCCGCATCGCCCTGCTGGTGAGTAGAATAACCTTTTTGGTGAATGGCTTTCAATCGTTAAAATAAGAAACTCGAAACGTGAAACCCGAAACTCATACCATCCTGGCCGCCGATTGCGGCAGCGCGACAACGCAGGTGGTTTTAATTGAAAAACAAAATAATATCTACCGCTTGGTGGCTGAGGCCAAAGCGCTCAGCAGCCACGGTCCGCCCCGGAATGATATTACGCGGGGCGTCACCGAAGCTATTGAAGAAATAGAATCCCTTAGCGGGCGACGACTGTTAGCCAAAACCGGCGAAGCGCTTTTTTCGACAATTGAAAATGAGGGTGTGGACGTCTTTGTGGCGCTGGTGAGCGCGGCGCAGCCCTTGCGCGTTTTGTTGGCCGGTTTAACAACGGATGTGGGACTGTCGGCGGCGCGAAAAGCCATTACCTCAACTTACCTAAGCGTTGTGGAAGAAATTGCGCTGGACGATGCTCAATTGGGCGGCGAGGCGGAAAAGATTGCCGCCATTCAGCGCGCGCAGCCGGATGTGATTTTACTGGTAGGCGGCACGGATGGCGGCGCAGAGGCATCGGCGCTAACGTTGGCGCAAATCATTGGAAGCGCCTTAGAAAATACGCCCGCCAACGCGCGTCCCCGCATTCTTTACGCCGGAAATACAGAATTACGAACTGAAATGGCCGAAATTATCGGCGGATTGAGCGATTTCAAGTCCTTGAATAATATTTTGCCAACAGTGCAGCAGAACGCCTTAGATGACGTTCAGACAGAGCTAGACCGGCTCTACCAACAACTGAAGTTGAGCCAGTTGCCCGGATTTGATACGCTGACTAAATGGGCTGCTAATCAAATTTCAACCACATCCAAATCTTTTGCCCAAAGTATTCATTATCTGGGGCAAAGCTACAACATCAACGTGCTGGGCGTGGATATTGGCAGCGCCAGCGCCGCTATTGCCGCTCGCAGAGAGGGCTTTAAACGCAGCCTTACGCGCGCTGATGCGGGCGTGGGAAGCAGTCTTCCGGCGCTGCTGGCGCAGGTGGAAACAGAAACCCTGACGCGCTGGCTGCCATTTGAGATTTCGGAAGAAGCGTTGCGTGATTTTTTGCATAACAAGGAACTTTTTCCACAAAGCGTCCCCACCACTTACCGGGAAATTTTGCTGGAACTAAGCGCTGTTCGCGAAGCCTTGCGCCTGATGTTGACGCAAGCAAAATCAATCTGGCAAGCGAATGAAACGCGCCGGCGAAAATGGTCTACCTGGGATCTGATTGTGGGGTCTGGTCAGCCCTTGACCCAATTGCCCTATCCCGCCCTGTCGGCTCTGGCTTTGTTAGACGCGCTTGAACCGGCGGGCATCTTCAGTCTGGCGCTGGACGCTTCCGGGCTGGTGGGAATGTTGGGCGGAATTGCTTCGGTGGAACCGCTGGCGGCGGCGCAGGTGGCGGGCTATGACGCATTGCTCAATTTGGGAACCGTTATCGCTCCCCTAGGCATTGGTCGTCCCGGTAAAACCGCCCTGAAAGTGAAGATGACCTATCGAGACAAGCGTGAGTTGGAGATGGAAATTCCTTTTGGCGCTATAGAGATCATTCCACTGGACGCTAATGAAAAGGCTGATCTGGAAGTTCACGCCACCCGAAATTTTGGACTGCATCCTGATGGCGGTTCTTTTAGCAGAAAAATGACGGCGGTGGTAGAGGGCGGTGTATTAGGCGTAATTGTTGACACGCGCGGCAGGCCCATCGTTCTGCCCTCTAAAGATAATGAGCGTCGGCAGCAAATTCAGGATTGGCTGCTAAAATTAGGACTGCGGACGAATGACGAATGACAAATGACAAATGACAAATGACGAATGACGAAGGGCAAATGACGAAGGACGAAGAACAAACTTTCATCCTTCATCCTTCTGCCTTCATCCTTTTATTTACTTTACTACGTAAGGAGAAGCATTATGACTATTGAAAGTGGTAATTTTGACAGCAGCGGCTTTGATTTAGAGCCGCCCAATGATGGCGATGAAGAAGGCGGCAGTCGTCTGTTCATTATCCTGGCCGTTGGACTGGCCGGGCTGATTGTGCTGGGGCTGGTGGCTATTGGCGGCGTGTTGATGCTCCGAAACATTCGAAGCGAGCAAACACTGGCTCAGGTTACGCCTATGGCTACGCCTACGCTGGCGCTTGCTGCTCAACAGCCAACCGCCACAAGCACGCCTCCTCCTCCAACGCCCACTAAGGCCAGCGAAGAGCCTCTGGTTCCTACTGCCACCAGCACTCCCGTTGTGGCGGCAGGCAGCGGCGATAATTCGCAAGGTGGAAGCCAGGGTGGCGGGGACGGCGTAGCTGCGGGGACGCCTGTAGCGGCTGAGAGCGCGTCTACCAGCACGGCTACGGCTGTTGTTCCGGTTGGCACGCCCGTCGGCAGCGCTGAAGTGCCGGATACCGGCTTTGGCGGTCTTGAGTTAGCATTGATAGCCATCGGCTTGGTTGCGGTTCTTTTTGTCGCGCGCCGGCTGCGTCGGCAATCAATTTAAAATGAGCTAAATCAGTGTGTCTTGTTCCCACGCTTTGCGTGGGAACAAGACACACTAAAAAGCTGCATAGCATCCCTGTCCAATTCAAGGAACAGAGGCGCAGACGATGTCGTTCTGCGCCCCTGTTCCTTTGCTTTAAATGCGGCGGGTATGTCCAAAACGAATAGAAAAGCGCCGCAGGTCAGGGGCTTGGGGGGTGTACCCCATAGGTGTTAAGCCAAGGATGGTGACCCTATGTGTCCATTTCCTCAATATTGATTTAGTTATGGAACAGGGATTAATTAAGTGTCCCCTTTTGGCAAAAAACGGTAAATGGTAAATGGTAAATGGTAAATGGTGAATGGTGAATTATAAATGGTAAAGTATCCGTATTTCACCGGCGGCAACTTTAGCATTCACCGTTTACAATTTACCATTTATAATTTTTTTCTACTCGAATGCGACACTTAATTAATTCTCATTCCAAAGCGGTTTCTTCACCAGTGTAAATTCGTGCTATTCGTGGTTCAAAAATGGCAACTGCGTAAGTTCTGAAATGGCGGTCTGCCGTCGGCGGTCTGCGGTCAGTTCGCGCCGCTTGAGGAGGTGCGCCGTAAAGGATTTTGAACCCCTGCTTAGCAAATACACGCGCCTGGCGAAAACCGCGCCGGGCGCGTCTCGTGTTGGCTGGCTGGATGAACTTCAGCAGCAAGCGCAATTTGAGGCAATGCTGACCCTGAATTTTGTGTCGGGCAATTCTGCGCTGGATGTGGGCTGCGGCGTGGGCGACTTACTCCCACTCCTCACCGCAGGCGGCTTTAATGGATCGTACACCGGCGTTGATTTGCTCCCCGCTTTCATTGCCGAAGCGCAAACGCGATTCGCCGATTATCCCAACGCGCAATTCATTGTTGGCAACGCCGCCCGCCTCGCCCTGTCTCCGCACGATTTTGTCTTTGCCTCCGGCCTTTTTGACTACAAAATTAAAGACAGCCGGACGCATTGGGAGACGATGGTCGCTGAGTTATTTGGACTGGCGCGTAAGGCGCTGGTCTGGAACGGCTATAGTCAGGAGCCAGCCGGTAGAGATGATATGTGGGCGGTGGATGCGGCGCATGTGGCGGCCTTGTGCCAGCGCCTTTCTCCCTTCTGGCAGTTGCGCAGCGATTACGCGCCGGGACACTACACCGCCTTCCTCTTCAAGCGAGATTACTGGCTCACTCCCGCCTTGCAAACCCTCATCGGCCATCTTTTCCTCAACCGCGTTTCTCCGGCAGCATTAAAAACCAATCCCCAGTCCATTGCCCAACGCTATGACGTGACTATGCAACAACTCAATCTTGTTACGGAAGGATGAAGGCGGAGGGATGAAGGCAGAAGGTTTCGTTTCCAAACTCTGTTCGGGAGCGAAACTTTTTTTCATCCTTCCGTCTTCATCCTTCCGCCTTCATCCCTCCGCCTTTGACTCTCTTCCCCCTTCCGTGTAAAATCGGATAGATATTTTTTAAACTTACCGAGGTATACTACTTATGAACAAACCATTCAACTATGGCGGGCAGGCCGTCATCGAAGGCGTTATGATGCGCGGGCAAAAACGGATGACTGTTGCTGTTCGCCGCCCCGACGGGGGGATCGAGCTTCACAGCGAAGCCTTGAATCCCCGTATTTACAATAGCACCATCAACAAGATTCCCTTTGCGCGCGGCATCACCATGTTGTGGGACGCGCTGGGCCTGGGAATGCGCGCGCTGATGTATTCGGCGGATGTGGCGATGGGGGAAGAAGATGTGAAATTTGAAGGGCCAATGGCTTGGGGAACTGTGGCCTTTTCTCTGGTTTTGGCTGTTGCTCTCTTTTTTGTTATGCCCCTCTTACTGATTGGCTGGGCAGAAAACTACTTGGGCGCAGGATTATGGAGCAACATTGCCGAAGGCGTTTTGCGCTTATCAATTTTTTTGCTCTACATCTGGGGTATCGGCTTTATGCCCGATATTCGGCGGGTTTTTGGCTATCACGGCGCGGAACACAAAGCCATTAACGCTTATGAACGCGATGTAGAACTGATTCCCGAAGAAATGGCTAAACAAAACATTACCCATCCCCGTTGCGGCACGGCCTTTTTGTTGATTGTGATGGTCATTTCTATCTTCGTCTTTGTTTTGCTGGGTACGCCTTCAATCTGGCTTAGAATTATCTCCCGCATTTTGCTGATTCCGGTCATCGCCGGAATAGCGTATGAATTTTTGAAATTCAGCGCCGCCCATGAAGAAAATCCAGTTATGAAGATTTTGATTGCGCCCGGTTTGGCCTTGCAACGGCTGACCACGCGAGAACCGGACTTGTCAATGCTAGAGGTTTCAGCTGCCGCTTTAACCCAATTATTGCAAGAAGAAAACATCCTGCCCCAACCGGCTGCAACGCCCATTAGCATTGATCCTTTGGCCGCGCCTGTTGAATCGTAGATAAGCAATATCCGGCAGTTTTCCAAAAGTCGCACATAACGCTTGGACGGAGGACGGAGGACGAATTACTTGTAAAGGTAACATTTTTCGTCATTCGTCCATCGTCTTTCGTCGTCTTGTGTGTTACTTTTGGAAAACTGCAATAGCCTCCATCAAATGACAACAAAAATCAGCAGAGTCGCTAAAGCTAAAGCAGATCAATATTTCCAGGAAGGGGTGAATTTTTATCGCCAATGGGATATTGAGTTGGCAATTAAATCTTTTGAAACGGCTATAATTCTGGATAACACCGATGCTGATTATTACCTTTATTTAGCCCAGGCTTATGTTCGATTGGGCGACTACAGCGCAATGCGTCGCGCGCTGGGGCGTTTTATTCAGTTTGAGACAAACCTGGCTATTGCCGAGCGTTATGAAGCCCTTTTTGGCAGCGCGCTGGACGCGGTTGAGCTTGCCTTGACCGAGGTAATGAGCCAGCATGATGTGCCTTTAGAGGTCATTGGCGCAGCCATTCAAATGTGGGTTGATTTTCGTGTAGCGTGGGGGCGACAGCCTTTGAATATTGCCGGCTTAAAACCCAAAGCCTGGGCCGCAGCTCAGGATTACACCATTCGTAAAATCAATTTTTACGAAAAAACTTATGAAGAATTGGCGCAGTGGTATGGCATATCTTCAGAAGCAATTATGCAGCATCACAAACTATTGCTCCAGGCGCTTGATATAATGCCTTGTGACTATCGCTATTTCCGGGGCTTGGAAAACCCGCTTGACAATCTGGTAGAAGCCGCTATGCAATTAGAAGAGTTAGAAGAACGCTTTTACAGCGATTAAAAATATTCTATTTAAAGAGCCGCCTGTGGCGGGGGGGGGGCCGAAGGAAATGTCCCTCCACTTGCCCCTCGCCACACGCGCGGTATGATAATGTAGTTATTACAGGAGTTATCATTAAACTGGTTTCACCACAGCGGATGAAAATCAGTTTCGGCGGTCGGCGGTCAACGGTCGGCGGTCTATTTTCAAGGGAGAAACAAACAGTGACAAAGAACTACGGAAAACACCAAAGTACAAAAGTCGGTTTAGATGCGGTTGGTATTCATAATGTCCGCGGCGCTTACTGGAACCTGACCCCGCCTGAATTGTATGAAGAGGCATTGAATCGCGGCGAAGGCCATCTGGCGGCCAACGGTCCGCTGGTTGTTAGAACAGACCCTTATACCGGGCGCTCGCCTAACGATAAATTCACCGTAGACGAGCCGGAAAATAGCGACAATATCTGGTGGGGAGACATAAACCGCCCTATCAAACAGGAACAATTCAATGGACTGCATCGCCGCGTCATTGCCTACTTGCAGGGCAAAGATGTGTTTGTGCAAGACGCTTTTGCCGGGGCCGACCCCAGATATCGCCTGCCGGTGCGTATCATTACCGAATTAGCCTCCAATAGCCTTTTTGTTGACAATATGTTTGTTTCCGCCACGCCGGAAGAAAAAGAAGCCCATATCCCGGAATTTACCGTCATCGGCGTTCCCAATATGCATGGCTTGGGTGAAGTGGACGGTTTGAACTCTGAAGCCTTTGTGTTGGTTGACTTTTCCCAAAAATTAGTGCTTATTGGCGGAACCAGCTACGCCGGCGAAATCAAAAAGTCAATTTTCACCGTTATGAACTACCTGCTTACGGATCAGGATGTACTGCCAATGCACTGCTCCGCCAACTACGGAACAGACGGCGACACCGCCCTTTTCTTTGGCTTGAGCGGAACCGGCAAAACCACCCTTTCCGCCGACGCCACCCGCACCCTCATTGGCGACGATGAACACGGCTGGAGCAAGGACGGCGTATTCAACTTCGAGGGCGGCTGCTACGCCAAAGTCATCAATCTTTCACCCTACGCCGAACCGGAAATCTACGCCACCACCAAGATGTTTGGCACTATCCTGGAAAATGTTATCATCGAGCCAGAGAGCATGCTCCCCGACTTTGAAGATGGCTCTATCACCCTCAACACCCGCGCCTCTTACCCCATTCGCTTCATTCCCAACGCCGCCGAAGACGGAATGGGCAAAGGCCATCCCCGCAACGTCATCTTTCTTACCGCAGACGCTTTTGGCGTGATGCCGCCCATCTCAAGACTCACCCCGGCCGAAGCTATGTACCACTTCATCTCCGGGTACACCGCTAAAGTTGCCGGCACCGAACGCGGCATTACTGAACCGCAAGCCACTTTCAGCGCCTGCTTTGGCGCGCCCTTTATGCCCCGTCACCCCGGCGTTTATGCAGAAATGCTTGGCGAAAAAATTGAGAAGTATGAAGTGGACGTTTGGCTGGTGAACACCGGCTGGACCGGCGGGACTTACGGCGTGGGTCATCGAATGCCCATCAAAGCGACCAGAGGCATGTTACGCTCTGCCTTATCCGGAAAACTGAAAGAGGGTGGTTTTACAAAAGACCCCATTTTTGGCGTGTACGTTCCCCACGCTTGTGGATGCCCTGATGTGGACGACGAAATCCTCATCCCTCGCAACACCTGGGCCGACAAAGACGCTTACGACAAGCAAGCGCATAAACTGGCCCAAATGTTTGTTGAAAACTTCAAGCAATTTGAAGACGGCGTAACCGAAGAGATCAAAGCCGCCGCCCCCAAAGCCTAACTTCTTTCACGGAAATTGAACTTTAGACCCTAAAGGTTTCTCAAACCTTTAGGGTCTTTTTTGTTTTTAACGGGAAGCGCGCGGGCGGAGATGAACAATATCGAGCCGGTCCTCGATGCCTCTTAACGCGGCTTGAAAGTGGCGCGCCTGCCAAGCATTACTATCCACAATTTCTTGCACCGGCGGTTCATCGTAAAAGGATTTGGTAAATACAATATCTTGCCCGCTGGATAGACCCTGAACCCTGGCCGCAATGTTGACCGTGCGCCCAAAATAGTCCAGACGGTCATTGGATGTCACCGCAATGCAGGGTCCTCTATGCGCGCCGACTTTAATGATGATGTCGTCGCGGGTTTGTTCCCGGGCGTTGAACTCGTCAAAGGCTTGCTGCATATCAAAGAGCGCTTCAATGGCGTCTGCTGAAACCATAAACGTTGCCATTACGGCATCGCCAATGGTTTTGACCACGGCGCCATTGTGCTTTCTGACCCGCTGAGTCAAAATCTTGAAATGTTCTTTGACCAAAAAATAAGCGTCGGAGTCGCCTAATCGCTCGTACAGCGCCGTTGATCCTTTGATGTCGGTGAAAACAATGACCAGATTGCGAATGGAGAAGGTTTCATCGGTAGAGATTAACTCTGTAGAGAAAAGATCGCGGAAACTTTGGGTTGAAGCAATCTGCGCCGCCGATGTCCAGGGGTACTCTTTGCGATACGCCAGCGTCAGGTCAACGGGGGCTTCGCTGTGGTTGGTTACTTTCAGCGTCAGCGGGCCAGAGTGAAAAGAACCGGCGTTTACTATAGTCAGGT
>DUEH01000065.1 GCA_011192195.1 Chloroflexota bacterium | reverse complement strand
ATTCGCAAATTCGCAAATTCGCCTATTCGCCATTCGCCAGCACCTCTCTGGCCTTGCCGCCGCCTTGATCCGGGCCGATGATGCCTTGTTTTTCCATTTCATCAATCAGGCGCGCGGCGCGAGCGTAACCAATGCGCAATCGGCGCTGCAAGAGGGAGATAGAGGCGCGTTTGTCCTTTTTGACTACTTCGGTGGCCTTTTCCAGCAACTCTTCGTCGCTTTTGCCCTGCTTCTTTTTGGGCGGCGAAAAGTCGTCCCACATCGCTTTTTGCTCCAGCGGGCCGGGAGGCGTTACTTCGCCCAGCGATGGTCGAATCTGGTCTCTACCCCCGCCCCAGAACTTGATGAGTTTCTCCAATTCGGCTTCGGACACAAATACGCCTTGTAAGCGCTGCAATTTTGCCGAATCCGGAGCCATATAGAGCATATCGCCTTGCCCCAGCAAGCGTTCCGCGCCGGGCGTGTCCAGAATAACCCGCGAATCGATTTGACTGCTGACGGCAAAGGCCACTCTGGCCGGAAAGTTGGCTTTGATCAGGCCGGTCACTACGTCTACGCTGGGGCGCTGCGTGGCTAAAATCAGGTGGATGCCCACCGCGCGCGCCATTTGCGCTATGCGGGTGATGGCGCGTTCTACGTCGTCCGGGGCCATCATCATCAGGTCGGCCAGTTCATCAATGATGATGACAATGTAAGGCAGCGACGCTTCCTCTGTGTCCGCCATTTTTTTGTTGTAGCCAACAATGTTTCTGGCGCCCACTTTGGCCAGCGCCTTGTAGCGCCTGTCCATCTCTCTGGTAGCCCAACTGAGTACCCCCACCACCCGCTCGAATTCGGTGACAACGGGAGCCAGCAGGTGCGGGATGCCCTGATAATTCACCAATTCCACCATTTTAGGGTCAATCATCAGCAGGCGCAGGGTATTTGGAGTGTGCATACAAAGCAGCGAAGCCACCACCGCGTTGATGCAGACGCTTTTGCCGGAACCGGTGGCCCCGGCTATGAGCAGGTGAGGCAGCGCGGCTAAATCGGCCATCA
This sequence comes from Chloroflexota bacterium, assembly GCA_011192195.1. GTDB lineage: Bacteria > Chloroflexota > Anaerolineae > 4572-78 > 4572-78 > DUEH01. The sequence continues at coordinate 11,356 of DUEH01000065.1, read as the reverse complement.
CTGCTTGTCCGGCTACGTCGCGGCCCAGCGCAATTTTTAAAATGCCTTTTTTTAGATGGAAGGCAGGCGTTTCCATTGCGCTGCGCAGCGTCACCACCGATTTAGAGACGTTGGGCACTTCAATGCCAACGTAGGGGCGTCCGGGGATGGGCGCCTCTATGCGAATGGGGGCGGCGGCCAGCGCCAGCGCCAGATCGTTTGCCAGATTGACAATTTTTGAGACGCGCACTTTACGCTCATTCCCTTTGGCGTCTTTGGTGCTGCCCGGTTCTACGCTGAATTGGGTTACAGCCGGGCCCTGTTTTATTTCGCGCACTTTGGCGGCCACGCCGAAACTGCTCAGGGTTTCGTCAATCAGTTTTGCCCGCTGCCGAATTTCTACATCGCTGATCTCTTTTTCTATCCTGTCTTCCAGAATTTCATTGATGGGAGGCAAATGCCATTTGACTTTGCCACTCGCGTCACGGTGGGTGGCGTTTTCTTCAGCAGATGCGCCGGATGCCGCGCCTGGCGCGTTGTCGGCAGGCGCGGCGTCGCTGTTTGTTGTTGAATGGTACTGGTTGACGATAATCGGGTCGGTGTTGGGAACCGTTTCTTTGGGCCGGGGTTTCAGGCGTTGAAGCAGGTTTTTTTTTCCGGAAGCGGAGGGCGAAGGCAGGTGTTCTTGCGGCGCGGGGTTGATGGGGAGTTTTCTGAAATGTCGCCAATCCTGAAATTTGAAGTACAAATCTCTGATCAATCCCGTTAATTCCTTGAGCGATAATCCGCTGATGAAGATGATTGCCAGGATGAAGAGAAAGAAGAGCAGCAGCAGCGCGCCGGGCGCTCCCAGCGCCGATTCCAGCAATTGCCGCAGCGCCCAGCCGATGACTCCGCCGCCGCCGGTATCGGTGGAAACAGGGTCGCCGCCGGGAGCGATGAAGTCGAAGAGGGTGATGAAGATCAGCGTTAGCGCAATAGCGCCAAGAGGCTTTTCCCATCGTTCATCGCGGTCTTCGGCGCCAAAGCGTTTGATAAACCACACCCCCAGCAGGCCAAAAACCAGCCAGATAATGTAGCGCCCCCAGCCCACCAACTGCTCCAGAAGATGAAGCCAGGTTTCGGTGAACTGGCCCCGGCTGACGGCCAGCAAACTGAGCAGGGTGAGCAGGGACAAGGCCAGCAGCGCCAGACCCACTACTTCCGGACGCAGCTTAAAGCCTGCTTCTGTCTTTTTTTTTCGGGTACTTGCTTTACGTCGCGCCATTATCTTTTAGCACAAATGTTTTAATTTTAGGGAATTATAGCACAAAAACCCAAAACTTAAAACCCGTTTATACAAACGCGGCTATTTCATCCAGCGATTTTTTAGAAATGACCGGAACCTGCGCGTCTTTTGCCGGATAGCCAACAACCAGAATGAGGAAGGGTCTTTCGTTGGGCGGGCGATTGAGGATTTGGCGCAAAAAGCCCATTGGACTGGGCGTATGCGTCAGCGAAACCAGCCCGGCGTGATGAATGGCGGTGATCAACAACCCTGTGGCAATGCCCACCGATTCGGTGGCGTAGTAGTGTTTGATTTTTTTGCCATCCGCCCCCAGTCCGTAAGTTTGGGCAAAGATGACAATGAGATAGGGGGCTGTTTCCAGAAATGGTTTTTCCCAGTCCGTCCCCAGATGAGAAAGGGCGTCGAGCCATTCTTCACCGGCTCGCCCGCTGTAAAAGGCCTTTTCTTCTTCCTCTGCCGCTTCCCGGATTTGTTTTTTTATGGCCGAATCGCTGACAAGCGCAAAATGCCAGGGTTGTTGATTGGCTCCACTGGGCGCAGTTCCGGCGGCCAACAGACAGGTTTCAATAATTTCGCGCGGTACAGGCCGGTCAGAGAAATCGCGCACCGTCCGCCGCCGCCGAATATCGGCGTAAAAGTCGGCGGCGCGCTGCTGCATTTCGGCTGCGGGACATTCCCGGTACTCGGACAGGGGGATGAGTTTCAGAGGGGGCATTGTTAGGCCTTTAAAGACAATGAACAGTGAATAATGAACAGTGAACAATTTTTTCATTATTCATTGTTCACTATTCATTTTTCATTGTTTTTTACACTTCCAGCACTACCGGGAAGATCATAGGTTGGCGATGGGCGTGGGTGCGGAAGAAACGGGCTAAGGTGTTGTGGATCATTGAACTGATGGTGTCAGGGTGGGCGTTGTGCGGAAGTTTTGTCAGCGTTTTGGCAACGGCATCGGCGGCGTCGTCTAGCAGAGCTTCGTTGTCTTTAACGTACACAAAGCCGCGCGATACCAGGTCCGGGCCGTCTATCAGATCGCCGGTATGTTCATCAACGGCCACTACGCAGGTAACAAAGCCATCGCGGGAGAGGCTGTTGCGGTCGCGCAGCACTACGTTGCCCACGTCGCCCACGCTGAGGCCGTCAACAAATACGTGTCCGGCCTGAACTTCATCGCCAATAATGGCTTCGTTCGGCCCAAATTCCATAGTCTGGCCATTCTCTATCACAAAGATATTTTCTTTGGAGATACCCATTTCTTCGCCCAGTTGAGCGTGCAGCGCCATCATTCTGTATTCGCCCTGAATGGGGATGAAGTATTTTGGCTTGATGAGGGAGAGCATTTTCTTTTGCCCTTCTCTGCTGGCGTGACCGGAAACGTGAACCGGCTTGAGCGCCTGATAGATAACATCGGCGCCCAGGCGGAAGAGGTTGTCCAGAGTGCGGTGGGCAAATTCTTCATTGCCGGGGATAGTGGTGGCGGAGATGATGATGGTATCGCTTTGGCTGATGCGGATTTGCGAGTGTTCTTCGTTGGCCATACGCACCAGAGCGCTGTTGCGTTCGCCCTGCGTGCCGGTGCAGATGATGGATACTTGCGAATCCGGCAGGTGAGAGATTTTATCAAGCGGCAGGATAATGCCATCAGGGATGTTCAGGTAGCCCATTTCACAGGCAATGCGGGTGTTGTCGAGCAGGCTGCGACCCACAAAGGCAACTTTTCTATTGTGCGCCATTGCTATATCGGCCAAAAGCTGCACCCGATAGATATTGGAGGCAAAAGTGGCGGTGATGATGCGCCCTTTGGCCTGACTAAAAATTTCGTCAATGTTGTCGTAGATCGTTTTTTCAGACGGGGTAGAGCCAAAGCGTTCGGCGTTGGTGCTATCTGAAAGAAGGAGCAGCGCGCCGGTATCGCCTATTGCGCGCAAGCGATCTTCGTCAATGGTCAGGCCGCTGTGGGGATGTTCGTCAAATTTGTATTCGCCGGTGTGAACAACAACGCCTACCGGGGTGTGGATGATCATTCCTACGGCATCGGGGATAGAGTGGCTGACGTGGAAAGGTTCTATGCGGAAGGGGCCAACGGTGATAGAGTCGCCATCGGCAATGGTGTTCATCTCGACGTTTTTGGGGCGCAGGCCACGATTTCGCTTGAATTTGTTTTTGATAAAGCCGATGGTCAATTTGGTGGCGTAGACAGGCGCTTTGATCTGGCTCAATACAAAAGGCAGCGCGCCAATGTGGTCTTCGTGACCGTGAGTGATGAAGATGGCCTGTAGCAGGTCAGGGTTTTCTTTCAGGTAGGTGATGTCGGGGATAACCAGATCAATGCCGGGCATATCGCTGCCGGGGAACATCAATCCGCAGTCAATCATAATGGCCTGACCGTTGTACTCAAGCAGGCCCAAGTTTTTGCCCACTTCGCCCAGTCCACCCAGAGGGATGTATTTGAGTTTGTTCGTGTGTGTCAATTGTGTCTCCTTTGTTATGTGTGAAGCAACTTACGTGAACAATGGATAACCGGTAAAAATGCAAAATTAACAATGCAAAGTTCAAAATAAGGTTGTGGAGGCGCTGCGGGGTTGCAGCCCTTTCATTTTGAATTTTACATTTTGAACTTTACATTGTTACAAGCTATCCAATGTTCACGTAAGTTGCCAATCGTCAATCGTAAATCGTAAATCGTAAATCCAAAATCGTAAATCGTAAATCGTCCTACAGTTCTTTTAAATAAATTGGCGACAGACTGTTCAGGTCGTCATTTTCATTATTTGCCAGCTTTATTGCGCCCAGTTCCGCCAGAACGCCGGGGCGCCGGACGCGGTGCAGGGGGCTGACAACGCTGATTTTTCCTTTGGCCTCTTGACGCAGAAAGGCGGCTTGTTCCGCGTTTACTTCGCCGGCGATGAGGGTGGGTTGGGTCAACTGCGCGGCTAATTCAGCGATAGTGGTCAGTTGAGGGGCCTGGCTTTGCGTCCAGCGCCGTTTCTGCCATTGATAGCCGGCGGTCAGAATACGCTTTCTGCCGGCTTTGGCTACAGCCACAAGGGGCAGCGCTTGCTGCCGGTGGGGATAGGCTGTAATGTCCAGCGTGTTTACCCCAATCACCGATAGATTGTGCGGCAAAGCCAGTCCTTTGGCCGTTGCCACGCCAATACGCACGCCGGTATAAGACCCCGGCCCAATACAGACGGCAATGCTTTCCAGGTCTGAAACGCGCAACTTTGCCTTTTCCAACATTTGGCGCAGGCGAGGCATCAATTCGACGGTGTGGTTTCTGGCGGCGCGCCAGATTTCTTCCGCCCAGAGGGTATCTTGATTGTATAGCGCCAGTCCGGCAAATTCGGTGGCGGTGTCAATGGCTAAAATCATAATGAATGTGCGAATGGCGAATGGCGAATGGCGAATGTGCGAATGGCGAATGGCGAATGTGCGAATGGCGAATGGCGAATGGCGAATGGCGAATGGCGAATGGCGAATGGCGAATGGCGAATGGCGAATGGCGAATTCGCAGTTTCGCCATTCGCTATTCGCACATTCGTTTATTGAATCCCAAAAGTCGCTTTCTTGAACCGCTCCAGTAACTCTATGTATTCTGCCCCAAAAGCGCGTATTACAATACGGCGTTTGGTTTCGTCCAGATGGTGTAATTCTATTTCCAGGTGTTCAGGCGGCAGACTGTCGCCCAGACGATTAGCCCATTCAATCAGGGTGACGCCGTCGCCGTAGAAATAATCGTCCAGGCCCAGAGTTTCCGCTTCAACGGCTTCGCTTAAGCGATACAGGTCTACGTGGTAAAAGGGCAATCGGCCTTGATATTCGTTGATGAGGGTGAAGGTGGGGCTGTTGATGACCTCATCGGCGGAAACGCCCAGTCCGACTCCAAAGCCTTGCGCCAGACGGGTTTTGCCCGCGCCCAGATCGCCCAGCAGGGCAATCACCTGCCCGGCTTGGGCCAGTTTGCCCAGTTTTTTGCCCAAACGGCGCGTTTGTTCTTCGCTGTGACTAAAAAAATCAAGCGCGCCCGGTTCCAGCGCTGGCGACATTGCTTCTCTCCTGATTAAAACATCGCTTCCATTATACTATCTTCCCGGTTTTTTCAAAACTGATGCAGGTCTGCGTTTTCTAACACTATTCTAACGTTCTGTTAGCGTAATTCTAACACGAATATTTTAGACTACAGGAGTAATTGAGCAAGAGGCATTGCCTCTGCAAACGCTAATATTGAAAATAAATTTTTAAACAGGAGGTGTTGAATTATGTTTAGACCAATGCGCAGACGACGTTATGGATTTGCTTCCCCCTGGCGGGAAATGGAACGCTTTCAACGTGAAATTAACCAGCTCCTCGGCGAAACCTTTGATGAATCGCGCCCCGGTTACGCCCCCGGTTTTCCGGCTATCAATGTTTGGGCTAATCAGGATGGAGCCGTTGTTACTGCCGAATTGCCCGGCGTCAACCCGGAAGACATTGATATTACCATTGTTGGCCAAACGTTGACCATCAGTGGCTCCCGCGAGCCGGAAGACCTGGGAGAAGACGTGAAATTGCACCGCCAGGAACGCGGATTTGGCAAGTTCGCCCGCAGTTTTGAACTTCCCTTCCTGATAGACGATGCCAAAGTAGAGGCGATGTTTGAAAAGGGCGTTTTACACCTTTCCCTGCCTCGCGCTGAAGCGGACAAACCCAGGAAAATTACCGTCAAAACCGCCTAACTTAAAATCTGAAACCAGAAACTTGAAACCAGAAGTTCGGAGGTGATTATTATGGCTAACAAAGCTAAACCCATACAAGAAGTAGAAAAGCAGGAAATTGAACCCGCCAGCGATGCCGAACCAACCCGCGACGTAAAGATTTACGTGCCGCGCGTAGACATCTATGAAACCGATGAGGATGTTTTTGTAGTGGCCGATGCGCCCGGCGTTGATGAAAATTCTATGTCCATCACGCTTGAAAAGAACATCCTGACTCTGGAAGGACAGGTTGAAATCAGCGAGCCGGATAACTTTGATCTGGTCTACTCGGAATACGGTGTAGGCGATTACCAGCGCAGTTTCACCCTTTCTGAAGAAATTGACCGCAACAAGATTGAAGCCAGCATCAATGGCGGCGTATTGCGCTTACGTCTACCCAAAGCCGCCCCGGCCAAAGCCAGAAAAATTGCAGTAAAAGCGGGATGATAAAACAGTGAAAAGTGAATAGTGAAAAAATGAATAGTTTTCAATTACTCATTATTCATTTTTCACTATTCATTAAAAAAGGAGGTGTAATAATGGCTATTACCAGTTTGCTTCCCTGGAAACATGGTGAAAAGAATGTCGCTATACAGCGAGCGGATAACCCCGTTTACTCTTTGCAACGGGAAATGAACCGTTTGTTTGATGATTTTTTCCCGACGGATTTTGGATTGGCTCCCTTCAAAGAATTTGGGCCAGGCGAAGGATTTGGCGCTTTTAGCCCCAGCGTTGACATTGCTGAAACAGACAAGGAAATCAAGGTTTCAACTGAATTGCCCGGCCTGAGCGAGGATGATATTGAAGTCTCCCTGTCCGGCGACACGCTGACCATCAGCGGCGAAAAGAAAGCGGAAAAGGAAGACAAAGGGAAGAACTACTATCGAATGGAACGCAGCTATGGCTCCTTTCGTCGCGCTATCCCCCTTCCCTGCGAAGTGGAAACTGACAAAGTAAACGCCACCTTCAAAAAGGGCGTTCTGAACATTGTGCTACCCAAAACGTCCCAGGCGCAAGAGGCTGTCAAGAAAATAGCAATCAGGAAAGGCTAAAAGCGCTGTGAGCAAACCATAAGCAACAGGGCGGAGGAGCGTAAAAGTTCCTTCGTCCTTTTTATTTACGATTTCAGATGTCAGATTTACGATTGTTCTTCGTAGCCGTCAATCGTAAATCAAAATCTTTCTATCATTTCGCTAATACAATGTTAGCGTAAATCTAATACTTCTCCCATATACTGAAACCGGATTTGAAGATACACGCGGCTCGCCGCGTTTCATCACGAATTTATAAAAAGGAGATTGAATACTATGTCAAAAATTATAGGAATTGACCTGGGAACAACCAACAGCGTAGTAGCGGTCATGGAAGGCGGCGATCCCGTTGTGATTGCCAACGCAGAAGGCGGACGCACCACCCCCAGCGTGGTTGCCTTCAATAAAAGCGGCGAGCGCCTGGTAGGCCAAACCGCCAAGCGGCAAGCCGTAACCAACGCAGACAACACCATTTACTCCGTCAAGCGCCTCATTGGGCACAGCTTTGGCGAAGTGAAAGGCGAACTGGATCATCTGGCCTACAAAGTGGTAAAAGGCGCTCAGGGCGGCGCTCGTATCAGCGTGCCGGTAACGGAGAAACGCTACACCCCGCAAGAAATTTCGGCGATGATCCTGCAAAAACTAAAAACAGACGCCGAAGCCTATCTGGGTGAAAGTGTGAACGAAGTAGTCATCACCGTACCCGCCTACTTTAACGACAGCCAGCGACAGGCCACCAAAGATGCCGGTAAAATTGCCGGTCTCAACGTGCGCCGCATTATCAACGAGCCAACGGCAGCCGCGCTGGCCTACGGACTGGACAAAAAAGCCAGCGAAACCATCCTGGTCTTTGACCTGGGTGGCGGCACCTTTGATGTTAGCGTGCTGGAAGTGGGCGACGGCGTCATCGAGGTAAAATCCACCAGCGGCGACACCTACCTGGGCGGCGACGACTGGGACCAGCGCGTTGTGGAATGGATTATCGCTGAGTTCAAAAAAGATCAGGGCATTGACCTGGGACAGGACAAGCAGGCTGTGCAGCGACTGAGAGAAGCGGCAGAAAAGGCCAAAATCGAATTATCCAGCACAATGGAGACCGAAATCAACCTGCCCTACGTTACCGCCGACGCCAGCGGCCCCAAGCACCTGCAACTGCGCCTCAGCCGCAGCAGGTTTGAGCAACTCACCAGCGATTTGCTGAAGCGCGTAGAAGACCCCTTCAATAGCGCCCTGAAAGACGCCGGACTTTCGGCCAGCCAGATTGACGAAGTGGTATTGGTTGGCGGCTCCACTCGTATGCCGATGGTGCAGAAATTGGTCACCAAGTTGGCCGGCGGCAAAGAACCGCACAAGGGCGTTAACCCTGATGAGGTGGTAGCCATTGGCGCAGCCATTCAAGGCGGCGTACTGGCCGGCGACGTGACAGACGTTCTCTTGCTGGACGTAACTCCCTTGAGTTTGGGTGTAGAAACGATGGGCGGCATTATGACCACCCTCATCGAGCGCAACACCACCATTCCCACCAAGAAGAACGAAACCTTCAGCACCGCCGCCGATAGTCAAACGGCGGTAGATATTCACGTTCTGCAAGGCGAACGCCCGATGGCAAACGACAATATGACGCTGGGACGCTTTCGCCTGGACGGCATTCCCGCCGCTCCGCGCGGTGTTCCGCAGATTGAAGTGACCTTTGATATTGACGCCAACGGTATCCTGAACGTTACGGCGCAGGATAAAGCCACCGGTAAAGAGCAAAAGATCACCATTACCGCCAGCACCAACCTCAACGACAGTGATATTGACCGCATGGTGAACGAAGCGGAACAAAACGCCGATACTGACCGCGAACGCAAAGCCGCCATCGAAGCCCGTAATATGGCCGACAGCCTGGTCTACCAGTCTGAAAAGACCCTGACCGACCTGGGCGACAAGGTTGATGACGCGCTAAAAGCCGACGTAGAGCAGAAGATCAGCGATGTAAAAGCGGCTCTTGAAGGCGACGACAAAGACGCTATTATCAGCGCCAGCGAAGCCTTGCAGCAAGCCTTGTCGCAAGTTGGGCAGGCCGCTTACCAGCAGCCCGACGCAGCGGCTCCCGGCAACGCAGCTCCCGGCGCAGACCATCAAGCTCCCGCTGACAGCGCTCCCGCTGACGATGATGTAATTGACGGCGAATTTACCGAAGGGTAGAAATAAAGGCGGAAGGATGAAAAAAGGGTAGTGGTGAAAGAGTAAGTGATGGAGCGACAAAGTTAAACTTTGTTGCTCCGAAGCATCACTTGCCGTGTAACCACTAGCGAAAAAAGAACTGGCGCAAGAGACCTTTCTTGCGCCAGTTCTTTTTATTTCGTTCCAATACTCTGTTCCACTCGCTCCCACGCTCTGCGTGGGAGCGAGTTTTTCATCCTTCATCCTTCATCCTTCCGCCTTCATCCTTTATTTCACAGCCCCAACATCACCCGCGCAATGGTGAAATAGATGAATAAGCCGGTAGCGTCTACCAGCGTACTCATTGCCGGGCCGGAAACCACAGTAGGGTCAATACCCGCTTTTTCGGCAATCAGAGGCAGCAGCGCTCCGGTTCCCGTGGCCCACAGCACAATACCCAAAATAGAAGCCGCCACAGTCATCGCCAAAGCCGGGTCAGATTCCCAGGTGATGGCGCGAATGTAGGCGGCAATAGCCATTCCCAAACCCAGCAGCAACCCGATGCGCGCTTCATGCCACCAGACGCGCAGGGCGTCGTTTATGTCAACATCGCCGGTAGCCAGAGCGCGGATGACCGTTGCCGTAGTCTGCGAACCGGCGTTCCCCCCCGTGCCAATGAGCAAGGGAATGAAGATGGACAGGGCCACTACCGCTTGTAATTCACCTTGAAACAGCCGCATTACCGACCCGGTCAGCGTGGCAGTGAGAAAAAGCATCAGCAGCCAGCCAATGCGCTTGCGGGTGATGGTCAAGACGCTGGTGTTGAGATAGGCTCGATCCAGCGGTTGCGCGCCGCCCAATCGCTGGATGTCCTCGGTGGCTTCGTCTTCCAGCACGTCCATCACGTCGGCAATGGTAATTACACCCAGCAAAGTACTATCGTCAGTGACCACCGGCAGCGCCAGCAGGTCGTAGCGAAACATAACCTGGGCTGCATCTTCCTGATCCGCCCCCGCCTTCACCGAAATGACTTCCGGATTCATAATTTCCGATAAGGGCGTAGCCGGGTCTGCCACCACCAATTCACGCAGGCTGACCACGCCTACCAGTCGCTGATTGGGGTCTATCACGAACATATAGTAGATAAACTCATCGTTGGGGCGCCATTGGCGAATAGCCTCAAGCGCATCACCGGCAGTGGCGCGTCGGCGAAGCGCCAGAAATTCAGAGGTCATCAAGCCCCCGGCGCTGTCGTCCGGGTGAAGGAGAAGAGGCCGAATATCCTCGGGGTCTTCCATACCATCCAGAATTTGGCGGGCTTGCTCCGCTGAAATGTCGCCCAGCAAGTCAGCAGCCTCATCCGGCTCCATTTCATCCACAATACGGATAAGGGTGTTGGTGGGAAGGTAGGCGGCCAGTTCAGCTGCTTCTTCTTCTTCCAATTCTTCTAAAATATCTGCGGAATCTTCGGGGGCCAGTTTGGGGAGCAGCGCCGCCTGAGTTTCCTCATCCAACTCTGAAAAAAGTTCAGCCTGATCGGCCGGTCGAAGTTTTTCGATGATGCTGGCCGCGCGCGTCAGATCTTCCTGTTTCAAAGCGGCGCGAATTTGCGCCAGAATATCGTTAAGGGTTGAGGTTGTCATTGCAGACCTCCGGGATGGGTTTTCCCCGAAGGCGGGATACCAATTTGTCAATTAACAATGATGAATTAACAATTAGCAATGGTATCGTTCATTTGTTAATTCATCATTGCTAATTGGCAATTACCTGCGGGGGATTGAATTATTTGTTTGGCAATTAAGAGGCGGTACCATTGTCCCGTACTACTGAAAGAAGTATCGTCCACTTCAATAATCTTTTTTAGGTTAGCCTAAAACTGACCTTATTTTACACCTGACAGAGAGGGAAGTCAATAGAATATTTTGTAAATTGCACCGGATTCGGTAAATCTGTGGTATACTGGTGAGAATACTATAATTCTAAGGAGTTGCCGGTGGCGCGAGGGGGGATCCACTTCTTCCCCCTCGCCATTCGCAAATTCACCATTTCGGATCAGGAGGTAAAATAATGAAGAAGATTGATTGGGCGTATTTTAGGATGCGCGGTTGAAAATCCACTGAAAAAGCGCGAGCGTCGCTGGCGCAAGGTGGAATTGAAGTTGTGGAAATTGTTGAGGC
>DUEH01000064.1 GCA_011192195.1 Chloroflexota bacterium | reverse complement strand
TTTTAGTAAGCGTTTGTCGTTGCTCACAGCGCGCATTGTTAGTAATTTCCAGTTGTTTTCTTGTACAATTGTAACCGGAATGGCGAATGGCGAATCTGGTTTATTATTCGCCATTCGCAAATTCGCCATTCCGGTTTATCCAGGTTAGGTCTCTTCTAAAATGATTGTCACCGGGCCATCATTTTTGATGTCTACCAGCATATCTGCGCCAAAAACGCCCGACGCCACTTTTTTGACACCTAGCTGTTGCAGCGATTGGATAAAGCGCTCAACCAGCATTTCAGCCATAGCGGGTGATGCGGCATCGGTGTAACCGGGGCGGCGTCCCCGGCGACTGTTGGCGTAAAGGGTGAATTGCGATACCACCAACATCTCTGCTCCCACGTCCAGCGCGGAACGGTTCATTTTTCCTGCTTCGTCGCTGAACACGCGCAGATGGACGACTTTTTTAGCCATCTTTTTTGCTGTTTCTGCGGTGTCGCTGTGGGTAATGCCAATCAAAATAACGTATCCCGCGCCAATTTTACCCACAACTTCATCATCAACGCTTACGCTGCCGGATGAAACACGCTGTAAGATCAATCGCATTAGAAATGTTCCGTTTAGCCGATTTACGCTTGCTCAAAATATTCTTTAAAGGCTTCTTGCGTTTCGGCGCTGGAGATTAACTCGGTGAAAAGTTGCCAATCTTCTGCGTTCAGTGGCGGTTCCCACAGCAAAGATGTTTTCATGGGGTCATCATTCAAATCCGCTAAAATTCTGCGCGCAGCATCCAGATTGCCGGCGCGGATGTGGGCTATAGCCAGCATTAACAAGGTATGCGCGGCAGGGTCATCATCATCGCCTGTCACTGATTTTAAAGTTTCTACAATAAGCAACGGATCTGTTTCAAGACGCATAGCGGCGTTTGCCCAACCGGGGTGTCCATCCTCAAAAAGGCTGGGGTCTTCGGCGACAGCTTTTTGCCAAAAATCGCGGGCTGCGTCTTCGTCACCCTGTTTTTGAGCCAGCAAGCCTCGATAGAAGTTTGCGTTGAGGGGGTTTTTTTCTTGCTTTAGCCAATACTCAGCTCGCTTAAAGTTACCGCTTTGAAGATACATTTTGTACAGAGGGTATGGGTGTTTGGCATCCGGGACATCCAGATCGCGCCACAATATCTTCATTGCCTCTTCCGCTTCATCAAATCGCTGTTGGTCTTTGTAAAGTGTAAAAAGAGCGGTTTGCGTAATCAGGAAATCGCTAAAGGAGCCTTCACGCTCAATGGCGCGATTGAAGTTGCTTTCGGCTTCGGCGTAATTTCCCTGGTGCAGCCAAAGTCGCCCCATCATTGACCATGCCCACCTGTCTTCTGGATACATAACCGCCATTGCGCGCAGTTCATCCATTACCGTCTGAAAATCTTCGCTGCCGCTGTCAATTTTGTAAAACAGGCTCATTTGTATCCATCGCGCTTCTGCTGGCTGCGGCGCGGTCAGTTGTATCAATTCCTGAATTAAACCCTCTGCCCGCTCAAATTCTTTCTGGCGGCCCAGTAATACTGCCAAAGCTTCCGTACTTAATAGCTGTAGTTCTCGCAAATCGGGCCGACGCTTGAAGATTTTATCGCTGAGTTTACTCAATCTGGCGTACAGGCGTTCAAAAACGGGCAGCGCTTCATCATATTGTCCTTCTTTAAAATAAGACATTCCGCGTTCATACAAATCTTCATAGCTGCCGGGTAACATACGTGGCAAGGTGGCGCTCATTTTTTGGTCCTTTCTCTGCTTGTGTGAAAATCGAAGTGTTCTATTATACCGTAAGCTAATCAAAGGCCGAAATTCAATCCCTCGATTCACCGTCTTGTTTTTTGCCAATGGACAGGTCAAAGTTATACTTTGGCCGGAATAGGTAGCAGTTTAACCATTATTCTGAAATGGAGAGCGCTTATGCAAGTAAAATTACTGGCCCTGGATTTAGACGGAACTATTGTAACAAATTTAAGAGACATTTCTGAACCGGTAAAAACGGCTATTCAGGCGGCAATGGATCAGGGCGTAGTTGTAACCATTGCCACAGGTCGCGCCCACGTGATGGCAAAAAAGTTTGCGCATCAATTGAATATCAACGCGCCGATCATTAGTTATCAGGGTGGGATGGTGAAAGATCATCGAAACGGCGCGCTTTTATTAACCCGCACCACGCCCGGTGATCTCAGCCGGCGCGTGATAAAGTTTGCCCGCGCCAAAAAACTGCCGATGGTCTTGTTTACGTCGCAAGGCGTATACACTGAATTACCATCAGATTTGATGCGTGAAACTTTTGCCCGCGCCGGAATGGGATTTACAATAGTTCACAATTTGCTTTGCAGCGTAGATGACGAGCAATTGCCCTTTAAATTCCTCTTCCCTCAGCCAGCAACAAACATCAAGCGTCTTTCCCAACTGCTCTCAAAGGAATTTGGTGAAGAATTGGCTATTACCCGTACTCTTTCTACCCTGATAGAGATGACGCTGCTGGAAACCTCCAAGGGGACGGCGCTGCAATTTTTGGCGCAACATCTGGACATTCCCATAGCGCAAACAATGGCTATTGGAGACGAAGAGAATGACGTGAGTATGCTTGAAATTGCCAACCTGGGCGTGGCGATTGGCAACGCTTCTCAAGAGGCAAAAGCGGCGGCAGATGTTATTGCCCCCTCTATCGCGGAAGATGGCGCCGCCTGGGCTATTGGGAAATACGTTCTGGGTGAATAGGCGAATGGGCGAATGGGCGAATGGGCGAATAGGCGAATGGGCGAATGGGCGAATGGGCGAATGGGCGAATGGGCGAATAGGCGAATGGGCGAATAGGCGAATGGGCGAATAGGCGAATGACAAAACTGATTCCGGCAAATGACCCTCATTCGCTGGTGTTGGCGGCAAAATTGCTGCGACAGGGCGAAGTTGTTACTATGCCAACCGATACCGTTTACGGCGTGGGAGCCTTGGCTTTTAACGCCGAGGCGGTGGCAAAAATTTATGCCGTTAAAGAGCGCCCGGCGGATAAAGCTATCCCCGTTTTTGTGGCTTCGGTGGATGCGTTGGGGCGGGTGTGCAGCGATGTTTCGCCTGACATTCTGCCCCTGTTGGAACAATGCTGGCCCGGCGCGTTGACCGTCATACTGCCCGCTTCGCCGGCGTTGCCGGGTATTGTCACCAACTACAGCGCCACTGTTGCTGTTCGTATCCCCAATCATCCCGTTGCGCTGAATCTGCTGGCCCTGCTAAAAGAACCGCTGGCCGTTACCAGCGCCAACCTTTCCGGGCAGCCCCCCCCCTCCACCCCCGCCGAAATCAAAACACAGCTAGAGGGCCGTGTTCCCCTCATTCTGGATGACGGTCCCCGTCCGGGCGGTATCCCCTCAACCATTCTGGACCTGACCCAATCCCCGCCAAAAATTTTACGACAGGGTGCGGTACAAATTGCCTCCCGCTGGCTAAAGGCGTAAAACGTGGCGCGTGTTACAAGAGACTTCCGACTAAATTCTTTACAAAATATCCCCTCCTGGCAGCGCACGCTTTTCATTTTGGCCTTTGCTCAATTTGTCTCGTCCCTGGGCTTTTCTAATATCTTTCCCTTTCTCCCCTTTTATCTTCAGGAGTTGGGAACAAGAACCAATTTAAGCATTGAATTCTGGATAGGAATGGCTTTTAGCGCTCAGGCGACCACAATGATGATCGCTTCGCCTATTTGGGGCGCGGTTGCTGACCGTTATGGCCGCAAATTAATGGTTGAGCGGGCGATGTTTGGCGGCGGCGCCGTCTTTCTTATGATGGCCTTCGTTCGATCTGCTGAGGAACTGGTTTTGCTGCGAGCATTACAGGGGATGTTAACCGGCGTTGTTTCGGCGGTGAATGCTCTGGCGGCGGCCACCGTTCCCCGCGATAGATTAGGCTACGCGATGGGGCTTATTCAGGTCAGTCGTTGGGTGGGATTTTCTATTGGGCCGTTGGTGGGGGGATTAGTGGCCGCCGTTGTTGGCTACCGGGGTACATTTTGGGTCACAGCCACCTTGCTCTGTTTAGCCGGGTTTTTGGTCTTGTTTGGCATTGAAGAAAACTTTGAACGAGTCGTCAAACAGTCAAAAGAACGGCCTGGTTTTTTGAGCGGATGGCGTAACATTTTAGCCGCGCCCGGCGTTAAAGCGACTTATTCCATTCGCTTTTTGAGTTGGCTCAGCCAGATGATGCTTTTTCCCTTGATTCCCTTGTTTATACAGACGTTTTTGCCCGAAACGAGCAAAGCCAGCAGCTTTACCGGCATAACGCTGGCCGTGGGGGCGATGGCGATGACGCTTGGCGCCCTCTATCTGGGGAGATTGGGAGATCGGATAGGGCATCGTCGCGTTTTGATTGGCAGCGCTTTTATAACTGTTCCGCTATATTTTTTGCAGATATTAACCACCCAACCCTGGCAATTTCTTGTTTTGTACACGCTTGCCGGAGCCGCCGCCGGGGGGATTGCGCCATCGTTGGGGGCGCTGCTGGCTCGTTACAGCCGTTCCGGCGAAGAGGGAGCGGTCTACGGGCTTGACAACTCTATTGTTGCCGCCGCCCGGGCTATAGCCCCGATGATTGGCACGGGTATTGTTGTCTGGATTGGCTTGCGCAGCGTCTTTATTGCCGCCGGATTAGTCCTGCTTTTGGCCGCGTTGCCGGCTTTTTGGCGCTTACCAAAAGCAAAAATGATGAGCAAATGACAAAAAAAGTCTTGAGGAGCAATAAAAATGTCCACATTTCACAGCATTGAATGGAAAGACGGTATGTTACGCCTGCTGGATCAGCGCGCGCTGCCCCATCAAACCCGCTACAATACCTACACCACCGCGCAAGACGTGGCCGATGCCATCAGGCAGATGGTTACACGCGGCGCGCCCGCCATTGGCGCAGCAGCAGCCTACGGGCTGGCCTTGACCGCTCAACGCAGTCAGGCTGCCAACCCCGCTCGCCTGCTCGTCGAACTGGAAGCCGACGCCGAAATACTGCGGCAATCGCGGCCAACGGCGGTCAACCTTTTCTGGGCCATCGAACGGGTGATGAAGCGGGTCAATGACCCCGCGCTGAACAGCGTGACAGCCATCCGGGAAGCCGCGCTGGCTGAAGCCCACGCCATTGCCGCAGAAGATGTAAAAACTAACAAGGCCATCGGCTACAACGCCTTGCCGCTCATTCCAGACAATGCCAGAATCATCCATCACTGCAATACCGGCAGTTTGGCAACCATTGACTACGGAACCGCGCTGGGCATTATTCGTATTGCCCACGAAGAAGGCAAACAGGTTCACGCCTGGCTAGACGAAACGCGGCCCAGATTGCAGGGCGCGCGCCTTTCGGCATGGGAGTTAAAGCAGCTCAACATTCCCCATACGGTCATTGTGGATGGGGCGTCGGGGCACGTAATGCGCACCATTGGCATTGATCTGGCTGTGGTTGGCTGTGACCGGGTGGCGGCCAACGGCGACACCGCCAACAAAATTGGCACTTACAATCTGGCCCTGGCTGCCCACGCGCACGGCGTTCCTTTTTACGTTGCCGCGCCCACCAGCACCATTGATATGTCGCTGAAGAGCAGCGCTGAAATTCCCATTGAAGAACGAGACTCCCGCGAAGTAACTCACGTTGGCAATTGCCAGATTACCCCGGATGATACCCCCGTTGCCAATTTTGCCTTTGACGTAACCCCGTCCAAATACATCACCGCCATCATCACCGAAAAGGGCGCAGCTTATCCTCCCTTTCAAGAAAGTTTGGCGCAATTGATGCGTGAGTAATGGAGAATATTTTATTTTTCTACACTTGCGGCTGAATGATGATCTTCATTGAATCCTGAGCGTTGACCACCATCTGAAAGCCCTTGCCGGTTTCGGTCAAGGGCAGGTGATGCGTGATCATCTTTTCTACGGGGATCTGCCCGGAACGGATGAGTTCCAGAGCAATTTCCATATCCAGCGGGGGGGCGGCGTAAGTGGACATCAATTTTGTGCCGTTGAGCATAAACTGGCGGGCATCAAAGTTCAAAGTTACATCGGGAGCGTGCAGGGCAAAAAGAAGAACGGTTCCACCCCTGCCCACCGAAGCCATCGCCTGTTCAAAAGCAATCGGCGCGGCAGTGCAGACAATGGCTAAATCAACGCCGCCGCCGGTCAATTCCTTCACCTGCGCCGAAACATCTCCTCTGGCATCCAGCGCAACATCTGCGCCCAATTCTTTGGCAAATTGCAAGCGATAGTCGTTGATGTCGGTGGCAATAACGCGCCCCGCGCCATTTGCTTTGGCTAACATTACGTGCAGTAAGCCGGACATACCGCTTCCCAGCGCCAATACGCTTTGCCCCATCTGCATTTCGGCCAAACGCTGTCCGCGTACCGCGCAGCCAAGTGGCTCCACAAAGGTTCCTGCATCATAAGACACTTCAGCGGGCAGTTTGAAGGTTCCCCGTTCTACATTGATAGCGGGAAGACGCAGATATTCGGCAAAGCCGCCCGGATAGAATTTGGCGCTGTGCAGCGTGTCGCACAACGAGTGGTGTCCGTGCAGACAGTAGTGACAACTATTGCAGGGAACGTGATGGGTAGTGGCTATCCGGTCGCTGACTTTGAACTTCTCTACGCCTTGCCCTACGGCTACTATCTCGCCGGTCACTTCGTGTCCCGGCACCAGCGGGGCTTTTTTTATGCGATACCACTCCATTACATCAGAGCCGCAAATACCGCTGGAAACCACATTCATCAAAACTTCACCCGCCCCGATGGCGGGTACAGGGAGTTCTTCCAGGCGTATATCGCTGTTGTTGTAGTACATTGCAACGCGCATGGTGTCATTTGTCATTTGTCATTTGTCCCTTGTCAGCGTTTCAATTCATTGAACAATTCAAAGGCTTCGGCGGGAGAACTGTTGTCGTGGACAATTGCGCGTACGGCTTGCACCATAGCTACCGGGTCTTCAGACTGGAAGATGTTGCGCCCCATATCTACACCCGCTGCCCCCGACTGAATGGCGTTGCAGGCTACTTGCAAGGCATCTTTTTCCGGCACTTTCTTGCCGCCGGCAATCACCACCGGCACCGGGCAACTCTCAACCACGCTCTCAAAGCCTTCACAGTAGTAGGTCTTCACTATTCGCGCGCCCAACTCGGCGGCAATACGGGTTGCCAAGCCCAGATAACGCGCGTCGCGTTCCAGACCGCGGCCCACCGCCGTCACCGCCAGAGTGGGGATACCGTAGCGTTCCGCTTCGTCAATGACCTGCGAGAAGCCCAGAATAGTATCGCGTTCGTATTCCGCGCCGACCATGATGGAGAAGGCGACGGCCGAGACGTTTAGCCGAATGGCTTCTTCTATCGAGACGCTGATGCCTTCGTGCAGCAGCATGGGGTTGATGATGCTGGTTCCGCTGGAAACGCGCAGGATGATTGGCAAGTCGGCGGCGGGGCTTACGTAGTTGCGCAGCGCGCCGCGGGTGAGCATCAGGGTATCGGCGTAGGGCAGCAAGGGTTCAATGGTTTCGTCCAGTTTTTCCAGGCCGGTGGTTGGTCCCATAAAGTAGCCGTGGTCAACGGCAAACATCAAGGTTCTGCCATCCGGCTTGATAATTCTTGAAATTCTGTTTTTCATTCCCCAGTCCATAAGTGTGACCTCCTATAAAGTCTTGATTTGATAAAATAGAAATTAGAAACATAGAAATTAGAAGGGATAATGACATCAATTCTTGACAGCCAAAGCCCGTTTTTGCAGCCAAAGATTTGCCAAGCTTTCCAGACTGATACCTCGTGACCGGGCAACTTGACGTAAACGACTCAACAAATCAGGGTCAATAGCAATGTAGTGCCGGCGGGACTGGAGGTCGAATTCCATCTCCACTTTGTGGGTTTGGTCATCATAATCAACCGCGTCGTGCGTATCCCGGAAATCGGCTATTTCAGCAATGGAACTGGCTTGTGAAATACTGGTGAGGTTATTTTCGTTTGCCATATTTGCAGTGGCTGATTAATTTAGTTGCTGGAAGCATAATTAATATCAAATACGGTGTCAATTCTAATTTCTAATTTTCTTCTCACTAACATATACCCCTGCAATTTGACAGGATTTACGCGCCAGTTTGACCGCTGACCGCCGACGGTTGACCGCCGAAAGGGCGGTTTTGCGGCGGTCTGCGGTCTTCCGTCGGCGGTCTTTTGGCAAACGACAGGGCCTTGACGCCAAAATAGCTGTCAAATCCGAAGGGTATATGTTAGTGAGGTTGAAAATAGCGCTGAAACGCCCAATCAACCACGCTCGGCAGCAGATGACCGCCCATTACAAACAGGCGATCCAGAAGCGTTACGTAAGCGTCGCGCGGTTCTTTTTGGGCTACATACATCAGTTTAGCAGCCACTCTTTTGGCGGAGACGCCTGATACGCGCCCTTGAGCGGTTTTGGTTTTTCCCAGCGCGTTGCGGGTAAAACCGGTTTGGGTTACGCCGGGGTAAAGGGTGCTGAAGCGAATGTTGTCCGGGGTCAGCTCAACGCGCATTGATTCTACCAGATGTTCCAGAGCGGCTTTGCTGGCGCAGTAGCCGCCCGCCCACGGCGTGGCGCGTTGGCCAATGATAGAAGAGATATTGATGATGAGTCCGCCGCCATTGGCCTTCATCGGCGGAATACACGCTCTGGTGAGGGCGAGCGGGCTAAAAAAGTTGAGCTGCATCACCTTGCGTACTTCAGTCAGCAGCGCGGTATGGCTGGGGCCGTAGATGCCAACAGCGGCGTTGTTGACCAAAATATCCACCTGTCCAAAACGATCGAGCGTTTCCTTGACAACGCGGTCACAAACGCCCAAATCACTTAAGTCGGCGGGCAGGGGCAAGGTCTTTGCGCGCCCCGGATCGGCGGCAAGTTGCTTGATCAAGCTTTGAGAGCGAGCAACCAGGGCGACATTGCATCCAGCCTCAATGAATTTATAAGCCGCAGCCCGGCCAATTCCCTGACTGGCTCCGGTGAGAATGACAGTTTTGTTTTGTAAGTCCATAGGCGAATTACAAGTTACGAGTTATGAATTATACTTGATTGTGTTTTGGTTTTCCAACTTGCAGGTGGAAAATGGGGAATTTCAAGCTTTGAGCAGACTTTGGTCAGCCTGAGCGGTTACTACCTCGGAATTTATGCTCAGGTACTTATTTAACCGGAACCCCTTTACCGTAGGCAATCTCTTTGGCATCCAAAAAGTGCGCCAATTCCTCGATGGCGGCGGCAACGGCCCGCCTTGTTTCTGCGTTTTGCGCTGCGTTCGCTTCGGCGTAGACGGCGTTGATGTGGAGTACGCCCGTTTTGCGATCCATCCTGGGGTCAATACGGCCGATCAGCCGCTCGCCGTGTAGAATGGGCAGGACGTAGTAGCCGTATTTGCGCTTGACTTTGGGCGTATAAATTTCGATGCGGTCGAATCGCTGTCGCGGATAGAGGCCGGAACAATTATCTTTTTGGCAGTCAATCGGGTTAGCGCTGCATCCAGCCCTGGGTAACACTTGCGAATGAAGTGATTCTCGATGTGCTTCGCCGTCCCCACACCCAGCGCCCGCAGCGACTTTTGCGCCGCCCGACGCACCACTTCCGCTTCGGGCAGCGCTTCAAAATTGCGCCATTGAGGCAGGTGTTCTTCCAGCAGCCCCCATTTCTTGCGTAAGCCCTTTCGCTCCACCACCGTTATTTCCCCTGTTTCCCACAAAAAACTGAGCATTACAGTCACATTGCGTCCTGCCGTCCAACCGCCCGATTGCCAGGCTTGAACAGAGCGGTCTTCCAGTTGATTGGGGAACAGAGGCCCGCGTTGGCGCAGTTCGTCCAAAATATATTGCCGAAAAGATTGATTTGCGGCAACCCAGTCCCGGATTCGTCGTCCCCAACCGGCGGTGTTATTTTCACTAAAACTGCGCATCTGCGTTTGGTGGATGGGGAAGTCTTCGGTGAGGACAATGGAAGCGGCGTGCGCCCAATACTCAAAAAGTTGCTTTTCTTGCCACAAGAGACTGTCCAGATGGGCGCGGTCATAATTGCCCAAGCGACTCCACAGCGTCAAGTACTGAGTGCGTTCCACGGCGCGGATGGGGTCAATTTGCACGCAGCCTAAATCGCGAAAAACCTTCATAATGCCGTCTGGCGTGGCTTCAACTTGAGGGCCGGCCAACCGCTGGCGAGTGACGGCCAATCGGCGGGCCAGGGTGGGGGTGAACGTGAGTTCGGTCATTGACTGTTCCTGTTCTTCTGATTATATCCAGGCTCATTGTACAGAAAGTTTGTTCTAAGATCAAGTTTAGCTCATTACCTCAAAAATACTTCCTTATGAACAATACCTTCGCCATTTATCAGCCTTTGTGACGCCTATTCACGCAGGCTGATGGCAAATTTGGCAATTAAAAATACGGTCCGGTTTTCGCGGATGCAATTTTAATTCAAAATCCATCATTATGTCAATAACTTCACCAAAAACACCTAATTCTAATAGTCCGAATGGATTATTTTTGACCAATTTTCGATAAATTTACTGGCGAAGGTATTGATGAAACATTAGAGTTAATTCACAATAAGCGGAGAGCATTGGTATAATGGCTTCATTCCAAGAAAGCAGGAGGAGCCAAAGCAATGTTCACTGAGGAGAGTTTACGAAAATATCCGATATTGATCAAAGTATTTATGGGATTGCCAGCGGATGTCTTTTGGGAAATGATTGCAAAGATGGAGGTCAGGTATCCGGAATATAGGCGGGAGCGTCTGAGAAAAAAGAAGAAAGAGCGTGAACGGGCCATTGGAGGAGGGCGCAAACCTGACTTGTCATTAGTGATACGTGTAGCCTTAGTATTGACCTGTCTTCGTCTACATATACCCCAAATAGCAGTGGCTTGTATGTATCAGGATGCCACGCAGAGCGATGTATCGCGTGATTTACGCCGTTTGCTCCCCTTGCTGAAGGAAGTGTTGCCCTGCCCGGCTATCTGGGAAATGGTAGAAGAAGGGCAAGAGTTGACAGAAGAAGAAGTTCTGGCGGTGGAGCAATTAAGTGACGGACGAGTGTTGATTGATGCCACTGAGCAACAGATTTATCGTCCTGGCAAGGATAATGAAGAACGGAAGAAGTACTTTTCGGGGAAAAAGAAGCAATTTACGCTCAAAACGCAATTCGCGACGGATGGAGAGCATCACATCGAGGGGATTAGTGTCGGCGCTCCCGGAGCCACAAGCGACATCAAACTGAGCGATGAACTGGCAACGGTTGGGCGCTTGCCGGATGGGTGTGAAGCGCAGGCGGATAAGGGCTATCAGGGCTTGGATGAGCGGGTCAGTTTAGTCACCGTGCAGAACCTTGAGACAGGGGAGCAAGAAGAAATGCCTCGCCTGATAGTCAAAACACCGTTCAAGAAACCCAAGGGGGGAGAATTGAGCGAAGAACAGAAAGCCTGCAACCGAGCCATCAGTCAGGTTCGGGTACGGGTCGAACACTGCATCGGTTGGGTCAAAAATTGGGCCATCATTGCCACTCGTTTACGCTGTGCTCATTCCATTTACACCGAGGTGATGCAAGTGGTCTGTGGTTTGGTCAACGCTCAAACCCAACGCTGGCAAGCAACCAGGAAGGCCAAGAGCCAGGCAACCAGTTAACAAGTTCGGTTAGCCTGCCGCTTCGGCTTTGCTCAGTGCAGGCTCTGAGCGTAGCTGAACCTATGAAAAATGAAAAACCCGCCATCAATAAGGTGACGGGGTAGATGTATTTGTCCTGATTTAGTCCTGATTAGCCGATTTGGTCTAAATTGACGCCCTGTTTTGCCAATGTGTGAGGTATCTATGAAATATTGAGAGACAACGAGTTAACATAAGTTAAGCATTCTATTGGTAAACGCTTTTTTCGCTCATTAATTCTATATTTTTGATTTTTATTGTGAATAACCTCTATTGCAAATCCACTCTGTTTAGAGAAAGTTGTCTTTGGGTGTGAGGTTTGTGTAAGCGTTTACTGTAAACGCTTACAGCGTAACACAAAAAAACTATTCGTCAATTTTTGATGCGCGTATTCGGCAATTGCACCTTTTTTTCTTAATCACCCCTGCCTGATTTGGATATTCCTGAGCCTTGATTAAAATAGGATAGCATACCACAGGGAATGAAAATCAGTTTCGGCGGTCGGCGGTCAACGGTCGGCGGTCTATTTTCAAGGGAGCGCCCTATAATTTTTCATTCTTCAAAATTACTCATTCGACAAGAAACACGCCCGAATACAGGATGTTTCTAGGTAGTTTTCATTAGCCTGATGGTTTACCACAGCGAATGAAAATTTAACTATCAGCCGTAAAACTGAGCGCTGATAGCTGATGGCTGACAGCTATTTTCAAGGGAGATAGATAACTATGCAATCAAATCAACCCAATAATTTTAATCCGGTTCAAAAAAAGAAAAGCGGCGCAACCTGGCTTCCCTACGCGCTGGTGGGGGGCGCAATGTTCCTGGCAATTCTTTGCGCATTAGGCTTTGTGGTCTTTGCGCTGGTGATCAAACCATCCGCGCCCAAGCAAGCCGATGCGCCAACCCCAACCTTGATGGCGGTTAGTTTTGCCACCGCTACACCGGCTGAACAGCAAGCCGCGCAATCGAAGGAGACGCCTGCGCCACAACCGCAACC
>DUEH01000063.1 GCA_011192195.1 Chloroflexota bacterium | reverse complement strand
ACAAAAGGCAATCAAGCCGCAAAAACCTTCGATGAGCGCGGAACAGGCGTTGCAAAACGCGCCCCTCTCTCCGCGCCGCCGCCCTTCGGCAGGCTCAGGACAAGCTCTGCCGCCCATTGACCTGCTGGCTCCCGCCGCCTCATCGCCGGATCAAAGCGCCAATGCGCGCTATCAGGCGCAAATCATAGAAGACACGCTGCGCGGTTTTGGCGTTCCCGCCCAGGTGGTAGAAGTAAATTACGGTCCCACCGTCACCCAATTTGGCGTGAAACCGGGCAGCATCAGCAAACGCCTCTCCGATGGAAGTATTGTTGAGCAGCGCGTGCGCGTTAGCAAGATCAACTCGCTCATCAACGATCTGGCGCTGGCGCTGGCTGCAGCTCCCATTCGCATCGAGACGCCCGTACCCGGACGCCCCATTGTGGGGATTGAAGTTCCCAACCACGACACCTCGCTGGTGTCGCTGCGGGGAGCAATGGAATCGGGGAGTTTCCGGCGCAAAAAAGGGAACCTGTCCATTGCGCTGGGCAAAGGGGTCAACGGATCGGTGGCGGTTTTTGATCTGGCAGCGCAACCTCATCTACTCATTGCCGGCGCAACCGGCTCGGGCAAAAGCGTCTGCATCAATGCCGTCATTGTCAACCTCCTGATGACCCATCCCCCCGAAAGACTGAAAATGCTGATGATTGACCCCAAAATGGTGGAATTGACCAGCTTCAACGGCCTGCCGCATCTGATAGCTCCGGTTGTAACCGATTTTGAACAGGTAGCGGGCGCGCTGGCCTGGGTAACGCGCGAAATGGAACGCCGCTACAAAGCCTTTGCCGCTGCCGGGACCAGAAATATTGGCGGCTACAACCGCAAAGTCAAGCCCTTGGAGAGATTGCCCTTTATGGTGGTCATCATTGATGAACTGGCCGACCTGATGATGCTGGCCGCCGACGAGGTAGAACGCTATATCACCCGCATTGCCCAAATGGCCCGCGCCACCGGCATCCATATGATCATCGCCACGCAACGCCCCTCTACCGATGTAGTAACCGGCCTGATCAAAGCCAATTTTCCGGCGCGCATAGCCTTTGCCGTCAGCAGTCAAATCGACTCCCGCGTAATACTGGACACGCCTGGCGCTGAAAAGTTACTCGGCAAGGGAGATATGCTCTATATGGCGCCTGATTCGCCCAAGCTGGCGCGTCTGCAAGGTTGCTTTGTCTCCGATGCCGAAATCAAGAACATCGTCACCTACTGGAAACGCAGCGGCTCCATCGCCGCGTCCAATCCGGCAGATGATGACGCTGCCGAAAACGACGAAGCGCAGCCCCTCCCCTGGGCCGGCATCCTTGAAGAAGCCAACAAAGACGATATGCTGAAGCAGGCCATCCAACTGGTTATGGAGCAGCAACGCGCCAGCGCTACCTTCTTGCAGCGCAAACTGGGTATCGGCTACCCCCGCGCCTCCAGGCTGATGGACCAACTTGAAGAAGAAGGCGTTATTGGCCCCGCGCAGGGCGGCAGCGCCCGGACCGTACTGTGGCAAGAGGGCGCTACGGACACATAGAATAACCTTCGCTTGCAGAAGCCCCCCAACCCTGCTACAATTTCACCTGACTAACAACAAGGAACAAATTATGAGCGCCGCGCAAAAACAAGGCGTGTCGGCGGACACTCTTAACAAAATCGTTGAAAAACTGGTCGCGTTGGCATCGCCCAGCAAAATTATCCTGTTTGGCTCTAATGCCAGAGGCGAAGCCACGCCTCGCAGCGATTTAGATATACTGGTGATAGAAAGAGAACTCACCACACAACACGCTGAAGCGTTACGATTAGGACGCGCGTTGCGCCATTTTATGTTGCCCATTGACTTGGTTGTAGTCTCTGAGACGCAGTTCAACCGCTACCGGCAGGTACCTGGGACCGTTTATTACAATTCCCAGAAAGAAGGGCGTGTGTTGTATGCCCAATGACAATCTTCCTCCGGAAATAGAGCTGGCGCTAACCTCACTAAAAAAGGCCGAACAGGATTTAACAGCCGTTGGTAAATGGCTGCGCGATCTGGACATTTCAGACGAAATAATTGGCCTCCACATTCAACAAAGTATCGAAAAATCCCTCAAAGCAATCCTGTTGCATCGCGCAATTGATTATCCGCATACGCACAATTTGCGACTACTCATTGACCTTTGCCAAAATAATAATATTTTGGTTCCCTCCGAGTTTCTGGAAGTGGATGTATTCAACCATTTTGCCGTCCAATGGCGGTATGATTTGTTACCCTCTCCTTATCAATTCCCTCTGGATCGTGATGCCGCTTACAATTTAGCTGATCAGGTGTGGAAATGAGCCGGCAGAATAGTGAAAAAAACGCTGGCTCAGTAACGCCAAAAGTCGTTCTAAAATTTCCCAAAATTCATTAGCCAATGTATCATAGCCCCAAGCTAATCACTTGGGTCAACGACGCCCCTCACTTAATTTGAGGGGCTTTGTGTTGTGAAAGGAAAAACTGAACTATGCGCATAGGCATTGACGCTCGATTAGTGTACTACAGCAAAGCGGGGATTGGGCAATACATCATCCACCTTGCCAAAGCTTTATCTAAACTTGAAACGCCGGGCGATAACTTTCTCCTCTTGCAGAGCCGCAAAGACAAAACGCAAATCATCAAAAACCACAACTTTTCCCGCATTAACCTGTGGACGCCCAGCCACAATCGCCTGGAACAAATGGCGCTCCGCGTAGAAACCGCGCCTCTGGGCCTTGACTTGCTGCACTCTCCTGATTTTATTCCTCCCCTCAACCGTAACTACAAATCTATCATCACCGTTCACGATCTGGCTTTTTTGCTCTATCCCCAATTTATGACCAAAGAATCGGCGCGTTACTACGGCCAAATTGACCAGGCCGTGCGCAGCGCCGACCATATCATTGCCGTATCTGAGGCCACTAAAAAAGACCTCATCAAGTTACTGGGCGTGCCGCAAGAAAAAATCACCGTCATCTACGAAGGCAAAAATCCTTCCTACCAGCCGATGGACAAAACCAAAGCCGCCGCCTTTGTCAAAAAAACTTTTGGACTGGACCCCGGCTTCATCTTCTTTATCAGCACCATTGAACCGCGTAAAAACGTTCCCACCTTAATGGAAAGTTTTAAATTGCTGAAAAACCGCTACAATCGTCCTGAGAAACTGGTAATAGCGGGCAGTAGAGGCTGGCTCTTTGAAGAAGTAGACGAAACCGTAAAACGACTTAATCTGGAAAACGACGTCATCTTCATTGGACGGGTAGAAGACGCCGAAGTAAAACACCTTTTTAACGCCGCCAGTATGCTGGTCTACCCTTCATTTTACGAAGGCTTTGGCCTGCCCCCTCTGGAAGCAATGGCCTGCGGAACGCCCGCCATTGTCTCCAAAATCAACGTTCTTGCAGAAGTTGTGGGCGACGCCGCTCTGCTGGCAAACCCCCACGATGTAGAAGAACTGGCCGTCTCTATGCACCGCATCCTAAACGACAAGGAATTACGCAGCGATCTGATTGCCAAAGGTCTCAAACGCGCCGCCAAATTCTCCTGGAAGCAAGCCGCCAGAGAAACGCTGGACGTTTACCATAAAACAATGAATAATGAATAGTGAACAATGAATAATTTTTCATTATTCGTTATTCACTGTTCACTACCTTTACCATGAACCTGCTTATCCTCACTCCCCAACGCCCTTACCCTACCCATCAGGGAACCGCCATCCGCAACTTCTACATCATCGCGGAACTGGCAAAACGCCACCAAATTTCACTGCTCACCTTTCTGGAAGCAGACCAGTCGCCAGGCCACGGCCCTTTGGAGGATCTGTGTCGCAGCATTGACATCCTGCCCGCCCCCACCAGAAGCACACTGACCCGCCTGAAACAACTTGTCTTCACCAACCGCCCCGATATGAGTTGGCGGCTCTGGTCGCATGATTTTGATCGGCGGCTGCGCCAACTGCTGCAAGAAAACGCCTTTGACGTGGTACAAATAGAGGGCATAGAGATGTCGCCCTACCTTCCCACCATCAAAGAACTTGCCCCCCAGACCAAAATCATCTACGATGATCACAATGCCGAATGGCTCCTGCAATACCGCAACTTCACCACCGATCTAAAAAATCCGGGGCGCTGGATTGCCGCCGCCTACAGCTTCATACAAACCCAACGTCTGAAACGCTACGAGCGCCGGGTTTGCCGCCAGGCCAAGGGCGTAATAGCCGTCAGTGAAGCGGACAAAGAGGCCATTTTACAGCTAGACCCTGCGCTGAAAATCGCCCTGGTTCCCAATGGCGTAGACCTGAAACTGCACAGTCAGCACCCGGCGCAAAGCATTCCGGTTGACCTGGTATTCACCGGAAAAATGGACTACCGCCCCAACATTGACGCAATGCTCTGGTTTGGTCAGGAGGTTTTCCCCCTGATTCAAAAAGAGCGCCCCCAAAGCACTCTGGCCATTGTGGGTCAGCGCCCCCACCCGCGCCTGGGGCCGCTCAGAGAAAACCGAGCCATCACCATCACCGGCTACGTTGACGACGTGCGCCCTTATATCGCCGGAGCTGCGGTGTACATTGCTCCCTTTCGCGTGGGCGGTGGAACCCGATTGAAGTTACTTGAGGCAATGGCTATGCGAAAGCCTATCGTGGCAACGGGCGTTGGCGCAGAAGGGTTTCCCATTACCAACAACAAAGAAATGATTTTGGTAGATGACCCCGCTTTGATGACAAAAGCCATTTTACGCCTGCTGGACAATCCCCAAATTTGCCACGAACTGGGGAAGAACGCCTGTCAGTTTGTTTCCACCCACTACGCCTGGGAGGCGCTGGTTCCAGCGATGGAAGCGCTTTACGAAGGGTGAGGGATGAAGGATGAGGGATGAGGGATGAGGGATGAAGGCGAAAGGGTGAATCTTGACGCGCGGTTTGCCGGTTTGCCTGTTCCGCAGCCAAAACAGACTAAAGCAAAGGCGTGGAAACAACGGCTTCGGCTGCTTGGCTTGCAAGCAATAGGCAAAACGCTGCCAAAAGCAAGACCCGCCTCCACAAGCGATGCCCGAAAAATCCTGCTCATTCGCCCCGACCATCTGGGCGATCTACTTTTTCTCACCCCGACCTTGCGCTATCTCCGCACCCTGCTGCCAAAGGCGCATTTAACACTGCTGCTTGGCCCCTGGGGAGAAGCCCTTATGCGCGGCAACCCGCATCTGGATGAAATTCTCAGCTGTCAGTTCCCCGGCTTCACCCGCCAGCCTAAGCCCTCGGTCTGGCAACCCTACCAATACCTGCAAGAACAAGCCGCACTGCTGCGCCCCCACAATTTCGATCAGGCGGTAATTTTGCGCTTTGACCACTGGTGGGGCGCGTGGTTAGCCGCAGCGGCAAACATTCCCCAACGAATTGGCTACGCCACCCCGGAAGTTATCCCCTTTCTCACCGATCCCCTCCCCTACCGCAGCAATCGTCATGAAGTGGAACAAAACTGGCGACTGGCTCACTTTGCATGGTCTGGCGAAGTGACGAATGACGAACGACGAACGACGAAGAGCCGCTACACCGAATCCATTGGCCCGCTGGAATTTTTTATTTCGCCGGAAGAACAAGCTTGGGCAGAGAAGTGGCTGGTCAGCGGTCAGCCATCAGCAGCCATTCGTCACTCGTCACTCGTCACTCGTCATTCGCTAGTCGTCATTCACCCGGGCGCGGGCGCGACAGTCAAACTCTGGCGAGAGAGGGCTTGGGCGGAATTGGCGCAACGCCTCAGCGATGAGCGCAACTGCCGCATCATCTTCAGCGGCGGCCCGGCGGAACGCGATTTGTGCCAGCGCATCGCCGGGCAAGTGTCGCCGAAATCAATGGTGGCAGCGGGAGAGACTTCGCTGGGAGAGTTGGCCGCGCTGATGCGCCGCGCCAGTCTGGTCATTGGCCCCGATACCGGCCCGCTCAAGTTGGCCGCCGCCGTTGGAACGTCCACGCTTCAGTTGTACGGCCCGGTAGACCCGCTCAAGTTCGGACCCTGGGGAGGCTCGCAGCGGCATCGCATTGTCACCGCCAATCTCCCCTGCCAGCCCTGCAACGCCATCTCCTACAGTCCGCAAGAAGCAGAAGCGCATTTCTGCGCGCGCGGCTTATCGCTGCAAAGTGTACTGACGGAAGCGCTTGACCTGCTGTCAGATTGACGCAATCGGGCAGTAGTGATATGATGGCAAACGACGAATGACGAACGACGAATGACGAACGAAAAAATTCGTAGTTCGTCATTCGTCGCTCGTCGTTACACAACAGAGGTGTATTATGCCAAAAATCGCTTTTCAAGGTATCAAAGGCGCGTATTCAGAAAAAGCTATTTATCAATTTTTTGGTCCAGACAGTCAAACCCTGGCGATGGAATCCCTTGAAGAGATCTTTTCGGCGGTAGAGAGCGGGCAAGCCAAACTGGGCGTGCTGCCGGTAGAAAACGCCCTAACCGGCTCTCATCCAATGGCCTATGAACTGTTAATGGAGCGCGATCTACACATTCAAGCCGAAGTGATTATGCGCGTTCGGCACACGCTGATGGCCGCGCCGGGCGTAAAACTGGCCGATCTGAAACGGGTGCGATCAACCCCGCAATCGCTGCGTCAGTGTGAAAAGTTCATCAACCGGCACGGACTGGAAACAATTCCATCCTTTGACACCGCCAGCAGCGCCCGCGACCTGGCCGAAAACCCGAAACCGGCTTTAGCCGTCATCGCCAGCAAACTGGCCGCCGAAATTTACGGCCTGAATATTTTGCAAGAAGAAGTTGAAGACGCGCCCTTCAATTACACCCGCTTCTTTGTGCTGGGCAATGAAGACCCGCCCCGCGCGCAGCGCAGTAAAACATCGCTCATCTTCAGCGCCCGCCACCTGCCCGGTTCCCTTTACCAATGTCTGGGTGAATTTGCCGAACGCAACATCAACCTGACCAAAATCGAATCCCGCCCGCGTCGAAATCGCCCCTGGCAGTACCTTTTCTACCTGGACTTTGAAGGTCACTGGCAAGACCCGGTTGTTGAAGCCGCCCTGCTGGCCCTGCTAAGGCGGGCGGGTTTTGTAAAAATGTTGGGTTCCTACCCCATAGCAACCACGCCGCATCCGGGAAAAAACTTATGATCATCGTCATTCACCCCGACGCCACGCCCTACGAAATCGACAATATCACGGCAGAAGTTGAAATACAAGGCTGGCAAACGCACATCTCCCGCGATTCCGGGCAAACCGTCATCGGCTTGCAGGGCAGCGGACAAACGATTGACCGCTTTCAATTAGGACAATTACCGGGCGTACAAAGCATCATCCCCATCACCCGTAAATTCAAACTGGCCAGCCGAAACTTCCGCCCGGAAGACACCACCTTCCCCGTTGGCAATACACCGGTTGGCGGGAATCAGTTGACCGTCATCGCCGGGCCGTGCAGCGTAGAGAGCAGGGAGCAATTGCTGGAAACAGCCCTCGCCGTTAAAGCGGCGGGCGCTACAATGCTGCGCGGCGGCGCCTACAAACCGCGCAGCTCGCCCTACAGTTTTCAGGGAATGGGTGAAGAAGGTTTGAAACTGCTGGCCGAAGCCCGCGAAGTCACCGGCCTGCCCATTGTCACCGAAGTGATGTCGCCCACAAAAGTGGCGCTGGTTGCCGTTTACGCCGACGTGTTGCAAATTGGCGCGCGCAATATGCAAAATTACGACCTGCTCAACGCCGTAGGCAAAATTCACAAACCGGTTTTACTCAAACGAGGAATGTCGGCTACCATTGAAGACCTGCTGATGGCCGCCGAGTACATTTTGAAGCACGGCAACAATCAAGTGATGCTGTGCGAGCGCGGTATTCGCACCTTTGACAATAAATACGCCCGCAACACCTTTGACGTAAACGCCATTGCCATGCTCAAAGAATTGAGCCACCTGCCGGTCATCGCCGACCCCAGCCACGCCATTGGCGTACGACGCCACGTGCAAGCCATCGCCCTCTCCGGCATTGCCGCCGGCGCCGATGGTCTCATCATAGAAGCGCACCCCAATCCCGATGAGGCTGTATCGGACGGCCCGCAATCGCTCACCTTGCCGCAATTTTCTGAAATGATGAACGCCGCGCGCCAAATGGCGCAGGCGATTGGACGAACAATGAAATGGTAAATGATAAATGGTGAATGGTAAACCATTTACCATTTACCATTCAAACACTTTGCATTTTGAACTTTGAATTTGAAAGGACGTTCTATGTCTTCCCAAACACTCCCCCCCATTTCAAACAAACACCAAATCAGCGCCCTACAGCTAGATGTCCCGCCGCGCCTGTTACTTGGACCTGGCCCTTCCAACGCTCATCCCCGCGTTTTGCAGGCGCTGGGTATGCGTCAAGTGGGACATCTTGACCCCTCATTCATCACGCTGATGAACGAAGTGCAGGAATTACTGCGCTACGCCTGGCAAACCGACAACCAACTCACCGTTCCGGTCAGCGGAACAGGCAGCGCCGCAATGGAAGCCAGTCTGGCTAACACTGTTGAGCCGGGCGATGTGGTTTTGGTAGGCGTAAACGGCTACTTTGGCGAGCGGCTATGCGATATGGCCGGACGCTGCGGCGGCGATGTGCGTCGCCTGGAAAAGCCCTGGGGCGAAGTTTTCTCGCTGGATGACCTGCGCGCCGGGCTGGAAACGCACCGTCCGGCAATACTGGCTCTGGTTCACGCTGAAACGTCAACCGGCGCCAGACAACCACTTGAAGGCATCAGCAACCTGTGCCGTGAGTTCGATTGCTTGTTACTGGTAGACACCGTCACCAGCTTGGGCGGCGTCCCCCTGTTTCTGGATGAATGGGGCGTGGATGTAGCCTACAGCGGCAGTCAAAAATGTCTCAGTTGCCCGCCGGGAATTTCGCCGCTAACTCTGGGCGAACGCGCCGTTGAAAAACTGCATCGCCGCAAAAGCCAGGTTCCTAACTGGTATCTGGATATGACAATGGTCAGCAAATATTGGGGCAAAGAACGTACCTACCACCACACCGCGCCTATCAACATGAACTACGCCTTCCGCGAAGCGCTGCGTCTGGTGGCGGAAGAGGGGCTTGAAGCGCGCTGGCAGCGACATCAGAATAACGCCGAATTGCTCTGGGAAGGACTGGCCGAACTGGGCATTTCCTGCCACGCGCCTTATGAATATCGCCTGCCCAGCCTAACCACCGCCATCATCCCTGAAGGCGTAGATGGCAAAGCGGTTGCCGTATACCTGCGCAAAAACTACAACATAGAAATTGCCGCCGGATTGGGGCAACTCGGCGGCAAAGTGTGGCGCATCGGTCTGATGGGCTTCAACAGTCGCCAGGAAAACGTAACCCTGCTGCTGGCGGCGCTAAAAGACGTGCTGGGAAGCTTTTAGCGGTCAGCGGTCAGCCAAAAGCTGATAGCTATTAAATTGCCGGCAAGAGGCTCTTGTGCTATATTCCTGCGTGGGCCTCTAGCTCAACTGGCAGAGCAGCTGACTCTTAATCAGCCGGTTCGGGGTTCGAGTCCCCGGGGGCTCATTCGCAGCAAACGCAAAAACTTCACCCAATTATGGGTGAAGTTTTTTGTTTTCCGTCTCTAAATGAGGTATCTGGCGGCAATTATCCAGACCAGAAGGTTGTAAGTCAGTCGCTCCAGCCCTCCTTTTTTCAGAACTCTTGGAATACTCAAGTGGAAGATTATTAGAACCTTAAAATTTTTCATAAGCAGGGTTACTTTTATCCTATTCTGTGTTTTCGCTAACGGACACCCCTGCGATTTGACACGGATTTAGCCTCCAGTGACCGCCGACCGCTGACCGTTGACCGCCAAAACGCGCTAAATCGGCCATTTTTCACAGCGGTCTGCGGTCTGCCGTCTGCGGTCAGGTCGCCAGAACGCAATTTTGCCAGCGAAATCAACATCAAATTTAAAGGGTGTCCGTTAGCGAATACCCACAACAAACAATAAAAGGACAGTCCTCATGAAAAAAGTAAATATTGGCGTTATTGGCTTGGGAGTTATGGGACAGATGCTGGCGTTAAATATGAAACGCAACAACTTTCGCGTTGCCGGATTGGACCTTGACAAAGCCAAAGTCAAAAATTTTGAAAAAATTACTAAAGATGCGCCTGGATTTAGCGATGCCGGCGACTTTCTTGACGCGCTGGAAAAACCGCGACGTATTATGATCATGGTTCCGGCGGGGCCTCCGGTAGACGCTGTACTCGACTCTATTGCTCCCAAACTTGAGCCTAAAGACTTACTGATTGACGGCGGAAACACACACTACACAGATACCGGGCGTCGCGCCGCAAAGCTGGAAGCGCTGGGCGTAGTTTACATTGGCGCAGGAGTAAGCGGCGGGCAGTACGGCGCCTTGTGGGGCCCTTCAATTATGCCCGGCGGGCAACCCGAAGCCTGGGAATTAGTAAAACCCGTCTTTGAAGCTATTGCCGCCAAAGTGGATGGAGAAGCATGCGTGGCCCACCTTGGACCCGGAGGAGCGGGTCACTATGTAAAAATGGTTCACAACGGCATTGAATATGGCGATATGCAGCTCATTGCTGAAACTTATGACTTTTTGCGCCGGGGAGCAGGATTGACCGCGGCAGAACTCCACACAGTTTTTGCTGAATGGAATGACGGCGAACTGGAGTCTTATCTCATCGAGATCACGCGCGATATTTTTGCGAAAATTGACGATGAGACGGGGAAACCTTTGGTGGATGTTATTCTCGATGAAGCAAAACAAAAAGGGACGGGAAA
Source organism: Chloroflexota bacterium (assembly GCA_011192195.1). Classification (GTDB taxonomy): domain Bacteria; phylum Chloroflexota; class Anaerolineae; order 4572-78; family 4572-78; genus DUEH01. The sequence goes on along the minus strand of DUEH01000063.1, from coordinate 1,999 downwards.
GTGGACATCGCAAGACGCGCTGGACCTGGGCGCGGCAACCCCTACTATCAACGCCGCGGTTGAAGCCCGCATTCTATCCGCCATCAAAGGCGAGCGCGTAAAAGCGTCTAAAACCTTCTCCGGGCCAACAGAATCTATTAAAGAAGACCGGGACATCCTGATTGCGGATGTACGCGCCGCGCTCTACGCAGCAAAAATAATCTCTTACGCTCAAGGCTTCGCCCTTCTCAAAGCGGCCAGCGCGGAATACGAGTACAAGCTCAATTTGGCAACAATTGCAAAAATCTGGCGTGGCGGCTGCATTATTCGGGCAGGATTTCTGAACGACATCCGTCGCGTTTTTGACCAAAACCCGCATCTGGTAAATTTGCTGATGGCTCCTGAATTTGGGAAAGCTGTTGAAGAACGCCAGGGGGCATTGCGCCGGGTGATTGGCCTGGCTGTAGCGCATGGCATTCCGGTTCCCGCGTTTAGCTCGGCAATCGCCTACTTCGACGCCTATCGCTCCGCTCGTATGCCCGCCAATCTAACCCAGGCCCAACGCGATTACTTTGGCGCTCACACCTATCGTCGTCTGGACAAAGAAGGCTCTTTCCATACCGAGTGGGTCAATTTGAGCAAAGGAGAAGGATAATGGTTAAGTTGTAAGTGATGATTGCGGAATCCAAAACTGTAGTTTTGGACTCCATCGCTTACTTTTTTACCACCACCAGGAGAAGATCAATGAACAAAGCAAAAAATGTTGTTATCGCCCAAAGCGGCGGCTGCACCCACGTTATAAACGCATCTTTGCGCGGCGTGATAGATGGCTGCAAAGCCTATCCCGATGTATTTGGTACGCTATATGCCGGGCGTCAGGGAATTGAGGGCGTGCTGCGCGAAGAATTATTGAATTTATCCGCCCAATCAGAAGACGAGATTGCCTTACTGAGTTCAACGCCGGCAGCCGGCGTCATTGGCACATGCCGCTACAAGCTAAAAAGCAGCCAGACCGAAGATTTTGAACGCATAATTGAAGTGTTCAAAGCCCATAATGTGGGTTACTTCTTCTACAACGGGGGAAACGACTCTATGGATACCGCCCACAAAGTGGCGCAATTGGCGCAAGAACGCGGACTGGACCTGGTAGCAACCGGCGTTCCAAAAACAATTGACAACGATGTGGGCGACAGCGCCCGAAAACTGATCGATCATACTCCGGGATACGGCAGTACAGCCAGATTTTGGGCGTATGCAATTCAAAACGCAAACCAGGAAAACGCGGGCGCCTATCCATCTGACCCGGTTTTGGTTATGCAGGCTATGGGCAGAAAAATCGGTTATATCCCCGCAGCGGCAAGACTTGGAGATCCAAATCGGGAGATGCCCTTGCTCATCTTTATTGTTGAAGCCGGGCTAACCCTGGCAGACTTGACCGAGCGAATCAACGATATGGTGAAAGAACGCGGCCGGGCGCTTGTTGTGATAGGAGAGGGGCTGGATGTTGGCGACCTGGGCCTTGTTAAAGACTCCTTTGGGCATACAATGCACGCTTCCAGCAAGATGTCTGTGGGGCAAATTGTCATCAACCATCTCAACCAGGTTGGCTTGCCCGCGCGTGGCGTGGCGAGAGTCAATATCCCGGGCACCGATCAACGCAGCAGCGCCATATTCGCTTCGACGGTTGACCTTGAAGAAGCTTATCGTTCCGGGATGAAAGCCGCGCAAATTGCCGCAGAAGACGGCAATGGTTATATGTCTACCATCCTCCGCGAACCGGGCCCGATTTATCAAGTGAAATACGATAAAGTGCCTCTGGAGCAGGTTGCCAATTCTGAGCGTTCTTTTCCGCAAGAATGGATCGCTCAATCCCGAACGGATGTTACCGACGACTTTATTGCCTACGCCCGCCCGCTCATTGGCGATACCTGGCCCAACATCCCCCTAGTGGACGGCATTCAGCGATTTACTCGCTTTGAACCTGTTTTTGCAAAGCCCCTATTGAAGAAATATACGCCGG
>DUEH01000062.1 GCA_011192195.1 Chloroflexota bacterium | reverse complement strand
TTGAACATGGCAAATTCAATAAAGCCGTGTCCGCCGTTTTTGGCTTCGGTTTTGGCAATGACGTTATCGCCGCTGTTTGGTCCCCACGATATTTTGACCGGCAGGTTGTCTATGCCCATTCCGTTGGCGTCAACAACGTGAATGTAGATGTGGTGGTTGCTTTCGTTTTCACAAGCTGTAAGCTTGCGAACTTTCACCAGCCTAAAATCTACATCAGGCGTAGGCGTTGGTTCTGGTGTGGGCGTGTTGGTTGGCGGGCGATGGGGAGCCGGCGTGCGGGTGGGCGGGATGTTGGGCGTGGGTGTGTTGGTGGGCAGGGGGGTGGGCGTTGGGGTAGGCGTGTCCACCGGCGTTGGCGTTTGCGTTGGCGTGGGGGTAAAGGTGGGGATGGGCGTTTGCGTTACCGTAACGGAAATGGTTGGTTCAGCGGTGGGTGGATTGGTAGGCGTGGCGGTAGGCGTGGCCGTTTCTACAAAAGGTAATGCGGCCACCAGTTGTTTGTTCGGTAGTCTGTCAACAATATTGCTGGCGGGAGAGACCGCTTCGCCGTTTACTAATTCAGTATCGGTTTCAAAAAAGGTTGCCGCCAATGCGCTGATGACGCTGACGGGCGCAACAATGCCGCACATCCAGAAGGTTAAAATCACCAGGATGACTAAGCCAACTCGGGTTCCCAGCGGGACATTAGCAAACCACGTACTCAAGTTATCAACTTTGCGTACCGCGCCATTTGGTTTGCGGACGCCTCTGGATGCGCCGGCAACCGGTCGGGAACGCAGCGGGCGGCTGCGGGTGTTAAACGACGTGGAAGCCTTTCGGCGGGGTTGGGATCTGGTTTGAGATTTTGAAGGGGGTTTACCTTTGGGCGCTTTTGACGCCGCTTTTGTTGGCGTGCGAACAGCGCCGGTGGCTGCTCTGGCGCTACTTTTTCGTTTTTTAGGCTGTTGCGCCGCAGCCTGCATTGGCGACACGGCTTGGCTGGGGCGGGAATAGGGCGGCGGAGGCGGCGCGACAGGCCTGACCGGCACTGGCGGCGCGGTTCCGCCAGCAAAACCAGATTGCCCTGCCGTGTACCCGGTGGTGGCGGGAATAGCTGCTACAGCTTTGGGCTGCGCGTTGCGCATAATTTCCATTGTTTCCACCAGCCGGTCGCTCATAATTCTGTTGAGAACGCCTGACAGGTTGGGGTATTTGTAAACCAGTTCATCAAAATCTTTTTTGGGCAGCGCCCAGATGTCCACATCGGTTTGGGCGCGGGTAGTGATGGCGTGGGGGCGTCCCGAAAGGAGGGAGGTTTCGCCTAAAAAGTCGCCGGAACCAAGGGTGGGTAAGGTCATGTAGCCGCCGGGGGCTGTGCCAAAGCGTTCTACCTGTCCATTTTCGATGAAGTATAATTCTTGTCCCGGCTGACCTTCCTGATAGATGATATCGCCGGTGTTGAAGCGTTTGGCGTACAGTCTGGCCGAAATTTCGTCCAACTGCATTCTGGACAGTCCGCCCATCACAGCCAGTTTCTTCAGGTGTTTTTCAATGAATTGACTATCGGCGGAACTGAGACGTTGCTGCAAAGACTGGCTCAAGGCGACGCTCAATTGCGGGTGCTTCACCAGCAGCGCGTCAAAATCGTGCCGGTACATTGCCCACAGGTTGGAATCACCCAAGGCAATGGCGGCGGCGTTTCTGCTTTTGCCGGTCATCAGGGCCATTTCGCCAAAATGAGCGCCTTCAACGGGGCGGGCAATCACGCCGCCCTGTTCATTACGGATTTCTATCTGCCCGCTTTCAACAATGTACATTGCGTCGCCGGGGTCGCCTTTTTGGTAGATATTTTGACCCGCCGGAATGTGGCGCAGCATCAAGCAGGCGGCGGCGTCTTGGCGGACTTCAATGGGCAAGTCGCTAAAGAGCGGAATTTGCGTCAGGACTTCGGCGGCGTGGGTCTGATCAACTGAGTTGAGGCGAGCGGTTACGCTGCGGCTCATTGCCACGCGAATTTGTGGCTGCTGATGGGCAATATCCTTAAAGTCTTCTGCGGATAGTTGCCAGACAATGGTTTTTTCAGCTACTTTGGCGGTGTTGGCGTGGGTTCTGCCGGTCAGCGCGGCCATTTCACCAAAGATTTGGCCGGGGCCAAGCTCGGTGTAGTCGTGGTCTGATTCTCCAATTAGTCTGACTAACCCTTCTTCAATTAAAAAGAGGCCGGCAGCCGGGTCGCTGCTGCGGAAGATAACCTCGGTTGCATCAAGCTCTTTGGCAACCATTTTGCCGGCGATTAAATTGCGTTCATCTACCGATAGCCCTTCCATTGAGGCGGCTTGCGCCAATTGGTCTGCCAGATAAGTGACCATCTGTACAATGGGCAGGCCAAGTGACTGGCTCAAACTCAAGCCCAGATGCGGGTTATTCTGAATGAGGTTACGGAGGGATTTGTCATCAAGTACCCACAGGCTGACGTCGCTGGTGGCGCGGACGGTCATTGCGTGGGGGGCGCCCTGGAAGAAATCGCTTTCGCCCAATACACTGCCGGGGCCAAGGTTTGCCAGGGTAGTTCGTTCATCGGCGGAAAGACTGACTCTGCCTTCTTCAACAATGTAGAGGGCGTCGCTTTCGCTGTTCTTGGTGAAGATTATTTCGTCGCGTTTGTATTTTTCCAGGTTGATTTGTTTTTCCAAATCACGACGCTCTCTGCTGCTAAGATCAGCAAAGAGGGGGATGTTGTTTATTGTTTCTTCTTTCAAAGTTTCCTTCCTTCTTCAATTATCAATCAGGAATTAACAATTAACAATTAGCAGATGTTCCCATTGCTCACTGTTAATTACTAATTGTTCATTGTTAATTGTTTCCCGCGCCCTGCTGAAAGACAATTTGCCACGATGGGGCAATTTTGTCGGGTAAGTTTGAACATAGCGCGCGGGCATTTTTGTTCACGTCTTTGGCTACGGCCACAGGCGAGCCTTCTAACTCTACCTGATAGATTTGTTCAGAGGTCATCTCAAAATCGGCGTAGCCCGGGTTGGCTGCGGATTTGAATCCGCTATAAAATTTATCTTCACCGCCCGGCCAACTGACAGTGATTTTTGCGCCGGGCAGTCCCTTTCCCTGCCAGTCCCTGACGTAAACACGTAATATCCCATTACCGGTATTATCACATAAAGCCACTGATTGCGCCAATCCAAAAGGGGCGTTTGGCCCTGGCGTGAAGGTAGGTCGTGGAGTAATCGTAGGGTTAACGGTAGGCGTAAGGGTAGGAATTGCGGTGGGAATGCGCGTGTTGGTGGGTTTGGGAGTAGGCGAAACTGTGGGTGTGGCGCTTGCTGTGGGGACGCTGGTGGCGCTGGGGGGGGGCGTTAATGTTGGCGGCGGAGAGGGGGTGGGTGTGGGAGTAATCAGGTAGACCAGCATAGAACTATCGCTTGTTTCCAGACCATCCGCCAGCGTGACCAGTGAGCGAATGTCGCGCGCGTCAGCGCCTTTGCTGATGTATTGTGTACTCAGGTCTGCCACGTTTTGGGCTATTTCTGCATCTTCCAGACGAGATAGTCGTTTTTTGGCTTTGTCCAGATCGCCATCGTGCCGGTAGGCGGCGGCAATCAGCAGGATGTAAATTTCTTTATCGGCTGGATTGAGTTGAGCCGGTGTGGTGTGGGGCGCTTGTGGAACCAGAACCCAGGTGTAGAAGAGGGTCAGCGCCATTCCTGCAATAAAGGCTACCAAGAAGCCGCCTAACCACCAGTCTCCTTCGTGTTTCATTTCCTAGAACGGGTGCGTAGCCTGAAATGTGACAAAATAAGAATAGTGTCCCCAGCAAAGCGAATTGCTTCCTACGCCTGCTACGCCGCTGTTCCACAGCGTTGTACATTCCGGCTCGCTGTTGCAATAGCCTGCCTGAATCAGCCAGGGGATGGGAATTTTCCAATCATCGCTGGCAAGCAGGGGCGTGACTTCGCTGCTGACAGGATTTCCGGCGGGGTATTCGGTGATTTTAAGCTCGAAACCGCCGTTTTTGTGCAACTCTACTTCCGCCAGTTTGTCGCCGTAAGAAAAGAAGGGTTCGTTTTTGTCTCCGGAAGTGAGTGTGAAGTTGTTGAAGGTATCGCTGATTTTTGCGCCCAGCAATGGCCCGCCGTTTACATCTCGCACATCAATGAAGATGTGATGGTTTCCTAAACACCCTCCGTTTTCTTGTTTGGTGAGCATATGAACGCTTGTTTTAAAGTCGACAGCGGGAGGCGCGGGCGTGGGCGTTTCGGTGGGCGGGGCGGGGGTGTTGGTTGCGGCCGGCGTTTCGGTGGGTGGGATGGGGGTGTCGGTGGGAACGGCGGTGTCGGCGGGAACCGGGGTTTCGGTGGGCGGGATGGGCGTGTTGGTGGGCGGCGGCGTTGGCGTGGGGGTGAAGGCAGGGGTGGGGAGCGGCGTGGCAGTGGCAATGTAGGCGATCATACTTTTGGTACTGGTTCCCAATGCTTCTGCCAGATGAATGACGTTCAGTAAGTCCGGGTCATTCTTTGCCCGGCCTTGCTGGATGTATTGATCGGCTAAAAAAGCGACGTACTGCTCCGGGTTGGGGACGTCTAATTCTTGCAGTCTGGCTCTGGCTTTGGGCAGGTCGCCATCGGCGGCGTATTCGGCGGCTACGGTTTTTACAAAGTCTTCTACGTGGGCTTGGGACATATCGCTGATCTGAGCGCCCGGCAGTTGGTTGGGTAGAAAGACTGCGCCAATCAGCAGCCCGCCAATAATTGCCAGCAAACAGCCTACCGGGATAATGGAAAACAGGATGAGCAGTCTACGGTCCAGATTTTGTATACGTTTCAATCGATCACCTCAGATTATTTTGACCTTCTGGCAAAAAAAGAGCCTGCGCTTTCATAACCGCGCTGCGCACTGTTATGAGTCAGGCCCTCCATGTTGTTTGCTTGGCGTACATTCTGCGCAATAAAAAATGCCGAAGGTGGGAGTCGAACCCACACGGATTACTCCACACGAGTTTGAGTCGTGCGCGTCTGCCAGTTCCGCCACTTCGGCGTGGGCTTTTGATTTTAACGCAACAAAGTATAATCCAAGTACCTGTCTTCGTCAAATAGCGTATTTGGTGGTAGAAAAGCTGGGCGCCACCAAATTTTCAGGATTATGCTTTGCGCCGGACAATCAATCTCAATCCTTCAACTTCCACAATTTCTACCGATTCACCAACCGCAGCCATTTCGTTTTCTTCCAGCGTAGCGCTCCAGCGCGTGCCGTCGGTGAAGACGGTTCCGGCGGGGTTTAGCTGTGTTTTGACAATGGCAGTTTCGCCAATCAGGCCCTCTGCGCCAGAAGCGGGGTTCATCTTCAGCGTGGCAACAGCTTTTCCCACAATGAAGAAGAAAATTAGTCCCACAAACAGAGCCGTAGCCAAAATAGGCGCCACCGATACTTGATAGCCTAATTCCGCTTCATTGAATAGAAGCAGCCCTCCCAATGCCAGCGAGATAACTCCCGCCAGCGTTAGCGCGCCGTGCGTGGGGGCAAATACTTCTGACACAAAGAAGATGAGCGCCAATAGAACCAGCGCCGCTCCGGCAAAGTTGATGGGCAATTGCCCCAGCGCGTACAAGCCAATCACCAGACTGATAATGCCAATCACGCCGCCGATATAACCGCCGGGGCTGGATAGCTCATAAATGATTGCCAGCGTGCCAATGGTCATCATTAGAAAGGCAATTTCAGGCCGCAGGATGATGGCTAAAATACCCTCGGCAAAGGTGGGGTTGAAGTCAACGACGGGCGCGTTGGCGGTGCGCAGCGTTTTTTCCTGGCCGCGCAGTAACACCTCAAAGCCATCCATCTGTTGCAGCAGGGCCGATACGTCGCTGGCGATGAAGTCAATAATGCCTAATTCCAGGGCTTCGTTGGCGCTGGCGGCTTTGGCTTCGGTGATGGACTGCGTGGCCCATTCTACGGCCTTTTCCCCGCGACGCTCGGCCAGGTTTTTCATATCGGCCACCAGAATGTTATCCAACTTGGCGCGCAGCGTTTCCTCGATTTCGCCGCCCTGAGCGTCAACGGGGCTGGCCGCGCCGATGCTGGTTTGCGGCGCCATTGCCGCCACATGCGCGGAAAGGGTGATGAACGTTCCGGCAGAAGCGGCAAATCCGCCGGAAGGGTAAACGTACACGGCCACCGGCACATTGGCGTTGATGATGCTTTGGATGATTTCGCGGGTCAGGTCAATTTGGCCGCCGGGGGTATCCAGTTTGATGATCACCACTTCGGCTTGTTGCGCTTCGGCGGCGGCAATGCCGCGTTGAATGTAGCTAAGCATCACCGGCGTTACCGGGCCTTTAGCTGTCAGCGTCAACGCCGCACCCGGCGATTGCGCCCGTGATGGCGTTAGCAGGGCAGCAAAGATTATTCCGATGGTTATAATCAAGGGGAGTAGATTTGTTTTCATCGTTTCATCTCCTTATATGAGCTGTTCGTTAATGGATACTCTTTACATTTGACACCGGTTTCGGCGACAAAATTGCTTTCTGGCGACTTGACCGCAGACCGCAGACGGTAGACCGCCGTGAAAATCAGTGAATCTCCAATCATCCAATCCCCAATCTCTATTTCAAATACTCCGCCGCAATCCATCCGATGCGCCCTTCTGCGTCCTGCACCTTTACCCACGCGCGCCCTTCGGCCTCTTGCGGCTCCTCTAAAATGACAACTAAGAAAGTGTTTTAAACGGACAAGTTATTCGGCCTATTAATAATAACCGTTTTGTTTTATGTCAACAACAAGGTGGCGGTTACAAGGTAAGTGACGGATGCGGGATTTTCCCCGCATCCATCACTTACTATTTCACCACTACCAACAACAATAGGTACAGATCTGTTTTTGAATGAGACAAATACCGAAGCATACTTGTTCTTGAACAAACCCAGGCTTATCCGTCCTGATAAAGCGAATGGCATAACCAATTCGCCGCAAAAGGAGGACAGGAAAAATCAGGAACGATGAATGATTAAGCGGCCAGGCGTCGTAACATCGTTACTTTGCGACCATGACCTTTTGCTCCCGGCTGTTTCCCCGCTTTTTTCTTTTCCGGATCATTCCCGACTGACCCGGATTGCTTCTTGACCCTTTTTTTCTTTTTCTTCCTTTCTTTTTCTTCCTCCTCCTCTTTGTTCGGAACTTCTTCTACGGGACTACCGTCCGATACAATGCCTCCCTCCCGGAGCGCAAAACTCCCTGATGGCCGGGAACTGTTTTGTGGCGTCTGATTAAGGCGGTCTCGCGCTTCTCTGAGGTCTTCCAGTAACTTCAAACTCAATTCCCTCAGTTTCTCCGGGGGTAACCTTTTTAGATAATCTTTGTAACTACTCAGGCTCAGGTGCGACGCACTTAATAAATTGTTTTTTAGTGCAAATAACTACCCAATATCGTCAAAATTTGCACTTGYAGGGCGCTTCGTGAAGTGCGTTGCACCTRTTTTCTCTATGGCTGAGTAGTTACAAAATATCTTGCATTTTGAACTTTGAACTTTGAATTTTTGAAAGGAAAGGAGCATCTGATTGATGACAGAAGTAGCAAGCCCGGCCCGCAAAGAACGCAGGCCACGCAAAACAAAAAAGCAACCGCGCGTGTTGATGTTCAGCACGCCAAGTTGCTCTTTCTGCACCAAAGCCAAACGTTACTTTCGGCAAAAGGGCGTCCGCTTTCGTGATATTGACGTATCCCGCGACCAAGCCGCTGCCCGCGATATGCAGCGTCGCACCGGTCAAATGGGCGTACCCGTCATTGACATAGGCGGCCGCATCATTGTCGGATTCGACCAGTCCAAGATTGACCAATTACTTGGTTTGTAGTACATTATCGGTCTTGTGAAATAGTAGGCAGTAGCGGTAGACAGGGGGAATTCCCCCCGCCTGCTGTCTACCAAAAAATAAATTCTTAAACTCAATAACGGAGGATAACCATGACCAAAATTGAACCCCTGGGCGCTCGCGTATTAGTGAAAGCTCTGGAACAAGAATCAATGACTGCCAGCGGCATTGTTTTGCCCGATACCGCTAAAGAAAAACCCCAGCAAGGAATCGTTGAAGCCATTGGTACGGAAGACGATATGATGACCGACCTGCAAGTAGGCGACAAAGTTCTTTTTGCCAAATACAGCGGCACCGAGATCAAACAGGACGGCGATAAGCTCCTGCTCCTCAATGAAGACGATGTCCTGGCCCGCATTAACGACTGAGCGTGAGTCACCTTCCCCGACGCTCAAATAGCGTTTCCGGGAAAACGAATCGATTGTTTTAACTTTTTTGAGAAGCAGCATCCCGCCGGGGTGTTGCTTCTTCAATTTTTAGCCTGTAACAACAGCCTATGAACCAGAAACCATCTCTAACACGTAAACAAAAGCTTAAGCTTTTGTTGAGAACAAACTGGGTGTTGATTGTTTTCTTTGCCGTCATCATCAGCGCTTTTGTATTGCTGCGCAGCAAGCCCAGCGACATTCAAGACATCGATGAACTTTCGGCTATGCTCACCGATGGTCAGCCCGCTGTCCTTGAATTTTACTCAAACGTATGAAGCGCTTGCCTGGTGGCAAAACCCATTGTAGATGGGTTAGAAAAAGATTTAGAAGGTAAAGCTCAGGTGCATCGTTTTGATGTCTTAAGTCGCATTGGGCGACAGGCTGCCGCTCATTACGGCGCGCGCGGAGTGCCGACATTGCTTGTGGTAGACGGTAACGGACAATTAGTTCTATCGCAAGTAGGTATTGTTCGCCCCGGCGCGGTGCGGGACAAAGTGGATGAACTGTTGGCCCAATAGAAATTTCAGAATAAACGTAACCAATCACCGTAATCAAGCATCTAAAATAGAGCGCGCTTTTTGTCTGCGCGCCATCCTTGGCGTTAACATCAATATCAAGCGATTTTTATGACCGACACATCCACTGCTCTGGCTCAATTTGAAGCCGAAAGCGCTCGCCATTACCGCCGAAATTTTTTAGCCGGACTGATTCACGGTATCTTCTTCCAAATGTCCGCCGCCTTTGGCAGCATACACACCGTTTTGCCCGCCTTTGTGTCCTTGCTCACGCCCTCAACCGTGGCCGTTGGCTTGATGGCGGCTATTCAAGGCTTTGGGGACATCATCCCCCAATTTTTTACCGCTTACCTGCTGGGCGACAAGCCGCGCAAAAAAAACTACTTGCTGGGCGTTATCACCGTTCGCTGGATTTCCTGGGGGCTGCTGGCCTGGCTGACCTGGCGCTACGGGTTAACGCGCCCCGGTTTGGTGCTGACCGTTCTTATCGCTCTGTTTAGCCTCTTTTCGCTGGTGGGGGGGATGGGGACCATCATTTACGCCGATATTTTTGCTCGCGCCATCCCCGCTGAACGACGCGGGCGTTTCTCTGGCGTCAGACAGATCGGCGGTTTTGTGATGGCTATTGCCGCCGGATGGATGGTCAAACTCATTCTGGAGAACGAAGCGCGTTTTCCCTTCCCCGTCAATTACAGTTTGATCTTCCTGCTCAGCGCCATCGCTCTGGCAATAGCCTTCTTTGGCTTTGCCATGATCCGCGAGCCGGTGTATCCCATTCAGCACAAAAGCGAATCCTTGCGCGCAATGGCGCAGCAAGGGGCTAAAATTGTAAAACTGAATAAGAACTTTCGAACCCTTCTGCTATCGCGGGGACTTTTTGGCTTTGCAGTTGGCCTGGCGCCCTTTTACGTGTTGCACGCGCGCCAAACTTTGCAGCTTGACCCGGGGACTATTGGCCTGTTTCTTTCCGCGCAGATGGCAGGAGCGGCCTTGTCTAATATCTTGTGGGCCTGGCTGGCCGACCGCTACGGAAACAAAAGCGTTATCATCGGCGCGGTTTCCAGCGCCGGTCTGGCCTCTGTTTTGGCCTTAACGCTGCCCGCGCTCCATCCAATGGCCTATGCGCTGGTTTTTGTACTGGTGGGGGCTATGCTCAGCGGAATGCGTATTGGCTACAGCAATATCATTCTGGAAATGGCCGCGCCGGAAATGCGAGCCACCTGCGTTGCTTTGCAAAACACCCTGCTGGCCCCCGTTGCCCTTTTCCCTCTGGTGGCCGGGGTATTGATACAAAACCTGTCGTACCCCGTAGTCTTTGGCGGCGAAGCTATTTTGATGGGCGTGGGCATTTTTGTTTCGCTGCGCTTGCAAGACCCACGCCACCAAAAAGACGGTGCGTGCATATCATAAAAAAGGAGACCGTAATGTCCTCCGAAACTCAGGATTGTCAGGTTATTCAACAATCGCCTTTGCCGCCTCCGGTGAAGATTGCCAAATGGATGGGCGCTATGGCCGCCATTTTTGCGGGAATGATGGCGCTGATGATCGGCGTGACCCTGGCCTGCTCTATTGCGGGCGCGGCCATTGCTATCCCGGTTATGTTGATTATCTTTAAAAAAGTCAAAGCCAAACTTGAAGAAGAAGTTTAGCAGTTAGCTGAAAGCTGACGGCTGAAAGCTTTTGCACAAGGAGTAAATGATGACTAAACGAGCAAAACCCCGTCGAAACCGCCCGGAAGCGCAGAAATCAAAAAAGTGGCTCTACATTAATATTGCGTTGGCCGTAGGCTTAATGGCAATTGCCGCCGGTGTTTTATTGTGGGCCGGTCAGGAATCGACAAAACCCCTGCCCACGCCGGACAGATACGCCCGGCAGCGAGATAATGCAATGGAGAACTTCACCCTGAAATCTTTGGACGGCGCAGACATCAATCTGCGCGACTATGACGGTCAGGTCGTACTGCTCAACTTCTGGGCTACCTGGTGTCCTCCCTGCACCGCCGAACTCCCCGACATTGACGCTTTTTATAACGCGCACAAAGATGAAGGCTTTGTAGTTATAGCCGTCAACGCTCAAGAAGACGCCCAAACCGTAGACGCCTTCATCAAAGCCAAAGGCTTCAGTTTTCCGGTAGCGCTGGATTCCAAGGCCAGTTTGATGCAGCGCTACAGCGTGCGCGGTCTGCCCACCACCTTCATCTTAGACCGAGATGGCGTTATCAGGCATACGCAGAGTGGGGTGATTACGCAGCAGCAACTAGAAGATATAATTGGCCCCTTGTTATAGAATACGGAAATTTCTATGTCTACAGAACACAATCCTGATCCCTTTAATTTTCTGGACGTGACCGCGCACTTCAACCCGGCCTGGTTTGCTTCGGTGATGGGTACGGCGGTCATTCCGCTGGCGATTTCCTTTATCAAGCATCCACTCATTCAACCGCTGGCCATTTTTTTCACCATTTTGTCGGTCATTATGTTCCTGGTGGCTCTAATTCCATGGACGCTAAAATTTTTTCTCTACCCTGAAAACGCCAAAAAAGATTTTAAGCATCCCATTGCCGCCAACTTCTTTCCTGCAATGCCTATTTCGCTGATCATCTTTTCGCTGAATCTGTTGAAATATCCTACTATCTTCTTTGCGGAAGAAGTTTCGCAGAACCTTGCTTTCTACTTGTGGCTATTAGGGGCCGTCGGCATTTATGCAATGGGTTTTCCCATTTTGTTGCAAACCTTTCGGCACAGTGGAATTGATCTGGTACACGCTAACTTTGGCTGGTATATTCCGCCGGTTTCCAAACTTCTCATCCCCGTTGCCGGCTTTGAATTGGCTCAAATCTTTCCAGAGACGCTAGAGTTGACCTTTGGCCTGTCTATCCTTAGCTTTGGCGTGGGGTTTTTTCTCTTTCTGTTTGTGGGAGCGGCTGTTTATCATCGCTATATTTATCACGAGCTGCCGATGAGCCGTTTTGCCGCCACCTTTTTCATTGGCATAGCGCCTACCGCAATCATTTCCGTCATCCTTTTCAAAATGATGCACCTCTTTGAAAAGAGCGACGTGTTGGGAATTGACCCGCATATTTTTGCGCCTATCGCCAAAATTGGCATTCTGGCTACCTGGGGAATGTCGGCCTGGTGGTTCATTATGGGACTTGTGGTCATTTTTTACTATCTTAAACGTATCGAACTTCCCTACGCCCTCTCCTGGTGGGCTTTCACCTTTCCCTCCGGCGCTTTGGGCGTTTCCACCGGTGTGGCCTGGAAAGTGAGTAATTTCTCTTCTATCTACGCTTTTTACATTTTCACTGTGATCTTCCTTTTGACCGTTTGGGTCGTTGTATCCGGCAGAACTATTGCCGGAATGATCACCAAGAAGGTATTTGCGCCCTCTCATTAATGTGTTGCGTTTAGGGGAATTCCAGAATTTAAAATATCCCAAAAATGTTTCGCTCACGCAGTGTGACCGCCGATGGCTGACCGCTGACCGCCGAGGGCTGCTTTTGCGGCGGTCGGCGGTCTTAAGGGCTGAAATCGCTGGCAAATCTCAGGGGTATACGATAGTGAATTTCAGGAAGTGTAACAATGATTGATCATTTTGGAATATTGGCGCCGTTTTACGAGCGTTTCATCCCGCCGCCAGACCCAATGCAGTTGCAAAAGTTACTGAACTTGCCCGCCGATGGCTGGATGCTGGATGCAGGCGGCGGGACCGGGCGCGTAGCTTCGCTGCTGGAGCCAATGGTTGGCAATCTGGTACTCAGCGATGAATCCGGCAAAATGCTGAAACAAGCTCAGGCAAAGGGGAAGCTACAGCCGATGCTGGGTCACGTTGAGCGATTTCCTTTTCCCGATAATTCCTTTGATCGGGCGCTGGTGGTTGACGCGCTGCATCATTTTCATAATCAGGAACAAGCCATTGCGGAGTTAGTGCGGGTACTCAAAAAGGGGGGGCGATTGGTCATCGAGGAGCCGGACATCCATCGT
>DUEH01000061.1 GCA_011192195.1 Chloroflexota bacterium | reverse complement strand
GCCGCCGACGCCATAAAAGCGGGCAAAATTGTCGCAGTCAAGGGACTGGGCGGGTTTCATCTGATGGTGGATGCGCGTAACGCGGAGGCGGTGGCAACCCTGCGCCGCCGAAAGCCGCGTCGGGACAAGCCCCTTGCGGTGATGGCGCGCAATATGGCGCAAGCGCGTCAGGTGTGCAAAATTTCGCCGAAAGCGGAAGACCTGCTTACTTCTCCGGCAGCGCCCATTGTTTTGCTGCCAAAAAAACAGAGTAATATCGCCGAAAATGTAGCGCCCGGTAATCCCGATTTGGGGATTATGCTTCCCTGCACCCCGCTGCACCACCTGCTGCTGCAAGAACTGGATGGCCCAATAGTCGCCACCAGCGGCAACTTAAGCGACGAACCCATCTGCACCGACGAAAATGACGCCATTCAGCGTTTGGGACACATTGCCGACAGCTTTCTGATCCACAACCGCCCCATTCAGCGCCACGTTGACGACAGCGTGGCCTGGCTGCTGCTGAAAGAGACTCGGCTGCTGCGCCGGGCGCGAGGCTACGCGCCGCTGCCGGTAACGCTGTTGCAGAAAATGCCTGTCATTCTGGCGGTGGGCGCGCATCTCAAAAATACCGTCGCCCTCAGCGTGGACAAACAAGTCTTCATCAGCCAGCACATCGGCGACCTGGAAAGCGCTGAAGCAATGGCCGCCTTTAAGCGCGTTATCGCCGATTTTTTGCGCCTCTACGAAGCTTCCCCCGTCGCCATTGCCCACGACATGCACCCGGATTATTTTTCAACACATTGGGCAAAGGAACAGCAGGTGAGCAGAGCTTGTCCTGAGCTTGCCGAAGGATGGGCAGGTGAGCAGGGGAGAAAAAAGCCCACCTGCCCACCTGCCCACCTGCCCACCTGCATCGCCGTGCAGCATCACCACGCTCACCTGGCGGCGTGTCTGGCTGAAAATGGCGAAGATGGCCCCGCGCTGGGCGTAGTTTGGGATGGAACCGGCTACGGCAGCGACGGCGTAATCTGGGGGGGCGAATTTTTGCTGGGCGATGCCGCCAATTTTGAGCGCGTGGCTCACTTGCGCTCCTTTCGATTGCCCGGCGGCGATGCAGCGGTGAAAGAACCTCGGCGGGTGGCTTTGGCTTTGCTGTGGGAACTGTACGGCGAAGCGGCCCTGGCGCAGGACGATCTGACGCCCATCCAATCCTTCACTTCCACAGAGAAACGATTGTTGGGGCAGATGTTGAAAAAACAATTCAACGCTCCCCTCACTACCAGCGCCGGACGCCTTTTTGATGGCGTGGCGGCATTGCTCTCCTTGCATCAACAAGTTTCCTTTGAAGGTCAGGCCGCAATGGCCCTGGAGTATCTTGCCGACAAGCGCGTTACAGACGCATACCAACTGCCGTTAACAAAGGCAGAAGGCAGAAGGATGAAGGATGAAGAAAACAAACATTCATCCTTCATCCTTCATCCTTCTGCCCTTATTTTAGACTGGCTGCCTATGCTTGACGCCCTGTTGCAAGACCTTCGGGCGGGAGTGGACGCCGCCGTCATTTCTGCCAGATTTCATAATGGATTGGTGGAAGCCATTGTGTCAACGGCAGAACTGATTGGCGAAACAAAAGTTGCGTTAAGCGGCGGCTGTTTCCAAAATCGCTTCTTAACAGAAGGCGCAACCCAACGATTACGCCAGACAGGATTTAAGGTATTGCTGCATCGTCAGGTTCCCCCCAACGATGGCGGCATTAGTTTAGGGCAAATTGCCGTCGCTGCGGCAAAAATGAGAAAAAAGTCCTCTTAAAGCAATTTTTTGCGGCTAAACCGCATAATTTCAAAATCGAATTTTACAAAAAACAAAAAATTCGTATAATATTTTGCCATTGAGAGACCGGCTGTCGGTCTCTTTTTATATCATCATTATCAGATACAGGAAGTATTATGGGCGTCAAGCCGGTCTATTTAACACCAGAAGGTCAAAAGAAATTAGTAGAAGAATTGCAGTATTTGACAAGCGTGAAGCGGGTTGAGGTTGCCGCCGCTATTCAATCGGCCAAAGAAGAAGGCGATTTAAGCGAAAATGCCGCTTACGATGAAGCCAAAGCCGCGCAAGGATTTATGGAAGGTCGAATCCAAACGCTGCAAGCGCTGCTTCAGGAAGCGGTTATTATCGAACCCAAGCAAAATTCCGATGTAGTTGCTCTGGGGAGCAAAGTCACGGTAGTTGAAGAAGACGATGACGACCCTGAAACCTACACCATTGTTGGTTCCGCCGAAGCCGACCCGATGGAAGAGAAAATTTCTAATGAATCACCCATCGGCGGCGCCTTGCTAAACCATAAAGTAGGCGACGTTGTAGCCGTGCAAACGCCGGGCGGCGAAATCAGGTTAAAGATCACCAAAATTGCCTAAACGTAAGCGTTCACTCCCCACCCCCCTCAATCCCCCCGTCCACGGGGGGAAGTTTAAAAGCCTCCCCTTGATTTCGGGGGGAGGTTGGAGGGGGGTGAGTAGTTACGGTTTTTCTATAGTTTAGGATAAGGCTTTTATAGTCCACAGATGAACACAGATGGTCACAGATTTTTAATTTTTATCTGTGAAAATCCGTGTCCATCTGTGGATTGTTTTTGTTTTGATTTGACGCATTTTTTCTTATCCCGAATTCAGGGTTTTAATCTTATGCCAAAAATACTCAAATTTATCCCCAAAGCCTTCCGCATCCTTGTCCATCGTCTGCGCGCGCAGGGAGTGCGAACTACGCTGGTTTGGATCTACGGACGCGGCATCCCCAAACTCAGCGGCGTTCCCTTGATGCAGTACAGCCAAATCACCCCGCAAATCTACGTGGGGCCGCAATACGGCCCGGCGGGAAAGCGCAAACTGGAATCGCTGGGCATTACCGGCGATGTGAATATGCGCATCGAATTTGACGATACCGCCCATAATTTGGCGCTGCAACACTATTGTCATCTCCCCACTATTGACGATGCCGCCCCCTCCATTGAACATTTGAAGCAAGGCGTAACGTTTATCGAGCAACTGGTAGCCAATGGTGAAAAAGTGTACATCCACTGCGCCGGAGGCATTGGACGCGCGCCCACAATGGCCGCCGCTTACTTCATCAGTCAGGGGATGTCGCTGAATGAAGCGATCACCCTCATCAAAAAAGCTCGCCCCTTCATCAACATTATGCCGCCGCAGATGGAACAACTGCTGAATTACGAGCGACGAATTACGAGTGACGAATTAAAGACCCAAAACCTGAAACTCGAAACCTGAAATCGAGGAACCATTTATGAAAACCTGGAAAACCCTTTCCAGAAAGACAGTTTTGAATCACAGTAACTTTCTTAAGGTTGAAGAACACGTCATCGAATTACCTGACGGTCAGATCATCCCGGATTGGAGTTGGGTGCTTGCTCCGGATTACATCAACGTGGTGGCGCTAACGGAAGCGGGTGAATTTATATGCTTTCGGCAGACCAAGTACGCGGTGGAAGGAACATCGCTGGCAGTGGTGGGAGGGTATCTTGAAGCGGGCGAATTGCCGCTGGAAGCCGCCAAACGTGAATTGCTGGAGGAAACGGGTTACGAAGCGCCGGACTGGAGGGATTTGGGCAGCTACGCTGTAGACGGCAATCGCGGCGCGGGGAATGCCCACTTCTTTTTGGCCCAAAACGCCCGCCGCGTCGCCGAGATCAACGCCGATGATCTGGAAGAACAGGAACTTCTTTTCCTCACCCGCGCAGAAGTGGAAGCCGCTCTGCAAGCAGGCGATTTCAAAGCGCTGCCCTGGGCCGCAGTCGTTGCTTTGGCCTTACTTCGTCTGAATAAGGGGCATTAGCGCCCTCAAACGGGATCACTGATTCACTGATAGCGCTGAGTTTCATTGAAAAAGTGATACAAAAGTGGGTAGTGGTAAAAAAGTAAGTGATGGAGCGACAAAGTTAAACTTTGTTGCTCCGAAGTATCACTTACGTATGTAACCACTACCTAAAATTTTACGCCTTCAACCCTCTTTGTTCCAAGGCAATCTCACTGAGCGGCTTATCGCCAGCGCGGTCCAGCGTAACCCTAACTTCTTTCAATGTCGCCGTTGACGCTTCTGCCCGGCGATGTAATTCTGGACTTAATTCAGCCAGTAGTCCGGCCTCTTCCAAAATCCGACGCACTTTTTCGCGTTCATCCTCAACGGCTGGTTTTAACGTGGTCAACTGCTTTGCCAACAATTCTTGCACAACAACTTGGGGCGATTTGTCCTGACGATTGGCTTCGATACTAAGCTGCCGGTAAAGATTGGGTGGGACTTCTAATGTTAAAGTAGTCATCGCTACTCCTTTCCTGATTTGATAGAGTAATCATGGAAGGGGAGATGCGCGCTGTCAATTGGGGTATCTGTTTAAGGCGGGACACTTGTAGGACAAACTGTTAGTTTGTCTGGCGGTAGGACAAGCTGTTAGCTTGTCCTACAAAGTCTCTGTCCCGCCTTAAGTGGATGCCCAACAATTGCAATTGAACAACGCTGCTTTGGAAGTAGCTCAAGGATTTCCTGGCGAAGCGCATTAACCGGTGCGGAAATTATCAAAACAAGGGCAACTGCTCCACGCCTTCTACAAAATTGCTCACGCCCAGACCAATCAGGCGCAGCGGTCTGGCGCTGTTCCAGTGAGTTTGCAGCAGATAGCGCGCCTGCCGGTAAATGTCATCGGTGTGGTGGGTGGCGGGGTCGTGAGTGGCGTTGCGCGTGAGGGTGCTGAAATCGCTGTAGCGCAGCTTGAGGGTAACGGTTCGAGCGGTGAAGCCTTTTTTTTGCAATCGCCGGGATAGTTGCGCGCTCATCGAGCGCAGCGTGTCACCCAAAATTTGCGGGTCATCCACATCTTGGGCAAAGGTTGTTTCCTGACTGATGGATTTGGCAACGCGCACCGTTTTTAGCGGACGGTTGTCAATTCCCTGCGCGCGCCGCCACATTGCCGCGCCGTTGATGCCAAAAAGTCGCACTAACTCGGCTTCTGATTGCCGCGCTAAATCTCCAATGGTTACTACGCCCAGTTGCGCCAATCCCTCCGCCGTTTTTGGCCCCACGCCCCATAATTCTCTGATCGGCAGCAGGCTTAAAAAGGCCGCTTCTGCGCCGGGAGGCACGGTGGTCAGCCCGCCCGGTTTATCAAAATCGCTGGCAATTTTGGCGACTAATTTGTTGCCGGCAATGCCGATGGAGGCCGAAAGCTGCAGTTCGGTTTTGATGCGCTTTTGCAGTTGGCGGGCGTATTCCAGAGGGGTGAAGGCGTCGGGGATGCGAGCGCTCATATCCAAAAAAGCTTCGTCAATGGAAAGTTGCTCCAGGACGGGGCTGGCCTGACGCAAAATCGCCATTACTTGTTCAGAATATTTGCGGTACAAATTGTGTTGGGGAGGAATAATGATGGCTTTGGGGCAGCGTCGCAGGGCTTGCGCGGTTGTCATTGCCGAACGCACTTTGAAGGCGCGCGCCGCATAGTTTGCCGCGGCCACCACACCGCGCTTATCCGGGCGACCGCCCACAATCAGCGGTTTTCCCTTCAACGCCGGATTCTCAACCTCCTCTACCGATGTGAAAAAGGCGTCCAGGTCTACGTGAAAGATGATGCGTTTCGTTCTGGATTTTAGAGGCGTTCCCATTCCTGTTTATCAATTCCGGCTTGTCGTAAAATTCTGGCAAGAAACCCCCTGCCAATATCGCCTTTATGCGGGTTTGGAATGGCTAATCGGACCTTGCCTTTCACCATATATTGATGTCTCCCACCAACATAAGGGCCTTCAAATCCTGATTTTCTAAAATTGCGTATCAAATCTTTCCGTTTGATGGAGCCAAGTGGTGCCACTACGCGGCCTCCAGTTCGGCTGACAGTATGATGCCATCAACTACAGGCAGCGAATGGCCCAAACTCAGACCCAAAATGATCCAGCCTTCTAGAACCTCTTGCAACTCGTCTCGGCAAGCTTCAAGGGATTCTGTATTCGCATATACGCCTTGAAAGTCTGGAATTTCTCCATAAAACGTACCATCGGCTAAGATTTCATAACTGGCTCGACGCATTCCTGCGCGAACGTATTCGGTTAACATAAACTGCCTCCGTTTTGCTTACTTACAGTACTTACGCAGTACACGGAAAATAAACCACGAGTAACACTAATTTGCACGAATAAAATAAAAAATTACGCAAAGCGGTTTCTTCACCAGTGTAAATTAGTGTTATTCGTGCTTAAAAATTGGCAACTGCGTAAGTACTGTTACTTAAAAGGCTTACCCGAAGCGATCAACTCATACATCATCTGATTCGTCTCCGCCTCATCTTTTCCGGCTAATCGCTGCACTTGACAACCGGCGGCGCGAAGGGTGTCGTCAACTTCGGCGGGAACGCCGCCCGGTCCGCCGATGATGGTGACGTGTTGAGCGTGTTCGGCTTCTTCAACAGAGAAGCCAACGGTGGGCGCAAAAGCGCCAATGTAGTCAATGGCGCTCACAAAGTCAATATCGGCCCAATTGCCCGCTTCGTGATGCCAGAAGAGCATATAGTGATAAATGATCTTGCCGGCGGGCGGCTGCGGCGTAATACCGCCTTGCAGGGCGCTGGCTTTGCTGATGAGAATGGGTTTCCACTGCGGCCAGGTTTCGCCGGGGCTGCCGGTAACGGCCAAATCGCTGTAGCCAAAGATGGTTTTATCGCTGGCAGGGAGATTTAGCTGCGTGGCAACGTGGGCAATTAGCGCGGCAGATGCGTTAAGTTGGGCCGTGGGCGGCGCTGCGGATGCAAAATTGCCAATCAGACAGATACCCACGCTATCGGCGCTGAATTGCCCGGCGTGGTTAGAGATGGTGGTTAATGGCTGAGTCTGATAAACAGTTCCGGCATCGCTAACGCAGTAGTGATAGGCAATTCCGGGTCGCGGATTTTGCGCTTGCAAGGTCTGGTATTCGGCAATACGCTGAGGCGTAACCTGGGGCGACGTGGCGCTGTGATGCAAAATAAAACGCCGAATAGCGCCAACAGCGCGCGTGCCGTAAGGCGGCAAGTTGGGGTTGACGGACAAGGCGGCGCTGATGTCCTGAATCTGAATTTCATCCGGTTTTGGCTGTTCGGCCAGTGTCACAACAATATCTTCAATTTCCAGGCCGGGGTCACTCTGGTCGCCGAACCAGGTGATTTGCTCATGCACCATATCCCAGCGCAATTTATAGCTTCCGGGCGCGTCCGGCGCGCGGAGGCTGGCATTTAGCTTGACTTTTTGGTTGGGAGCAACATCGTAGGGCAAGGTGGTGCGGAAGTTCAGTTCATCCGGGAATTGAAGCTGCTCGCCTTGCGCGTTGAACCACTTAAAACCAAGATGGAAGGGATTTTCGCCGCCGCGAACCCAGGTGAAGATACCGTCGTTTTGCAGGGTCAAACTTACGGTGATGGTCTTTTCTACCTGCATAGAATCTGGCGTATTGTTATTCAGGTAAAGGGCGCGATAGCCGGGTTTCACTTCCGGCGGTTTGATTTCGCCAGAGGCGTATTGTTGCGTTCGTTCAATGAGCGGGTTTTTCCACTGCGGCCAGGTTGCGCCGGGGCTGCTGATGGCAGGTTCTACGTCGCTGCGGCCCATAATGGTGTTGGCGCCGGGCGTGATGCTCAAATTTCCTGACAAGTGCGCCAGCAGCAGCGATGTTGCGTCCAGTTGTTTTTGCGGCGGCGGCGTGCGAGTGAAGTTGCCAATCAAACAGATACCTACGCTGTCGGCGCTGTAGGGGCCGGAATGGTTGCATACAGTGGTCAACGCTTGCGTCTGGTAAATTGTCCCGTCGTCTTGAAAGCAGAAATGATAGGCAATGCCAGGGCGCAGGGTTGAGGCTTGACTGGTTTGATATTCGGCGATGCGCTGAGGCGTCACCTGGGGAGGCGTGGCGCTGTGATGCAGAATAAAACGCGAAATAGCGCTTTCCGGGCGCGTATTGTAGGGCGGTAAATTGGGATTGGCAGGTAGCGCAGCGCTGATGTTTTCGATATGAACGGGAATTTCCAGCGGCGGTTTGGGCTGTACGTTGGGGTCCCAGATGTAGTTTTTGGCAAGGGCCTCTTTCAAGTCTTCCTGCACCTGAAATTTGCCGTCAATATGCCAGTCGTCATCTTTTGACCAGCGATAAAGGATCATCGTTCTAATTTGTTGATTGTCGGCCTTGTTCCAGTTATCAAGCTCCCGATAGGCATTTTTAATCCAGCCGCTGTTTACATCGGGCCATTTGGAGCCGTCCGGGTTGACGTCTCCGTTAGCTTCGGTTAGATACACGGGCAGGTGTCTGAACTCGAAGGGGATGACCTTCATCTGGTCTTTGTAGGTGAGGAAGTGTTTGTAGTAGTTCTGGAAGGGCGGGTCCATCTTCGCTTCGTCAAAGACCAGGTGGGGATCGTAGCCGTGAGAATAGGCGTGTATAGCGATGCCATCGCAATTGCCGACCCCAATAGCCAGCAGAATATCGCGCAGGTATTGGATATAATCGCCCCAGAAGCCGTTGAAGGGAGGCTGCTGAGGGCCGTTGGGGAGTTTGTTTTCCGGGTACGCTCCCAGAGGATCGGCGTCGTAGGGGGTTTCAGGGTTCCAGGGAGCCATAGCGCCGGTAACTACCAGATCGTCTTGATGACCGGGAACGCTTTTGATGGCGTTTCGACATTTTGTGTAACAGTCGGCGTACAGACGAGGGGTGATTAGTTGGCCGCCGGGCTGCTCGCGCCGCATATTCATTTCATTGCCAATAAGCCAGATATGCGCTCCGCTGGAGGCGCGTACAAAATTAGCCGCTGTGCGGGCAAAGTCATCGTATTGCGAGGGCGGGGGGATGGTTCCATCGCTGCCGTAGGCGTGGTTGAGGCGGATAATTACGCCCAAACCCTGGCTGGACAGGTCGCTGTAATCTCTAACGCCGATACTGTTGGGGTTGGCGCGAATTTCTTCCGTTACCAGTACCCAGCCTTTGGCCATAGCGTTGACCGTCAGCAGGTCTTCGCCGCCTCTGTCGTGTAGTCCGTAGATGTATTTATTTTCGCCTTTGTAAATAGGCATAGTCGCGCTCCGTAAAAAAGGATGAAGGCGGAAGGATAAAATAAGGAAGTTCCAGAATTTAAAATGATTCCAAAACTTTAGCGCCCACGTAGTGCGTATTGCGTAGTACGCAGGTCAAAACACACACTACAAGTTTGGAATCATTATTTTCTTAAAACTACCTAAAATCCATCCTTCGTCATTCGTCATTCGTCGCTCGTCGTTCGTCACTTGTAATGTCATTTTACCATAAAACGCGACGATGCACTATCTTAAGTTTTTAGCTATCGGGAAGGAGAACGCTAAATTAGCTCAATAGATGCGGATTCTAGCGCAGATATGGATGTTGTTCTGGTTTTGGCTGTAAAATCCAACTCAAACTTGACGAAATAAAGGCGTCATGTTATATTTGGTTTCGTTGCCGTTCCTGCACAGGAACGGTGACTTTTTGATTGTTAAATTTTTTATGTTGAAAGAATCAGGAGTCAGGCAATAAGCGCCAAAAGATATACATCACAAAAATCAGCGCCGAAGCAGCGCATCAATAGGCAAATTCGCGCCAGAGAAGTTCGTCTTATTGGCGAAAAGGGCGAGCAGTTAGGGATTGTTGTTACTACAAAAGCCTTGTCTATTGCCCAGGATGCAAATCTGGACTTGGTGGAAGTAGCGCCTACAGCCAAACCGCCGGTTTGTCGTTTGATGGATTTTGGAAAATTTATGTACACCAAATCCAAACGAGAACGACATGCCAGGAAATCTCAGGTGAAAACTGAGGTCAAAGAGATTCAATTGCGCCCAAAAATCGGCGAACACGACATTAACTTTAAACTGCGGGATGCCAGAAAGTGGTTGACCAAAGGCTCTAAAGTTAAAGTGCGTATGAGATTTAGAGGTAGAGAGCGTTACATCCCAGAAGTAGGGTTGGATCGTCTGGCGGATGTTGCAGAACGGTTGAGCGATGTTTCTATCATAGAACAACGGCCCTCTTTTGAAGGACGCTCAATGATTATGATCTTGGCGCCAGACAAGACTAAAAAGTAATTGATGAAGGAGTAGTTTATAATGCCCAAAATAAAAACCCACAAATCAACTTCCAAACGCTTCAGAGTAACCAGTAAAGGGAAGTTGATGCGAACCAGAGTTGGAAAGAGTCACTTGCGCCGAAAGAAACCGCGTCGCGTGAAAGCGCAGTTTGATGAGATGCATGAAGTAACGCATGCCGGCACCAAAAAACGTATTAAAAAATTAGCGCCCTATTTAAAGAAGAAATAATTGAGGTGCATTTTAGATGAGTTGAATTAGTGTATCTTTTTTCCACACTTCGCGCGGGAAAAAGATATACCTCAACCTGATAAAACACACCCAAATAATTGAGGTTACAGGATATGAGAGTAAAAGGCGGACCGCAAACCCAACGCCGTCACAAAAAGGTACTGGCTTTAACCAAAGGCCAACGAGGAAGCAAGCATAAGTTGTATAAACGGGCTAACGAAGCGATGATGAAATCACTCGTTTACGCCTACAGAGACCGGCGCAACCGCAAGCGCGACTTTCGGCGCCTGTGGATTACCCGCATCAACGCTGCCGCTCGCCAGCATGAGTTGAGCTACAGCAAATTCATGTACGGTCTGTCCACCGCCGGTGTTTCGCTGAATCGGAAGGCTTTGGCTGATATTGCCGTTCACGATCCGGTTGCTTTTGCTGAACTGGCTGAAACGGCTAAAGCATCATTGTAGTATCAAAAAGAATACCCCCTACAAAAAAGAGAGCCGATTGGCTCTCTCTTTTTTTACAAATTTTTTACACAGCAAGCTAGATTTTTTTGTTTGGAAGCGTTATAATATCGTAAATCCAAAATCCAAAATCGTAAATTGATTTATACTATGCCCAAAGAAACTATCCTTGTTGTTGATGACGAAGCAAATATCATTGAGTTGGCAAAACTCTACCTGGAAAACGAAGGTTTTGCCGTTGCCAGCGCCAAAGACGGCCTGGAAGCTCTGGCAAAGATTGACAAAGTGAAGCCTGTTTTGATGGTGCTAGACCTGATGCTGCCGAAGTTGGATGGCTGGGAAGTTTGCAAGCGCGTTAGAGCAAACAGTAACTTGCCCATCATCATGCTCACCGCCCGCGATGATGATGTAGATAAAATTGTGGGACTGGAACTGGGCGCAGATGACTATATGACCAAACCTTACAACCCCCGCGAACTGGTTGCTCGCGTGAAAGCCGTTTTGCGGCGAGGCTATCAGCCCACACGCCCTGATTTGGATGAGGGGCAACATATCATCGAACTAGGCGACCTCAACCTCAACCTTAGCAGTAGAGAAGTTCATGTTGCCAAAAAATTAATTCCCCTGCGCACCAAAGAGTTTGACCTGTTACAGGTTTTGCTTCAACATCACGGCAGCGCGCTTAGCAGAGAACAACTTTTGGACCTGGCCTGGGGCTTTGATTTTTATGGAGAAACGCGCACAGTGGATGTTCACATTGCCCATCTGCGCAAAAAACTGGGTAAAGATACCGTAACAATTGATACCGTTTGGGGCATAGGCTATAAACTGATGGCGCTTAATTGATCACTATGTTCAAAGGTATTCGTTCCAGATTAATTCTCAGCTATATCATTGTCATTCTGATTGCGCTGGCCGTTGCTTTTTTGGCTCTCATTCTGGTGTCGCGCCCCTTGCAAACCAGATTTATCGAAATGAGGCTGGTTTCTGAACTAAATAGAATTTCCTTGCCTCTCAAACAAGAGCTGCGCCGAAGTTTCCTGGCTGGAACTCCCCCGGAAAGACTATCGGCCCAATTGAATAAACGATTCGCCCCCTCAAATGACCGCTTATTGATCCTTCGCGCCAATGGGAAAATTGTCTTTGACAGTCAGGGAATGTGGGTTGACCAGACAATTGATTTATCCTCCTCTGCCCGTATCAGTCGTCAAAATTACACCAGCGGTCAGGCAATTGCTCCCAACAACAGAGAATTTATTTACGCCGCTACTCCCCTTGCCGCCGATGCAAGCGGAAACGCTTCAAAATTTTATATTGCGCTCGTTTCTCCTTCTCCCAGAACAACCATCACCGTATTGGGAGATTTGTGGATAGGATTTATGGCAGCCGGGCTGATTGCCTTCTTTCTTGCCATTTTGTTGGGGCTGGCAATTGTGCGCTCGGTCACCAAACCGCTGCAAAGCATTGCCCAGGCCGCCGAATCTGTGGCGCAAGGAGATTACAGTCAGCGCGTCCCCCAACAGGGGCCAACAGAGATCAAGCAGGTTGCGGTTGCCTTCAACAGTATGACCCGGCAAGTTCAGGCCAGCCAGATTGCTATGCAAGACTTTGTTTCCAATGTTTCGCATGATCTGAAAACACCGCTTACATCCATTCAAGGATTTTCCCAGGCGCTTCTGGAAGGGGCAACACAAGACAAAGCAAGCAGGCAGCGCGCCGCAAATATAATCTTTGACGAAGCTACCAGAATGCGCCGTCTGGTAGAGGACTTGCTAGATTTGGCGCGTATTGACGCCGGTCAGATAAGCATTGACAAAGAGCCTGTTGAATTGACGGCCATACTGACGGCCATACTGAACAATCTGACGCCGCAGGCCGCCGCCAAAGAACTTTCATTGGTCAAAGATATTGACCCCCTTCTCACTGTCGTTGGCAATGGCGACCGTTTGACTCAAGTTTTTACCAACCTTATTGACAACGCTATTAAACATACGCCTCAAGGCGGCCAAATCAGTGTGGCAGGCAGAACAGCGTCGCCCCGCCACTTTGACGAGCTTGTGCCTGCCCCGGGTAAAAGCAGATACTTTGCCAAAATCACCATCGCCGATACCGGCTCCGGCATTCAGACGGAAGACCTGAATCGCATTTTTGAGCGTTTCTATCAAGTAGACAAAAGCCGTAAGCAAGGGCAAGGACTTGGATTGGGGCTG
>DUEH01000060.1 GCA_011192195.1 Chloroflexota bacterium | reverse complement strand
ACGATTGTGAGCGGAATGCGGCTAAACGCCTTCTGGCGCAAATACGCCAAAACCATCCTGATTTGCCCCTCATTATTATCGAAGATAGCTTGAGCAGCAATGCACCTCATATCAGAGAACTCAAAAAACACAATTTTCGCTTTATTTCCGGGGTAAAAGAAAGTGACCATAGCTTTTTGTTTAACTATGTAAACGCCGCACAGGAGAGGGGAGAGACGACTGAGTACGAATATCGTGAAGGAGACGTCACTCATCGCTTCCGTTTCATTAACCAAGTGCCTTTGAATGAAAGCAACCAGGATGTGTTGGTCAACTTCATCGAGTACTGGGAAATCGATGGCGACAAGGTTCAGCATTTTTGCTGGATTACCGATTTCACCTTGTACCAATGGAATGTTGGAGCCATTACGAGAGGCGGGCGGGCGCGTAACGAGACCTTCAACACCCTCAAGAACCAGGGCTATCATTTTGAACATAGTATGCCCCTCTTTTTGGGTATAACTTTGGTCATGGTAAGGAGAACCTCTCGGTCAATTTTGCTCTCTTGATGATGCCGGCTTTCCTGGTTGACCAGGTACAACAACGGACAGATGCCCTGTTTCAAGCTGTCTTGAAAAAAGAAGGCAGTCGTAAACGCCTGTGGGAGCATACAAGAGCCTTGTTTTACACCTTGTCTTTCTCTTCAATGAAAGATATTTATAGAGCCTTGCTTTACGGCTATAAAATTGAAAAAGTGGTCATTTTAGGGCCAAGCTAACTTTGTCACTTGGGAGAAGTGCGTCTATTGGCTGATTTGACTGCTAAAATCTTTATTTTTTACCGCCTAATCCAATGAAACAGACCATCCTTACTCATACCTCACTACAAAGCATCCCCATGCTGGATATATATCCTGGGAATCCATCCCATAACGGGAATTGCTACTTTATGCCCGAATTAGTCAAAACCGTAAAAAAGGGAATGCACCCCACCGGTATGGCACGCCCACGATAAATCAAGGCTAGGCGAATGAGGATGTAGCCATTCTTCAAATCAGGCACATCCAAGGACAGACAGAAAATTTCCGTTGACCATTCGCTCTGGTTGATGAATTGTAACTTTACCCCGGCACGCTTCAATTCATCCACTATCACCTGTTGCGCCCCTAATTGACGCGCCAGACGATCCGGACTGAGGCACAATACTACCTCTATTCCGCCCATTTGAACCTGATCGCGCAGACCGTCCAGCCCAGGCCGCGCCAACTGCGCCCCGCTCACCGCCTGGTCAATAAATTGATAGTCCGCAGGTATTTCTATCTCCTGCTCTTTGGCATACGCCATCAGTCTGGCTATCTGGCTGTCTATCGTTGCTTCTTTCTCCTGTCGACGGGTTGATACCCGCGCATAGATCGCTCCTTGACGCATTGTCGTTCTCCTTTGCCTGGTGCTTGGCGCGCTGCTTCTACTGCGTTACAATACCATAACAGGTGGTAAATCTGTTGCCAACGCTGATGCCCGTCATACCTTAATTGCGCGGTCATCACCAGCGGACGGGAAGAATCTTTTGGCATTTTGGCCTCCTTGCTTTTGGCTGAAAATGCCTCAATTCTTCCCGTCTGGCTAACGCCGAGGAACCTTTTCAGGAAGTTTTATTCGTTTGTTAAAGCGCCACGCATACCGATAGTCGGTTGTAACTCGCGTGTCAAGCGAAGCAATCTCCTCTCTGCAAACCGGAGATTGCTTCGGCGCAAAAAACGCGCCTCGCAATGACAGGTAAATATAGTCACCTAACTCCCGATATACCTGGCGTACAGTCCCCGCGCCACCGATTCATCATCCGTTCCTTTGATGATGGCGCGACCATCGGCAAAAAGGGTGATTTCGTAGTTTGGTGGAACGGTAAAACGCAACAGAAAATCGTTGGATGCGGTGATTGTCGCCACGTTATTCAGTTGTTTGGCAATTTGCGGCAACGAGAATGTTCTATTTGTTGCGCTATCGCTGACTACGCGAATTTGCACCGCGTTACGTCCACACAGGCTGACAGCCTGCGAACCCTGTTCGCCCTGCAAAAATTCAAATTGACGCAATCCGCAAGCCGGGCAATCAGGGCGAGGATCGCCCATTGCCAATTGATCCAGACTTAAATCCCACAAATCTACGTGAATGATGCCGCGATTCAGCTCACCGCTGCCAACGATTAGCTTGATGGCTTCTGTGGCGCTAATTCCGGCGATAGTTGCCACCACCGGCCCGACCACGCCCGCCGTGTCGCAGGTGGGCGAAGCGCCGGGGGCGGGTAAATCGGGGAAGTGGCAACGCAGGCAGGCCGTTTGGCCGGGAATGATAGTCTGGCTCATTCCGTAGCTGCTGACTACGCCGGTGTAAATCCAGGGGGTGTTATGTTTGATACAGGCATCGTTGAGGATGTAGCGCGTTTCAAAGTTGTCCGCGCCGTCCATCACCAGCGTTGCGCCTTCAATGAGGCTCTCGATGTTCTCCGCGTTCACGTCGCTGACCACGCCGGTTACACAAATCTCCGAGTTGATGGCGCGCAATTTGCGCCTGGCGGCAACGGCTTTGGGCAGATTTTGCGCCAAGTCATTTTCATCGAACAAGAGTTGGCGCTGCAAATTGTTCAGTTCGATGAAGTCGCGGTCAACCACCACCAATTCGCCTACGCCGGCGCGCGCCAGATGATTGGCAATATTCGTTCCGGTGGCTCCGCAACCGATGACCACTACTTTTGACGCCAGTAATTTTTCTTGCCCTGCTGCGCCAATACCGTGAAAAATAGTTTGACGGGCGTAACGATTTTTCTTCATTCTTGCTGATCTCCATCAAGCGCATTTTCATCTACAATTACCAGCGCTGTCTGCTCAAAGCGACGCGGCTTATCCTCGGTCAGTTGCCAGATATTGGTGTTGAAGGGCCGCCCTTTGTGAAGCGAAACAATCAGGTAGAACATCCCTTCCCAGGCAAAATCAATATCGGTTTGAGATGGGATGGGCGGCCAATTGGGGTGGGAGTGGTAGAAACCGATGATTTCCAGTTCGGCGTCTTCGGCGTCTCGCTCTACCCGGATGAAGTCATGCGGGTCCATCTCAAAACGATCATCGCGCTCCGTGTTCAGGTTAGTTCCAGAAATAATCTGGCGCGCCTGACCGCCATCATCGAAATGCCCCAGTATGAAGCCAAAACATTCGCGGGGATACGTTTCTTTGGCGTGAGCGTAGATTGTTTTCAAGTGCGCGTCGGTGATTTTCATAATGTAAAATTCAAAGTGCAAAATGTAAAATGGCGGGTGCGTTGGACTATTGTACTCTGAAACAAATCAACGCCAAAAAACATTCACCCTTCCGCCTTCATCCTTTCCTACGTCCGGCTCATCACAAACAGGCCATTATCAATAGTCAAGGTGGTCAGATCAGCAATGGCATCAAGCGCCTGCGACAAATCGGCAATGAGGTCTTGCGAGTCTTCAATGCCCACAGCCAGGCGAACCAGATTGTCTTTTATGCCAATGGCTTCGCGCTCTGCGGTAGAAAGTTCGTAGTAGCTGGTGAGGGCTACTTGATTGACCAGACTTTCTACGCCGCCCAGACTGGGACCGATGTAGGGAATTTGCAGCGCGTCAATGAATTGGCCGGTCTGGAGCATATCGGCGTTGAGGGTGAAGCTGATCACGCCGCCAAAACCTTCCATTTGCGCGGCAGAAACGGCGTGATCGGGATGACTGGGGAGGCCGGGATAAAAAACCTGCTCCACAACCGGATGATCGCGTAAAAATTGCGCCACTTCCAGCGCAATCCGGTTCTGATGTTTCACCCGTAGCGAGAGGGTTTTCAAGCCGCGCAGCAACAGGTAGGCCGTGTGCGGATCGCTGACATCGCCTAACATTCCCTGCGTTTCTTTGATAGCGTTGATCAAATACTCGGAGCCAACTACCACCCCGGCCAACAAATCGTTGTGTCCACCCAGATATTTGGTGGCAGAGTGTATCACAAAATCCACGCCGTATTCCAGCGGACGCTGGTTGATGGGGGTGGCAAAGGTGCTGTCAACAACCGTTTTCAGCTTGTGGCGTTGGGCAATATCTACTACGCGCTCTAAATCCAACACGCGCAGATAGGGGTTGGTAGGCGATTCCGAGAGGATGAGTTTGGTATTGGGGCGAATGGCGGCCTCCATTGCCTGATAATCACCCATTGGAACTTGCGTAACTTCAACGCCGTAGCGTTTGAGGAAGGTAGTCACAAAACCGCGCGTGCGACGGTAGCAGTCATCGGTCATTATGAGGTGACTTCCGGCGGAAAGGAGCGTCAGCAGCGTGGTGGTAACGGCAGCCATTCCACTGGAAAAGAGGCAAGCTGCTTCACCGCTGTCCAGATTTGCCAGTTTACGCTCTGTTGCCGCAACGGTTGGATTACCGTATCGCCCGTACTCTGAACGACCATCGCTTTCACCCCACATTCTGGCCTCCATAAACTCGCTTAAATCGCGCGTGTTTTCAAAAGTGAAGGCGCTGGTTTGCACAATAGGGGTGGTGACGGCGTGATACGCTTTAACGCGCTTTTCGCCGGCGTGAACGGCTCTGGTACCAAGTGACTGATAGTTGAACATTGTTTACCTCCGGTTTAGAATTAAAAATTAAAAATTAAAAATGGAACATCAAAACAAGCTCTCCGTTTTCAACTCTAGCTTTCAACCCAACATTTTTTATTTTTCATTCTTCACTTTTCATTTTTCATTAAAAAAGCCCCCTTGCTCAAGTTAAGACAAGAGGGCTGCACCGGTGAGGCATTAAAAAAGCCCCACGCTTGGTGAGGCTTGAGAAAATTAACGCTTAAAATTTCCTCTCATCTCTCAGACACGCGGTCTGTCGGAATTGGCACCAATTCTTGAACCAAGGATTGGTTCATTAACGGTTGCCGGGGTTTCGCAGGGCCGTTCCCTCCACCCCTCTGGATGAGTATTCATCATATTCAATTGATTGTTGGCAACTATACACAAACTGCTACAATTTGTCAAGAAGAATTTTTATTTTTGAAAAATGTGGTAAAATGGCGCAATGTTTAGCGCTAAAATCAGAGAACTCACCCTGAGACGGGCAAGCAAAGAAGACTGCCGGGCCATTCGCTACCTAATGGAGGAACATTGGGCCGTTCACACCCGGATGCCACTGGAAGACATAAGAGCCAGAATTGACACCGATCTGGCCTTTTTGGCCGAAGATTACGTAACGCTGCGCGGTTTTATAATGGTAGAAAGTCAGCCGCCTCAAAATGGACTGATGATAACCGTTGCCGTTCACGACAATAGCAAAATTTCCACGTTTTTGGCGTTGGCCCTGCCCCCCATTGAGGCCGAACTACACGCGCAAGGCATAAAATACCTGAGCCAAATTGGCGAAACGGAATGGCTCAACCGCGAACTGCTGAAATGTGGCTTCAGGCTGCAAGAAGAAATTGTCACCTACAGGCGCAAGGCGCAGGCACTTCCGCCTGTTACGCCACACCCTCGCCTGACAATTCGACAGGTTCACATTGCCGATTTACCCGCTCTGGTGAATTTGGATGAGTTGGTTTTCGGTTCCACCTGGCACAAACCCAAAAGCGCCTTCAGAGAAGCCATTCAACGCGCGCCGATTTTCATTGTAGGGCATATTGACAACACGCTGATTGCCTACATCTGGTGCGATCAGCGGGGGGATCACGGACACCACCTTACCCGCATTGGAACTCATCCCGATTATCAAGGACAGGGAATTGGCGCGCAATTACTGCGCTACGCTTTGGATAATGCGCAGAAAATGGCTATCAAAACGGTCAGCCTGAATACGCAGGAAAGTAATCTGCGTTCGCGGGAACTTTATCGGCGATTTGGCTTTGAAGAAATACATCAAAACGTAGGGGTATACAGAAAGCAACTTCTGCGATAGTTACTCGGCCACAGGACAGTATCACGCGCGTGATTTTTGCGGCTTGTGGCGTTATGCAGTATCATCCGATTTCATTTGAAGGAAGTTTTATTTTTAGCGAGGATGTGTGAAAAGTAATCTCTGGTTAGGCAACATTCCCGAACAGAAACGCGCCACCTACGGTTTATTGCTGGGCGTTATTTTGCTCACAATTCCGTGCTATTGCCTTGGGTTTATGCTATTGGCGGCGTCCCCGGAGCAGAATAGTAAGCAGCCTTCCGCAACTGCCCCTCTGGTCTGGACGCCCCGACCAACAAACTCACCGATTCCCAACCCTACCTTCACGCCTTATGCTGCGCAACCGACCAATACGCTGCAACCTACGCCCACTCAGTTCTTCCCAACAGTGGTGCTTCCTTCTCCAACGCCTACCTTTACCGTCACGCCTCAACCCAGCCCAACCGCAACGAATATCCCTGCGTCTACGGTTACGCCCCTTCCCACAAACACGGCATCACCTACCGTCACTGCTACTACACCACCTACCGATACCCCCACTCCCACGCCGACATTCACAGTTACGCCCACGTCAACCGGCGCGCCCCCCACTTCAACATCAACCCCTTCATCCACAGAGCCAACGCCGGAACCACTGTAAATACAGTGAAAAATGAATAGTGAATAGTGAAAAATGGGACTTTGACCTGAACTCTGTTCCGGTTTTGCCCGCAAGTTTAAAGAGTAAATAAAAAGGTCTCGTTCCCAAACAGAGTTTGGGAACGAGACCTTCATTATTCATTATTCATTGTTCATTATTCATTATTCATTGTTCATTGTTCATTGTTCATTATTCATTGTTTTGTTCGCTGTCCTTTAATATTTCAGCGGTGGTCACATTAGTCAGTAGGGCAACAAAAGAGAAGGAAATTATAATTGCTGTCAGGGGAACGAACATTCCTAACACAATGACAATCAGCGAAAGTAACAGCAACGCCAAGGCCGCCGTTGGCCGCATACCAAGTAACACCAGCGCGTTTCTTATGGCCAGCTTGAATCCCGGTTCAACCAGCCGGGGATAAAGAGACAGGGCCAACAATTGCAAGGCAAACCAAAAAAGGGTCAATCCGGCAAAAAACGCCGCCGCATAAATACCCCAGGCAGCCCCTTGGCCGCGATAAAAAGCAATATTTGTTGCCAGCAAAAAGCCTACCCCCAGATTGATTCCTCCCCACACGTAAGCGGGTTTCAGCAGCGCTTTTGCTCCCAAAAAATAGGCGCTGAATTTCACCGCTTTTCCCTCACTGATTTGATAGGTCAACCAGAACAAGCCGAATATTGCCAGAGGCATAGCCAACAGAAGCGGCGCGCCCAGTAATAAAGACTCAATTGAGCCGGTCAGTCCGGTCATCAGCAAAACAG
Organism: Chloroflexota bacterium; assembly: GCA_011192195.1. Lineage (GTDB taxonomy): Bacteria > Chloroflexota > Anaerolineae > 4572-78 > 4572-78 > DUEH01. The sequence continues at coordinate 5,674 of DUEH01000060.1, read as the reverse complement.
GGCCGCCAGCAACAATTATCACGGTCAGAACGTTGAAGATGACCAACAAAAAGGATTCATCCCAGAGGAAGAGCAAGGTTTTTTTGACGATAGGCCAAATCAAAGACATAAGCAATTTCAGATTGACGATTGATGATTTCAGATTGATCTAATATTCAGTTAGAGGATGGTTGGGCAGGTGGCTGTGAGTTTCTGCCATACGCTTATCCAACTCTGTAAGCGCTATTTTTGTGGTTGAAATATTTTTACCCTCAACGGGTGAATTTTCCAGCGCCTTGACGATTTTGAATAATACGTCCAGATAATCGTCATGCACTTTGTCAACTTCTGTTTTTACCAACTCTCTGGTGACCATTGTTATCTCCCTTTAAAGCGGTCAGCTATCAGTAAAAAGCAAAAGGCTAAAAGCTGATAGCTGACCGCTGATAGCTGATAGCCATTCGCTCAAACCGCATCTACCTCCGCAGGCGCGTCCAAGGTTAAAATCATCCCCTCCTCCTGACGGCTAAAGGTCAGGCCGTCATCTTCTGTATAATCCACAATCACGGTATCGCCGGATTTGAATTCACCTTGCAAGATTTGTACCGACATTGGCGACTCCACCTGTTTTTGCAGCGTCCGGCGCAGGGGGCGCGCGCCAAAGTCGCGGTCATAGCCCTGTTCGCCCAGCCATTCTTTGGCCGCCTGCGTCAACTCAATTTGAATATTGTGTTCGGCCAGACGAGCAGTGATGTCTTTCATTTGCAGGTCAACAATTTGCACCACCTGCTCTTGAGTAAGGGTGTGGAAGATGATGATTTCGTCAATGCGATTAAGAAATTCCGGGCGAAAACGGCGACGCAGAGCATCTTGAATATCGCTTTTTTGACGTTCATCGTCAAAGGTTCCCTCATCGCCCTGACGGCGGAAGCCCAGCGTACCCCCTTTGGGGCCAAAGTCGCTGCCCACATTGCTGGTCATAATGATGACCGTGTTGCGGAAGTCAACCGCGCGTCCCTGTCCGTCGGTAAGGCGGCCATCTTCCAGAATTTGAAGCAGCGCGTTCCACACGTCAGGGTGCGCCTTTTCAATTTCGTCAAAAAGAACTACCTGATAGGGGCGGCGACGGACAGCTTCGGTCAGTTGGCCGCCTTCATCGTAGCCAACGTAGCCGGGAGGCGCGCCAAAAAGTTTACTGACGGTATGACTTTCGCGGTATTCGCTCATATCGATGCGAACCAGCGCATCGTCATCATCAAAAAGGAACCAGGCCAAAGCGCGGCCCAGCTCGGTTTTACCTACGCCGGAACTACCCAGAAAGAGGAAGCTGCCGCTGGGGCGGCGCGGGTCTTTAAGGCCGGAACGCGCCCGACGGATAGCATCGGAGATAGCTTTGATGGCTTCTTCCTGTCCAATGATGCGTTCATGCAGGCGATCTTCCATCTGTAGCAGCTTGGCAGATTCGGTTTCCAGCATGCTGGCAACGGGGATGCCCGTCCACATAGCAATCACATCGGCAATGTCGTCTACGCCCACTTCTTCTTTCAGGTCTTGCTCTTCTCGCCAGGCTTGATGCTCTTCCTGAAAATCGCCTTCCAGCCGCAGGCGCTCGGCTTTGAGAATAGCGGCCTGCTCCCAATTTTGCGATTGGGCGGCTTCCGCTTCCTGTCGTTGAATTTTGGTGAGCGCCTTCTTTTTAGCCTTCAATTCCGAGGGCATAGAATAGATGGCGATGCGCACCTTTGAGGCGGCTTCATCAATCAGGTCAATCGCTTTATCCGGCAGGCGACGGTCTGTGACATAGCGATGCGACAGGCGAGCGGCAGACTCAAGCGCTGCGGGCAAGTAAATGATTTGGTGATGCTCTTCATAGCGATGTTTTACGCCGCCCAGCATTTGAATGGTCTCTTCCACCGATGGTTCGTCTACAAAGACGGTGGCAAAGCGGCGTTCCAGAGCGGAGTCTTTTTCAATGTATTTTTTGTATTCGTCCAAAGTAGTAGCGCCCACGCATTGCAGTTCACCGCGCGCCAGAGCGGGTTTCATCATATTGCTGGCGTCCATTGCGCCCTGCGCTGCGCCCGCGCCAACAACGGTGTGCAGTTCGTCAATAAAGAGGATGATCTCACCGTCGGAGCGTTGTATTTCGTCCAGCGCAGATTTCAGGCGCTCTTCAAATTCTCCCCTGAAACGAGACCCGGCGATCATTGCGCCCAAATCAAGACTGAGGACGCGCTTGCCCATCAAAATTTCCGGTACGTCATCGTCTACAATTTGCTGAGCCAGCCCTTCGATAATAGCGGTTTTGCCCACGCCCGCTTCGCCAATGAGAACGGGGTTGTTTTTGGTGCGCCGGGAAAGCACCTGAATAACGCGCAGAATTTCGGTATCGCGGCCAATAACCGGGTCCAATTTACTTTCAATAGCCAGTTGGGTCAGGTCGCGGCTATATTTTTCCAGGGCGCGATAACGCTTCTCGGCCTGCTTGCTGGTGACGCGCTCGCCCTGACGCAGGGTTTGCACCGCTTCCAGAACGCGCTTGTGGGTGACGCCCAGATTGTCCAGAATTTTTGCAACAGGCGCGCCGCGCTCGTTGACAATGGAGAGGAAGATATGTTCGGTGGCGATGAAATCGTCTTTGAGTTTTTTGGACTCGGCTTCCGCGCCGTCCAGAACGCGCTTCAGGCGCGGGGTGATGTAAACCTGCCCCACCGCCAGATTGGGCATACTCTTAACCTTTGGCAAGCGAAGCAAAATATCGTCAACGCGCTCGCGCATATCCTCAACGTCTACCGTCAGCGTTTTTAGAATTTCAGGAACGGAACCTTCCGACTGTTCAAGCATCGCCAGCAGCATATGCTCCACGTCGGCCTGATAGTGTCCGTATCGTTGTAGAATTTCGTAAGCGCGCGTTGCGGCATCCTGCGCGCGCTCGGTAAATTTATCAAACCTCATCATTGTGTTGTTAGTCCTTTGTCATTCGTCATTCGCCATTCGCCATTCGCCATTCGCCATTCGTCATTCGTCATTCGCCATTCGTCATTCGCCATTCGCCATTCGTCATTCGCCATTCGTCATTCGTCATTCGTCATTCGTCATTCAAATTATACCTTGCTTTGGGAAAACGCGCTATCAGTTTACGTTAGAAATACGTTAGAAGTTCTACTTTTCATCCTTCACCCCTCCGCCTTCATCCTTTGGTTTAAGCTTGTTCCACAGTAAACGCAGACGTTCCGAAAAAGGTGTTGTCGGTTTGGGCGGCTTTGAGGGTGGCGGAAAAGGGTCTTCGCCAAGGATTTTGGCGTAGATATAAGAGACGATGGTTCGGCCCATTGCAATGGTTGGCGCAGCCAGCAACGCGCCCAAAATACCGCCTACCGAAGCGCCCACTACCACGCCCACCATCACTACCAAGGGATGCAATTCTACGGCTTCGCCCAGCACTTTGGGAACAATGAGATTGTTTTCCAACTGTTGGATCAGGATGTACATTCCCCCAACAATGAGCATAAAGGTGAGGTTGCTCACGTCGAGCGTAGTTGATCCCTGCACCAACGCCACCAGCAACGCGGGGATGGCGGCCAAAACTGGCCCTAAATTGGGCAATATTTCCATCACGCCGGCAATAACGCCCAAAGCCAGCGCGCCGGGAATACCGATGATCAATCCGCCAATCCAGGTCACCATCCCGATGATCAACCCCAGCGTAAACTGCCCGCGAAAGTAGGCTCCCCATGTGGTTTTGATACGATGGTAAAGGGTAATAATTTCAGGACGATACGTTTTTGGCGCCAGATTGATGGCGCCCCGAACAAATTTATCGCCGTCAACGGTCAGGTAAACCGAGTATAAAAGTGTCAGGACAATGGCTAATATTGAAGCGGTGATGCGCCCCACTACGTTTGACGCGACGCCCCAGGTAAATTCAACGGTTGAAGGGATGGAAGCGATAATGGTATCCAGCGAAGGGATAAATTGAGTGGGGTTAAAATCATTGACCATTTCCAGAGCGGGGTCAACAATGGGGGAAAGGTCATACACGCTATTGAGAATAATAATAAACCGGTAGGTTTTGAGAAGCGCGTTCAACCAGCCCTGCGTCTGCTGAGTGATGGCGACCAGATCAATATTGATGTCGCCAAAGGCGTCAACCAGCGCCGGAATAAGGAGCAAGGGGATTAACAGAAGCGCCAGGAATAGCAGCAGATAGGCCAAAATAACGGCCACCGCTTTGGGTAAGCGCAATTTTTTTTGAAAAAAAGAGACTGCGGGAATCAAAATGAAGGCTATCAGGGCGGCAATAACCAAAAAGGGGATTACCGAGCGACTCAGGTAGATGAGATAAATGAAGAATATCCCCAGAATGATGGCTGCTGTTCGTTTGCTTGGCTGATCCCATTCTCTGTTCATTTCAATAATTACTCTTCCGGCGTCTGCCTGGTTTGCGTTTTTGAGTCTGCTGGCTGACCGAGCTTCGGTAGCTGGGGGCGGTAATAGCAAAGGCGGTGCAGCGCCCCACGTCCATCAAGCGAGACTTGAGTCGCGGGTCAAGGTCGGTCATGTCAGCCATTGTAATGATGGTGGGCAAACGCGCGTTGTAGCGATGGTTGAAAAGTTGGTACAGTTTTTCCTGCGCCCAGGGCGTGGCGCTCTGCGTACCCAGGTCATCCAGCACCAGTAAGGGCGCGTTGCGAATTTCCTCAAAGCGTTTGTCATAGGAAGTTTGCGCAACAGGGCTGAAGGTAGCGCGCAAATGATCCAGCAGGTCTGGAACTACCACAAAAATGGCTGATTGCCCTTGATGGACGTATTCGTTGGCAATGGCGGCGGCCAGATGCGTTTTCCCGCAGCCGTAACCGCCGGTAAGAAGTATCCAATCACTGGGGTCTTGCGCGTAATTTCGGGCACCACTGAAAACGAGTTGCAAATTGGCAGCCTGATTGCGATCCAGACTGTGCGTACGCAGATCAAAAGTGTCAAAGGTTTTGTCGTGGTGGTAGGCAAGGCTGGATAATTCGATGGTGGCTTCGCCGCCGCCGCGAAAGTCCGGCGCGGTGATGTTAATGACCTGCGACAAATCCGGGTCTACCAGCCGGGAGCGGATTCGGCGGTCTATCTCTTCCAGTTTGTGGTTTGAGGTAATAACGGTAGGCAAGCGGGCGTTGTAGCGATGGTTAAAAATTTGAAAGAGTTTCTCTTGCGCCCAGGGCGTGCTGGATTGCGTACCCAGATCATCCAAAATGAGCAAAGGCGCGTTGCGGATGTGATCAAAGCGTTCATCGTAAGTAGAACCGCTGTGGGGCCCGTAAGCGGCGCGCAGATTGTCCAGCAAGTCAGGAACTACCACAAAAAGCGCCGGCGCGTTTTGCGCCACGCGCTGATTGGCAATGGCTACGGCCAAGTGCGTTTTGCCGCAGCCGTAGCCCCCCAGAAGCACCAGCCACCCTGTTGGATTTTCGGCAAAACCTTGAGTAGCGTTGTAGGCAGTAGTCAAAGTGATCTGCCGCATATAATCAACGCCCGGCACAGCGGGGGAGAAAGTGTCAAAGGTGTAGTGTCCCAGCGCCTCCAAATTGCTAATAGAGCGAAGTTGCTGCAATTTTTTGCTTTTCACTCGCTCAAGCCGGCATTGGCAGGGGACGAGTTTACCAAAATCGGGATGCTCGATGGGCAGGTCCTGACGCAAAAAACCTGT
>DUEH01000006.1 GCA_011192195.1 Chloroflexota bacterium | reverse complement strand
TTTATGGGAGAAACTGAATTTTATCTGTTGCTCATCCCTTTTTTCTACTGGCTGGTGAACAAGTCTTTTGGCAGACGGTTGACCTATCTGCTACTAATTACCGGCTACCTGAACACCTTTGCCAAAAACATCTTCAAACTTCCCAGACCACCGCAGGTAGACCCTCGCGTTGCGCCGCTGGTAAAGCAGGATGGTTACGGCCTGCCCAGCGGACATTCTATGAGTTCGATGGCGGTGTGGGGGTACGCAGGCTGGTACTGGCGTAAATCAAAGCCCTGGCTTATTCCGCTGGCAATTGTGTTTATCTCATCTATTGCTTTTAGCCGCCTTTATCTGGCGGTACACTTTCCCGCCGATGTCATCACCGGCCTGACTTTTGGGCTTCTTATCCTGCTGCTCTGGATAAAATTGCTGCCAAACATTCAACGCTGGATTGAGCAAGCAGACGACAAACTGTTGTTGGCCTTGAGCGTACTTGTTCCCCTGACAATGCTCTTCCTTTCGCCGGGGGACGCCACCGGCTACCCGTCCGAAGCAATTGCCACTACCACCGGCGTGCTGATGGGCGCGAGCATTGGCTTTATTTTTGAAGCGCGGCGCGTGCAATTTAGCGTAAGCGGTAGTTGGTTGCAGAAATTACTGCGCTACGTGGTTGGGGCCTTATTCATTGGCGTATTTTGGTTTGGACTGCGCGTGCTTTTCAGCTTTGTTCCCGGCGGCCATTTGCTTGAAATTACCTTGCGTTTTGTTCGTTACCTTGTTTCCGGTCTGGCCCTTGGCTGGTGGGCGCCCGCTGTTTTTGTGCGCTTTGGACTGGCAAAAACAGTGAACAGTGAAGAATGAAAAGTGAAGAATGAAAAACAAACGACGGGATGCGAATGACCAATGACGAATGACCAATGACAAAGGACAACTTAATGCTCATTCTACTAACAAACGATGACGGCCATACCTCACCCGCGCTGCCGCCTATGAAAAGCGCGCTGGACAATGTGGCCGAAACCCTCATTTTTACTCCGGACAAAAACTGGTCGGCTTCCGGGCATCCCAAAACAATGCACAAACTTTTGCGCGCCGACGCGTACGAGTGGGAAGACGGCTCCACTGCCTACAAATCCAGCGGCGCGCCGCCCGATTGCGTGGCTTTGGCCCTGCTGGGCGTTATTGAAGCGCGCCCGGACTTGATTGTCTCCGGCATCAACCTGGGAGCCAATATGGGCTACGATGTTTTCTATTCCGGCACAGTTGCCGCCGCTGTGGAAAGCGTTATTCACGGTATTCCGGCCATTGCTTTTTCCAGCGCGCAACCGGTGGAAAATGACGACTACACCGCGCGCGGCAAATTTGCCGCGCGATTGGCCGGGCGCGTACTTGAAAACGACCTCCCCGCCGCCACCTTGCTGAACGTCAACTTTCCCGCCGCCAATTGGGACAAAGTGCAGGGCGTTGCCCTGACGCGATTGGGACCGCGCGTGTATCAGGATGAACTGGTCAGGCGCAAAGACCCTCGCGGCCGAAACTACTACTGGATTGGCGGCCATCCGCCCACCGGCGTCCCTGATCACGGCACCGACATCTGGGCAGTGGAAAACAACCTGGTTTCCATCACCCCGCTTTCGCTGGACCTCACCGCCCACCGAATGATAGAAGAATTGAAGCGCTGGAAACTTGAAGATCTGCTATAAAAAGAATGACGAATGACGTTCCCAAACTCTGTTTGGGAACGTCATTCGTCATTCGTCATCCTTTCATTTGGAGCATTTATGACCCACCCGCAGGGAAAAATTTTCAAGCCTGTTCCTCATCGCGGCGCTTGGATAACGCTGGGCCTTGCCGCTCTTTTTTTTGCCCTGGCTACGGCAGCTTTGTACGCCTTGCGCGGTCGTCCGGTGAACGGCGGCGCGTTTTGGCTGGGACTTTCATCGCTGACAGCTTATAGCCTGTCGCTCTTTTTTGTCTATCGCGCCTGCGCCCTGTTTCAACTGGCATATTATCTTGACCGCAATGGTCTGGAAATTCGACGAGGAAGCGTAATCCAACGCATCCCCATCGGCAATATCACCGCTATTCAACCGGCGGATGACCTTGCAACGCCCGCGCAACAGATTTTTGGCTTCCCGCTGCCCAAATGGTGTACCCTCTCCAGGGGAAACACCATTTTTCGGACAACCGCCCCGCATTCGGAATCGCTGGCGGTGCAAACCGAAGACGCTGTCTACATCATTTCTCCGAAAGATCCTCAACAATTCATCGAGGCTTGGCAATTGCGTCTTCCCCTTGGGGCTACGCAGCATTGGCGGCAAGAGACCATTCGCCATTCCGTGTGGGCGCATCCCCTGCTGCGCGATTCGCTGGGGTTGCGGTTGATTGGCGGCGCGGCGCTGCTCACCTTAATTCTGGTCGGGGCGGTGATGATTGCGTATCCGGGCTGGCCTGCGGTTATCTCCATTTACTTTGATGCTTTGGGGCAAAGCGCCGGTATTGCCGAACGCCGGCAATTGCTGTGGATTCCTGTCGGCGGGGTCATCATCTTTCTGTTCAACCTGTTTTTGGGACTGTTTTTCTATAAAAAAGATCGCGTAGCCGCCTACCTGCTCTGGTTCGTGGCAATGGCGCTGCAAATTGGCCTGTGGATAGGTGTGCGGATGATTGCAGGATAGATATCTGGTAGATTGATTGACAATTAGCAGGCTGTCGTATAAGCTATCATTATAACCATATTTTGCGTTTGAGGTAAGTGATATGCCAATACCCGAAACAATCTCGCGGGCATTGTTGGATTATGCCGAAACGCGCCCCGAAATCATCGCTGTCTATATTTTTGGCTCTTACGCTGCCGGACAGGAAAATGCCAACAGCGACATTGACGTGGCACTGTTACTAAAAAATGATGTCCCCGATCTACCCCATCTTATGCTGCGTCTTGATGTGGAAGTTTGCCGCGCTCTGAGTAGCGATAGGGTAGATGTCTTGATTCTCAATTCAACGCCTCTGTCGCTTAGGGCTGAAGTTGTGCGAACCGGACGGCTTATTGCCAGTTGGGATGATGCGGCCCGGATTGACTTTGAAGTGCAGACAATGAATAGGTGGTGGGATTTTAAACCACTGCTTGATGAGATGGACCAAATCTTCTTTCAAAGGCTCAAGGAGAAATTCACCGATGACCAGCGCCGAACGTATCAAGCAACGCGTAAAGCATTTGCACGAGCGCGTTGAGCGGTTGAAGTCATTTCAAGCGTACACGCTTGAAGAATATTTGAGCGATTTTAAATTGCGCGATGCAGTGGAACGAAATTTTCAGGTTGCTATTGAAAGTTGCGCCGACATTGCCGGCTATCTCATTGCAGAGTATGGGTTAGAGCAGCCGATTGAACGCCGGGCAGTTTTTTACGTATTGGCGGGCGCTGATATTCTGGAAAATGATTTTGCCGATATGATGGCTCAAGCTGTTAGTTTGCGCAATCGGCTTGTTCATCTTTATATGACCATTGAGCCTGCTAAAATGTACTATTATCTCCAGAACGATGTGGTTCATTTCGAGCGATTTGAAGCGTTGACGCTGGCTGCCCTTGATGAAGCGCAAGAATAAGTTGGCGCGAATAATGGGTAAAGCGTTTTTTTACGGTTTACATTTTACGTTTTACGCATCATTTTTACTCACGGCCTGTACCCCCTTTCAATCTCAAACTATTACCCCTCCCCACCTCTACGTCTTCGACGTAAGCGATCTGCACGTAGACCACTACGCCCTGTGCGGCGGGCCCTGCCCCAACAATACCCCTCCCCCCAAGGGAAAAACTCACGCCGAATTGCTGGATGATTACGACAGGCTCATCTTCCTCAGCAGCTTGCAGGGTATTGTCAACAAAGAGCGCCCCCAACTCTACCTCATTCACCACCCCAGCGACCAATTTTGGCTGGATACGTATCAAGAAGCGGGACAACCCTACGGCTGGCTCAACCAGACCGATATTATCCCTCTGCCCGATTTTGAGGCGGTTTTGAACACCTTTGACGGCGAAATCACGGGCTTGGTGGAATGGGACGACGCCGTTCCCGCCACGCTTAACGTGGCAACGACCATCGCCGGGGTTGAAGGCTGGCCCATTGTGCGGCGCGGCAGCGCCCTGTCCGAAGCCTTGAGCGTCCGTTGGCCGATAGCGCAATCGCTGGCGGGGCAATTTACGGATAATTTGGCGGCCTATCGCTGGGCTGTGGAGACGTATTTGCAAACGGGACGCGCCAACTTCACGCTGCTGGCTTATCTGGAAGATGGCTATCCCGCCCAAAAATATCGGCAGGGGAAAATGACTCGCGGCGGCGTTTACGCGCTGGAACGCGATTACGTGATTCAGCAGGGCGGCTTTGCCTTTGACCTGTCTCCCTGGCGAGATGAAGCGCCGGAAGAAGCGGAACTAATGTCGCAAATAATGCAGGCCGCCCGCCGCGAAGCCGGATTGAAGCTGATCAAGATTTGGGGCTTTATTCCCTGGTATGAGAAATACGCTGCCGAAGCGGGTGCGGGAGGCAGTCATTCGGCGGTGGATGGAGAGTGGGAGAGTACCTGGCTCTTTTCTTACTACGCCGCGTACTTGCAAGGCGGCGGCGGCGATGCCTGGGGCGCGGCAATGGCTAATGTGTCGGTGCATCGTTTTGGCCCAAAACCCGCAGGGGAGCAGGGGAGCAACGGAGATGGAAATTCGTCATTCGTCACTCGTCATTCGTCATTGGAAAACTATCTCCTGCCGGATGGCTCAGTGAACCCGAAATTGACTTTTGCGCTTTTCTATGCGGGCGATTACGATCTGGTTCATCCAACGCTGGTCTCTTTCGCTGCGGGGGAAAAATCCACCTGGAATGATGGCGGGCGCGGGCGTATTCCGCTGGCGTGGGGCATTAATCCGGGAATGGAAGAAGAGATACCGGGCGTAATGAGCTATTTGCTGGCTACTCGCACCGGGCAGGATTATCTGGTGGGCGCTAACAGCGGCGCGGGCTACATTAATCCGCAGGGGCTTTCGCGGCGATACCGGCAGCAGTGGCTTACGCGCAGCGGCGATTATTACCAAAAATACGGCATCACGGTGCAAGGATTCTTGCTTAACGGCAGAGGCTACAGCCTGCCGCCGGAGTGGGTGGCGCGTTTTGCCAAAATTGCGCCGGACGGCATCGCCGAACCCTATTACGAGATTGAAGGCGCCTGGCCGCGCTTGGTTGGGGGAGCGCCCTACATCGGCGTACCCAAAGAAACGCTGGGCGATTCGGTGGCGGGGAGCGCGCAAAATGCGCACGCGGTCTATCGTCGCAACCAGACCGAAGGACGTCCGCCTTTTTTGGTCTTTCGCTCATCTTTCCAGTCACCGAAATTTTTAGCGGAAGTTTTTGCTGAAATGCAGCGACAAGACGCCGCCGGAGAGATATTGTCGGACACTGGGGAGGTGTTGCATCCCAACTACCGGATGCTTGATCCCTACACTTTTTTTGCGTTACTGGAGCAGCGCTTACGCAGTTCACCCCCTTGAAGTTACCAGTGTTTGACGCTTCACCCTGTTTTGAACTAAAATATGGTAATCGTCTAACGAAGCTTCGCCTCAAACCAACAAGTGATAAGGGAGACTCACGGACGGAAGAAAACACGGACAAAAATAAAAAAATCATTGTCCGTGTTTTCTTCCGTCCGTGAGTCAAAATCTTGTCTCATACTTTGACTTTGCTCAGTACGGAGTTGTAAAAAATTTTCACCCTCAAGGAGTTCACCTCCCCTCATTCACGAATCTCTGTTTGGGAATAAGGGAAAGTTTACCCCTATGGAATTAAATAAAAAGGAACAAAACTAAATGAATTCCACCGATACCGCAGCCATTTTAGTCATTGAAGACGACCTCACTACGCGCGCGCTCCTGGCTGATAATCTTAGAGCGCAGGGGCATCAGGCCGTCCCGGCCAAAGATGGTAGTCAGGCGCTGGATATACTGCAAAAAGAATCGGTAGACTTGATTCTTCTGGATATGATGCTGCCGGATATAGCCGGCCTGACAATATTGGAAATGCTTAAAGCCAATCCTGAGTTACGCCATATTCCGGTCATTGTTATTTCTGCTATGGACGGAATGGATGGCATTATCAAAGCTATTGAACTGGGGGCGGATGATTACGTCACCAAACCGTTTAACTCTCTTTTTTTGAAGGCGCGAATTGCTTCCAGTTTAGAGAAAAAACGCTCGCGGGACGCAGTGGAAGCGGCCAATAAAGCCAAAAGTGAATTTGTGTCCGTTGTTTCGCATGAGTTGCGCACGCCGATGACGGCCATCAAAGGCTATAGCGATTTACTTCTTGCCGGTACGGCGGGGACGCTTAATGATATGCAATTGACCTTTCTGAAAACCATTAGCGCTAACGTGGGGCGAATGGCAACCCTGGTTTCTGACCTGTCCGATATTTCGCGGATTGAAGCCGGGCGACTTAAGCTTGAATTTGAGGCCCTTTCGATAGCCGATGTGGTGGACGATATTGTGCGCTCTTCCCGGCAGCAGATAGAAGCCAGAAAGCAGCGCGTTGGCGTTGAAATTGCAGAGAACTTGCTGCCGGTTTGGGGGGATCGGAATAGAATTTCTCAAGTGTTGAGCAGTTTGCTTAGTAATGCCTACAAATATTCGTCTGAGGGGGGGGAGATCACTATCCGCGTCAAGAACGGACTTGCCTCCGACGGAAATTCAGCGGAAGCGCATTTGGAAATTCAGGATACCGGCGTGGGCATTCATCCCGAAGATCGGGAGAAGGTTTTTGAAAAGTTCTTCCGCGCCAAAGATGGGGCGGTAAGAGACGAAACCGGAGGCGGTTTAGGTTTGAGCATTGCCAAGAACCTGGTTGAAATGCAGGGGGGACGCATTTCTTTTGAAAGCAAAGTTGGGAAAGGTACAACTTTTTACGTAACTTTTCCTTTGGCGAGTGACGAGTGACGAATGACGAATAAATTTTACTCGTCATTCGTAGCTCGTAACTTGGTTATTTCTTGAACAATTTAGCCAGCGAACTCGGCAGGCAGCCGTCATTTTGGCCGGGAGGCGCCGGTGGAGTGGGAGAAGGCGTGGGGTCTGGCGGTGGCGTGGGGTCTGGCGAGGGCGTTTCGCCGGTGACTATTTTGTAAGCGGCAAATACATCGCTGCGACCGCTGCCTTGAGCGTTGGCTGGTTGGCCTAGATCAACGGCGGTATTGCGCAGGGCGCTTTTTATTTGCGTAGGCGTTAAATCCGGTTTAGCTTGCAGCAACAGACAAGCCGCTCCCGAAGCGTGCGGCGTAGCCATACTGGTTCCGTTGAGCGAAATATAGCCGGGCGCAATCACCTGCCCAAGTTGCGTACCCGCTGCCTGCGGGGCGACAATTCCATAACCGGGGAAGACAATATTCGGCTTTACGCGGCCATCTGATGTTGGCCCGCGAGACGAAAAACCGGTGATGTTGTCATTATCATCGCTGGCGCCAACAGTGAGTACCTGTTTGGCGCATCCCGGCGAACCAACCGTAGACGCGCCCGGCCCGGCGTTGCCCGCCGCCACGCAAAGCATCACGCCCGCCTGCGTCACCGCTGCATCGCACATTGTGGACAGCGCGTCGGAACCGTCGCAAGGGCCGCTGCCGCCCAATGACAGATTGATGACCTGCGCCCCCTGCCCCACAGCCCACTCGATGCCCGCCATCACGCCGCTCATCGAACCGCCCCCGTTTTTATCCAGCACTTTTGCAATATACAATTGCGCTCCAGAGGCTGCGCCGCGATATTTTCCGTTTGACGCCGCGCCGGTTCCGGCGGCAATTCCGGCTACGTGCGTGCCGTGTCCGTTCTCATCGTCTTCGCTGCTGCCAATAAATTTTTTACGGGCTATAATGCGTCCGCTGAAATCGGCGTGATTGGGATCGATGCCGGTATCTACAATAGCCAATTTTACGCCGGAGCCGTCAAAGCCTTCCGCCCACACAGCGGGCGCGGCAATGCGCGGGACAGACACATCCAGACAAGTATGTACCGGCAGGTCTGCCCACACGTATTCCACGTCGTCATTTTCGGCCAACGTTTGCAGAGATTCCGGCGGAACCGTCATAGCCGTTGCGTTGATCAGCTCAAAATGCTGCGTTTCGCCAACGGCCTGGGGAAAGAAAAACGCCCCCTTATGCTGCACAATCACCGGCACGCCTCCTTCTTCGGCGGCAGCGCTAACCTGGGTTTTTAAGTGGGGATCAAGTTTGTGAATACTCATTGATTATCTCCTTTATTTACGAATTACGAGTGACGAGTGACGAATGACGAATTACGAGTGACGAGCTACGAATGAATTTTCGAGAGAAATTCGTCGTTCGTCATTCGTCGTTCGTCATTCGTCATTCGTCGCTTGTCTTAACCGGTTCATCCGGCTCTATGCTGATGACCCACGGCTCATCCAGCAGCGTAATAATGTCGCTGGCAGGGCCGGTTACGGCAAAACCGGGAATCAGGCTGAAGGTCTGCGTTATCGTTAGCCCTGAATTTATCAACTGCGCGGCCTTGGCCTGCGGGTTATTGTGGGCTCTGATAATGACTGAAAACGACTGCTTTGGGTTGGTTTGGAGAATTTTTAAATAATCAGGAGCAATCGCAGCCATTTTGTTGCCTTTTTTGTTCATTACTCTGCTAAAAAACACAAGGTGCCTTTCATCTTACCACACATCAGGAGGATAGGTCAAGCAATTTTACGTACTTTCTAATTTCTGGCTTCTCAGGTATACTTTGTAGCATGAATTCGCTAACGGACACCCCTGCGATTTGACACGGATTTAGCCTCCAGTGACCGCCGACCGCTGACCGTTGACCGCCAAAACGCGCTAAATCGGCCATTTTTCACAGCGGTCTGCGGTCTGCCGTCTGCGGTCAGGTCGCCAGAACGCAATTTTGCCAGCGAAATCAACATCAAATTTAAAGGGTGTCCGTTAGCGAAAAGGCAGGTATTGTATCCATACTCCTTAAATTGAGAAAGTATACTACTGTTAATTAGCAGAATCGCAAATAAAGACGCTAAAAAACAGGCAATTTAGCGTAGATTGTAGGTTGATGATAGGCCAATCGTTAGGTAAAAACAAGCGCTTTTCACCACGACCCAAGAGATTGCACAATGCAAAAAATTTCAAAATCAGTGGTTCTATTTATCATTCTGGCTATTATTGCCCTGCTGACCTGCCAATGGCAGGCGAAGCTATTAACGTCGGCTGCGGCGTATCATTCCCCTTTAACCGGAGAATACCCCGCGCCCGGCGAATCCCTGCCACCGCAATCCGAGCGCGTTGTATTGGTAATTCTCAGCGGATTGGGCGATGAGCTTCAGCAGCAATTGCATACGCCTGTTTTGGAACAGCTAATCGAGGCGGGAGCCAGCGCAACATCGTTGAGCAGCCCGCCCTCTTTTCGACAGCCCGCCTGGACCAGTCTGATTTCGGGGGCGGCGCCTGCGCTCAACGATGCGCCGCCGCTGTTCTCTTTCAACGGCGAGGTGAGGACGGTAGCTGTGGATACGATTTTCCACAGCGCGCAGCGCGCTTCGGTGGGGACGGCTTTGTTGGGAAACGCCTTTTGGAGCCAAATCATTCCTCCAAAATTGGTATCGCGCTCCGTTTACGCGCAATTTGATGATGCGCCGGGCGATGAACAACTTATGAAGCGCGTCGCTCCGCTGCTAGAGGACGACGCGCTACAGTTGTTTGTCCTGCAATTCAACCAACTGGCTCACGCAGCGCAGACTTCAGTGGGGAGAATAGAAGATTACCAAACCGCCGCCGATCAACTGGACGCGCATCTGAGCCGGTTGGTCAATCTGCTTGATCTGGATAAGACCACCTTGATCATTACGGCAGATTACGGCTTAATTGAAGGGGGCGGGCGCGGCGGTCACGATGCGCCGGTTGTAGGGCAGCCTTTTGTGATGACCGGCAAGCGCGTGATACCGGGCCGTTACAACTCAATTGAGCAGATAGACATTGCGCCCACCATTGCCGCCTTGTTGGGCTTGAGTTTCCCCTCGGCCAATCAGGGACGTCCCTTGCTGGAGATGCTGCAAATTCCAGACCCGGCTCCGGCGCCGATTTCGGTCTCTTTGGCGGCGCAGCGAATAACGCTTACGCAACATTACCTGGCCGCTTTGAAGATGCCTGCGCCCACAATTGGCAACATTGCCAAAGCCGAGCAGCTTTTGGCCGATAAAAACTATGCCGGAGCGGCTAAACTGGCGTTCTTTCTGGTTTTTCAAGCCGACGAGGCTGCGCAACAGGCGCAGGAAAATCGTTTGAGTAGAGAGAGGCGAATACGCTTTTTGATACTTGTTGCCGCGCTGATAATTTTGCAGTTCTATATTGCCCGACAGCGCACGAAGTTGTGGGTGGATGCGCTTTTATCTGGCGCGGTCATTGTTGCCGCCTACCACATTATTTATCGACTGGAAGGATTGCCATACTCATTGAGCGCCATCGTCAGTCTGGAGCAAAGCTGGTTTGCGGTGGCGCTGCGGGTAGGGGCAAGCGTTTTACTGGGCAGCCTCTTCTTTTTGACGCTGCTGGCGCTGAGACGCTATACTCATTCTGCTGTTATTTTACACGCCGCCTATGAGTTATTTTTGTTTGCCGCTATTGGCTTTATTTTACCGGCCCTGTATGGATTTTGGCAGTTTGGGCTGACGGTAACGTGGTATTTCCCGGATGTCGCCCTGTTTTTTCATTATCTGACCGCTTTGTGGCAGACTTTTTGGCTTGCCGTTATGGGCTTATTGACGCCCGCATTGATTGTATTACTAAACAAAGGCATCCAAAAGGGGCTTTCCGCCTATCAGCAGCGACAACTGCTAAAATGGCAGACAAGCAGATGACCGCCGACGGTTGACCGCTGACCGCCGCAAAAATTTGGCGGTCAACGGTCAGCCGTCAGCGGTCTTAAAAAGGAGAAAAATAAATGAAAATAGCCATTACCGGCGCTTTAGGACAGGTTGGCGCGGCATTGCAACATTCCCTAAGCGACCACACCCTCTTTTTACTGGATTTACCCGAATTTGACATCACGCAGCCCAATTCGGCGCAGCAATTGGCCGGTATGAAGCCGGACGTGGTTATTCACACCGCAGCGATGACCAATGTGGATGGCTGCGCCAAAAATCCGGCGCTGGCTTACCACGTGAACGGCTTTGGCGCGCAAAATGTCGCTCTGGCCTGTTTGCGCAGCGGCGCGGCGATGGTTTATATTTCGACCAATGAAGTTTTTGACGGCGCGGCGGACGCTCCCTATCACGAATACGCGCCTACCCACCCCATCAACCCCTACGCGCAATCGAAGCTGGCTGGCGAAAAAATTGTCGCTCAACTGCTGCAGAAATTATACATTGCGCGCATTTCGTGGGCTTTTGCCAAAGGGGGAAACAACTTCCCGGCCAAAATCATTCGCGCGGCGGATAAAAACGGGCAATTAAATGTGGTTACTGATGAAATCAGTTCGCCCACTTACGCCCCGGATCTGGCCGATGCGCTGAAAAAACTCATCGTTACCGGGCATTACGGCGTATATCATTTGATCAACGAAGGGATTTGTTCGCGTTATGAGTTTGCGGCGGAGATTTTGAAACAAAGCGGGCGCGGGGACATTCCCGTGCAGCCCATCACCAGCGATGCATTTCAGCGCGCTTCAGCTCCGCCGCTTTACGCGCCGCTGCAAAACAACCTTGCCGCCGCATTAGGCATCAAACTGCGCCCCTGGCAAGAAGCGCTGGCGGAATATTTTAGAGTGACAAGCTACGAGTAAAATTTAGTTCGTAGTTCGTCGCTCGTAGTTCGTCATTCGCCGGCACACCAGCGCCAAATGTCTATCCTGCATCCGCAGCAAAATCAGGGTGCGCTCCACGCCCTCTTTAGCCGGTTTCAGGCGTGACAGAACGGCCTCCGGCTTTAGCCCCGTTCCGCGCTGCTTGATGTTGACGCGGGAAATATGGCGGCTTTTCAAATAGCGATTGATTTGTTTCACCTTCAGCGACAGACGCGCTTCAATTTGATAGCCTTTCACAAAGGGCGATTGCAAGACCGTTGAGCCGCTCAGGTAAGCGATGTTTTTGTCCAGCAAGCCTAATCCCAGCTGCGCCCCCACCTGCTTGACCAGCCCGGCGCGAATAACCGCCGGGTCCGGCTCGTAGAGATAGTCGTCCAGTTCCCCCACCGAACAATCATCCGGCGCGGCATCCGTTAGCAAAACGCCCTCCGGCAGCAGCGTAGCCCGCCTGGTGACTCCGGGCGTTGCCAAGTCATTAAACCACAACACTGTTTCTTTCACTTCCCCGCTCAAGGATACTACTTCCACTTCTCCAACTGAAAATGTTGCGTAATCCAGACCCGGCGCAACTTTTATGCCCAGCGGATACCGCCCGTACACTTCAAGCAGCGCATCCAGCGGCGGCGAATACTGTTGCGGGTCAAACGTGCGCTTGCCGTCCGGCGCGCGGCGGGCGGGGTCTGCAAAAAAGGCGTCAATGCGTTTTAGATTGACCGGCGGGCGCAGCGCATCGGCCTGGATGAAATCAACTTGACGATCCAGGCCGTACACGCCGGCGTTGTGTCGCGCAAAGGCCAGACGCAGCGCGTCCACATCGAAACCAATCACGCGCCCGGCGACTGGCGCAAGCCGAATCGCGTCGCCGCCGATGCCGCAGCCCAAATCCGCCGTCAAGTCCATTTCTGCAAAGCGCCCCGCGCGATGCCGCGCCACCAGCCGGTGCGTGGCCTGCTCCAGCGCGTTGCGGGTAAAAAGCATTGCCGCCGACTTTGTAAACTTTTGCTCCCCCCGCCGCCGCAGCAACACCTGCTCCACCACCGCCGAAGCCTCTGCTTGAGACAATTTGCGCCGGAGCGTTTGCAAATCATTCAATTGTGTGGCAGGGGTCAGGGGCAGGTCAGCAGCCTTGTTCAGCCATTCGCTGCCGCGTTCAGAGAGGAGAAATTCAGCTTGCAGGGAGGAAAGTTGGAAGGGCATATCCGCTATCGTTAATCAGAGATTTGAGATTGTTGGCCTGCAACTCTTTGGCGCGTGCAGGAAAAATCTTCCATCATCCAATCTTTAATCTCCGGTTACTCATAAGGCCATTCTTCCAAAGCGCTGCATAATGCCGGGTCCGGGAATGTTTGGAAGAGTTTGAGCAAGTTGGCATCTAATCCCTGCAAATCCTGTAGCGTTTTGGCTCGCTGGTCAGCGTCAATCAATTGCCGCGTTTCCAAAAACCGCAGCCAGGCAGGCATCAGTTCAAAGCTTGTTGCTGCTCTGTAGTGATGAGGATTGATAAAAGTGAGTTGATTGGCTAAAAATTGATCAAATCTGTTTCGGTCCGGGCAAAGCCAATGGTCAGGACGATGTATTTTGGGTTTTCGCTTCTTGACACCCCGCATCATATCCAACTCACTTCGCGTATCATCCTCTGGGTCTAAACCGCCAGCGTGCCGTTCTCGTAGGTATTCCAAAATATGTTGACGGGCTATTTCGCCTTTGGTGTAGGGGACGCCTTCTTCATGGCGCAGGTATCGCAAAAATTCCAGACTCAAATCATATAAGTTTTGTCTGGCTTCTTCTGAAAATTTGGTGGTTTTGACCCTTCTTTTGACTTTTCCTTTGCCCTTATAGAAACAGTCAAAGCCAAAGTCGCTCATCTCCCATTGTCCCTCTTGTCGCCCGGTCAATATGTCAATATAGGAAACAAGTCTATCTTGATCCACTTTAATAAAGATATTCAGCTTTTCTTGCAAATCCTCGTTATTGGCTTTTAGAGATGGATTGCGCTCTAAATGATCAAAAATGATAGCGTCGCTGGCTCGTTTAACAAATTCATCAACCGCCCAGGCAAAGATATTTGCCTCCTGTACGCTGGGCCAAGAGAGGGGGTAAATTTCCAACAAGGTGGAACGTTGATCATGGTAACTCAGCATATCAAGCGTCTTGGTAAAGATATCGAGATGTTCCCCTCCGGTGGAAGCCAACTCGCGGGCCAGGGGTAAAATATCTTCATAGCGACCGGCGACGACAGCGTTGGTGATTTGCCAATCGGCAATAAAGTGTCTTTCCTGAGCGTAAAGCTCAGGTAGACTCGTATGAAGTTTGTCGGCCAGTTCGTCAAAACGGTGGCGTTCATCGTTTTCGACCGTGCTGTAATAGAGGGTGTTGAACATCTCAAAAGCCATCTCATCATCCATTAAATCTTTTTCTTCGATGGTTTGATGACAGAGTGCAATCTGTTCTTCGTAGTCGGCGTTCATAAATGTTTCCCAACGCGCTTCTATTGGCGTCAGCTCGCGTTCTTGTTTCACCGTTTTCATCATCTCAGTAAAAACTTCATCAGCAGAAGGCAGCGAGACTGGTTGTTTTGCCGGTTCCTGGTAATGGTTAAGTTGCAAGTGATGATTGCGGAATTCAAAACTGTAGTTTTGGACTCCATCACTTACTTTTTTACCACTACCCGGTTCTTTACGTTTTCTTTTTGCCATTCGTAATTCCTTTCGTTTGCGTTATTGATTCTACCCAGATTAAATCATTAGCCTCAAGAATCGGCGGGGGTAGCGGCCGGGCATAATCCAGCAAACGCTGGTAGCCCACCAGTTCAAAACAAGCCTCGATAGCGCCCTGCAAAGCCAAGGGAACATCGGGGTCAGGCGGCAGCAGGGGGACGGGAACGGCAGGGAGCGACTCACGAAGCTGCACCGGCCATACTTCGGTGTGGGGGCGGCGGTTAGAACGGCTGAGAAATACGTAATACGGAGCCGGCGGCAGTTCGCCGCCAATCAGGGGGATACGCCGCCCCTTTCGCAGCAGGTCAATCTCCAGAAGATGCGTTTCGGTTTGAAGCAGGGCTGTTCGCTTCTCCGCGTACTCCTCGAATCCTTTGCCGTATTTATTGGCCGGCGACAAAATTTCGATGACTGTTACCAGGCGACGTTCGGCCACGTCCTGAATTTTAATGCGGATAATGGGAATTTCTTCCGGCAAAGGGCTGAGCAACTCCAGCATCGGAGCGGCGACGGTCTCATATTTTGCGACAGCCTCTTTCACCTGAAGCAACTGAAGATCAGGCTGCACACGCCGCTTTTGTCGCGTTACGGCAACGCTTGATCCGGAGTAATCAATGGTGTAATATTTGTCCAGCAGGGCAACGTACCTTGAAGGCATCGTCTTCATCAACATCCGTCGAATTTCGGTGGCCAATGTATGATGAAACTCCTGCCACCATTCGCCTTCAAGATAGGGATCCATACCGGGAAAGGGAGATTTATTCATCTCTATCGCTCCTTTTCTGCTTTAGTCCGTTTCCATTCCTTCGGCCTTTCGGCTTTGCTCAAGGCAAGCTTCGTTCAGGACAAGTATACCACAGATGACAATGAGTTCTATATTGTCCAATATCTGATTTTATGCCATAATGATTTACGATTCACGATTTTGGATTTACGATTATCTTACCCAATCGTCAATCGTAAATCCAAAATCGTAAATCCAAAATCGTAAATCTCAGGAGGTTATTATGAGACGCCCCGGAATTGTTGCCCCCCCCGGCGACCCCGGCGATGTAAATTTAATGCTCGGTTGGCGACCGGGGGCTGTTTCCTGCCAATACCCCTACCTGCGAGCAAACAAGATTTTTGAATACAAAGCGGCAAATCCTGGCGTCAGCGTCATTGTCCGCTTTCCGCATCCGCAGAACTGGTTTCAAGACCCGGAAACCAGCGCCGTACAATTTGGACAGATGATCGCCGGAAAATGGAACGAACTGGCCCCCCTTGCGCCCACCGTCATCTTTGCCAACGAACTGAACACCTGGCGCGCCAATGGCGATTCCGACCCCAAAAACCAGCCCCTCTACCAAACCGAACAATTCTACGAGCGCGCCGGACAGTGGATAAGCCGCACCGCGCAGGTCATCAAACAACTTGCCCCCGCTATGAAATTGGCCGCGCCCCCCTTTTCCCCCGGACGCGGCGAAGACGGCAACCCGGACGACGCCGGCAATATCAGCGCCTCCTTTGCCGGATACGATTATCTGGCGCAAGCCATTCAAACTTATTTCGATAATACGCTGGCTTTTCACGCCTTTTGGGGCGACATCAAGGGCGCAGACCCGTCCAGGCTGTATCACCCGCAAATTTCCGCCCAATACGCCTTTCGCTGGCGGCGCGCGCTGGCAATGTGTCAAAAACGCTACAACATCCAGGCCAAAATCATCATTCCCCGCGCGGGCAACTTTGCCGCTTACGACACCGATTTCTTCGAGCAGATCACCTATTTCAGCCAACAAAGCCTCAGCGACCCGCGCGTGCTGGCGCTAACCTGCTACCTCTGGGAAGACCCCGCCTTTGACCCCATTGACATTTTCAATGTCTGGACGCAGTACATTCTGGATTTGCCCGCTTTCACCCAAAAACTTGCCGCCCAGCCCGATGTAGTTATTTCAGAAACGCCCTCTTTCCCGCAAATTCCCCCTCCCGCTCATTCGCCATTCGCAGATTCGCAAATTCGTAAATTCGACGGCATCCCCATTCGGGTGATGTTCGATGACGGTCACGTGGAAAATATGCCTCTGGAAAGTTATCTGCGCGGCGTAGTTCCCGGCGAAATGCCCGCCAGTTGGCCGTCGGAAGCGCTAAAAACGCAAGCCGTGGCCGCCCGAACCTACGCGCTGCGCTATATTCTGGACGCCCGCAGCGCCAAAAGAGCCTACGATGTCAGCGCCAATCCCAACATCCACCAAAATTATCGCCGCGACCGAATACACCCCCGCAGCGACGCCGCTATTCTGGCGACAAAAGGACTGGTACTCACCGCCGACGGTCAACGCCCCATTTACGCCTTCTTCTCCGACAACTGCGGCGGACACACTTTTAACAATGAAGACGTTTTCAAAGCCAAAGACGGTTCGCCGGGTAAGCCCGTGTCTTATTTGCGCGGCGCGCCCTGCCCCGCGCCCGGCCCCAAGCGCGGACACGGCGTGGGAATGTGTCAAAACGGCGCCAGAGTGTTGGCCGAACAGGGACTCACCTTCGAGCGAATTTTGCGCCATTACTACACCGGCGCCGCGCTCAAGCGTCTACAACTGCCCGCCACCGATACCCCCGGCGCCGTCACCGAAGGCTCCCCCAAGCCCACGGACTGGAAATTGCGCATCGAGCGGTTTCCAGGCTATTCCGTCATCAATGGCAATCTGGCCGATAAGCCGGATTTGCAAATCACCGTCACTCGCCCGGACGGCTTTGTCCAGACCACGCGCAGCGGCAGCAAGCCGGAATTTGGGGCGGGCGGCTTTGAAGCTACTGTCACCAATCCCGGCGTGTACACCTTGAAATTTCTGGACCAACAATTCACCGTGCAAATGGACGGCAAAACCACCGCCAGACTACACTTCTCCACCGGCGATCAGGCGACAGCCCCGCCCGCGCAGAGCGCCATTGGCGGCGCGCTGAAAGACCAGTTTGGCAAACCTATCGTTGGGCGCAGCGTGCGCCTCGATTCGCCTGCCGGGGCGCAAACCGCCCTCACCGGCGCAGAAGGGCGTTTTATCTTTGAGAACCTGCCCGCCGGAACCTGGCAACTTTCTGTCCCCGACAGCACCCTCTCCAGGACCATCACGCTGGACGGACGCGAAAGTAAAGTTGCCGACCTGACCCTGCGCGTAGCTGCCTCCTCCGGCGATTGGCAACTGGACGTGCAGCCCCGTCCCGGCAACATCCCCCTGATGGTTGGCGACATTGGAACGCCGCAAATTCCCATCACCGTCACCGCACCCTCCGGCGCGCAAAGCGTAGTGATCAGCGGCGTCAAGCTGGAATACGGACTCGGCGGTTTTGAAGCCTACGCGCCGGAAAGGGGTATTTACACCATTCACTTTCAGGACAAAACCTTCACCATTCCAATGGCAGGCAAAATGGTGTATCTTTCTTTTCATCAGGGAGAAAAAGAGAGTCCCCCACCGGAACCGCAGGCGCGTCTGGTTTCAAAGGCAATGCCGCTTTCTCAAGCCAACGCCATTTTAGGGCAGATAGAAGCCGTCTTGAATTTGAAAGGCGTTTTTGAGGTAGAGGAATTGTGATGAAATTATCCCCCCCCGGAGACCTTATGCAACCATCTTTATTTGACTTCAAACCGCCGGCCCTAAGCGTCAGCGTTCTCACCAGCCACATCCGCAATCTCTTTGATCTGGACACAACCCTGCAAGACGTGTGGGTAGAGGGCGAAATTTCCAACTGGTCTCCGGCTCATTCCGGGCATATCTACTTCACCCTCAAAGATGCCGGCGCCAGTATTCGCTGCGTAATCTGGCGCTCCACCGCCCGCCGATTGAGTTACCGTCCCGTTGGTAACGGCGAAGCCGTACTGGCTCACGGCCGCGTCTCGGTCTATGAAGTGGGCGGAACTTACCAACTTTACGTGAATGATCTGGAGCCGGTGGGGCAGGGCGCGCTCTACGCGCAGTTTGAGCGCCTGAAACGCCAACTGAGCGATGAAGGCTTGTTTGATGAAGACCGCAAACAGCCGCTCCCCGCCTTTCCCCGCCGAATTGGGATCGTCACTTCGGCGCGAGCGGCGGCCCTGCGCGATATTCTGAACGTGCTTGCCCGCCGTTTCCCCCTGATCGAAGTCATCCTCTCGCCCGCGCCGGTACAGGGCAGCGACGCCCCGCCAAAAATTGTAAAAGCCTTGAAGACCTTGACTGCGCTCACCCCGCCGCCGGATGTGATTATTCTGGCGCGAGGCGGCGGCTCCATTGAAGACCTGTGGGCTTTTAATGATGAAACTGTGGCGCGAAGCGTCGCCGATAGCCCCATCCCCATTATCAGCGGCGTGGGCCACGAAACCGATTTCACCATTGCAGACTTTGCAGCCGACCGCCGCGCTCCCACCCCTTCCGCCGCCGCCGAAGTCGCTGTTCCGGACGCTGATGAATTGCGTCGCATGGTGGCGGGCTACCGCTACCAATTTGTGACTGTTGCCGGCGCTACAGTTGCCGAAAAACGCGCCTCATTGCAAGATGCTTTGTGGCGCTTGCAGCGACTTTCGCCGCAGACGCAGGTAGACACGCGTCGCCAGCAAATTGACGATACCGCCGCTCATATCCGACGCGCGCTGCGCCACACCCTTGATCTGCGTCAAGAGCAACTTGGCAGCGCCTTGGCGCGTCTGGAAGCGCTCAATCCCAAAGCTACCTTGTCGCGCGGTTACGCCATCGTCCAAAAAGGAGATGCGTTGATCACCCGTGTGGGGGATGTATCGGCGAGGGATACGGTGACGGTGATAGTGTCGGATGGGGCGTTTGAGGCAGAGGTGGTGGAGTGATGACTTGAGCCGCACCCTTCGATACGGCTTTCGCTGCGCTACAGCCTACTCAGGATGCTAGTCTCGCTTGAGATAAAGAAAGGTAGCATCCTGAGTAGCCGGAACGCAGTAGAGGCGTATCGAAGGGGCGGCTTGGGCGAGTGAGGATGCTATGAAAACGGCCTGGGTTTACATTCTTGAGTGTGGCGACGGCTCATATTACACCGGACACACTACAAATCTAGAGAGGCGACTAGCAGAGCATCAAGCAGGTGAGGGGAGCGATTGGACCAAACGCCGATTGCCTGTAAAACTGGTGTTTTCTCAAGAAATGCCGGATAAGGATCAAGCCTTTTTGGCGGAATGGCAAATCAAAAAATGGTCAAGAGCGAAGAAAGAAGCTCTGATTACTGAAGATTGGGATATGTTGCGCTGGTTAGCCAAGAAACCTAAGTTTCGTAGTTAACGTTGTTTCAATGTCATTAAGTTTTAGCATCCTGGGTAACGCGGAACAATGTGGAGCGTGTATCGAAGGGGGCGGGTATAGCGACGAATCTGGGTCAACCCGCACCCTTCGATACGACCTCTGCTGCGCTGCGGTCTACTCAGGATGCTAGTCTTGAAGGGATGCTGACCTTGGATGGATGCTGACCTTGGATGGATGCTAAACTTGAAAACCAAGAGGAATTATGACCAATAAAATCGAAGAAATGACCTTTGAACAAGCCTTTGCCGCATTGAACGAAACGCTGGAGAAACTGGAAGCCGGCGACCTGCCCCTGGCAGAAGCAATGTCGGCTTACGAGTACGGAATGGCCTTAGCCAAACACTGTGGCGTTCAGCTGGACACCGCCGGGTTGAAGATCAAAAAGTTAAACCCCTCCGGAGAGTTGGAAGATATGTAGCAGGGGTATAGGTGTAAACTTAAGAGTCGCCATCCAGACTTCGGAAGTTTTTGGAAACGATTTCGCCAGCAAAACAGCTAATAATTGAAGTAACTTCGCTGGCGAATGTCGCGCCGGAAACTTCCGAAGTCTTAAGTTTACGCTTATGGCAGCAGGGGAGCAAAAATATCTACTCCGCCACTCTCCAGTCTACCCGTCTACTTGCTCATTTATATTTTTCAAAAAGTGTCCGGTGGTGAAAAGAAAACAGAGGAATTATGATGTTGAACACAAAACTGAAAACAAAATTACATCAATTTGCAGCAAATAACGCTCGAGTAACGATTTTAAGCGGCGCGGGCATTTCCGCCGAAAGCGGCATCCCCACCTTTCGCGGGCCGGAGGGATACTGGACAATCGGCGCGCGGGAATATTTCCTGGAAGAAATGGCAACCCAGGCAATGTTTCGGCAACAGCCGGATGAGGTGTGGCGTTGGTATCTGTACCGTCGCAATGTTTGTCGGCAGGCAAAACCAAATAAGGGGCATCTGGCTCTGGCGCGGCTGGAAGCGGCGCTGGAAGACCGTTTTACGCTCATCACCCAAAACGTAGACGGCCTGCATCTACGCGCGGGAAATTCGCTGGCCCGCACCTATCAAATTCACGGCAATATTGACTATATGCGTTGCGCCAGTGAATGCAGCGCCGCCGTTTACCCCATTCCGGAAGCAATGCCCTTAAAAAGCAAAGATGACCCGTTGAGCGATGCAGACCGTCAATTGCTGCGCTGCCCTAAATGCGGCAGCCCAACCCGACCGCACGTGCTGTGGTTTGATGAGTACTACAATGAAGACTATTACAAATTCAACTCTTCGCTGCGCGTTGCATCGCAGACCGATTTACTGATTGTCGTTGGCGCATCCGGGGCTACCAATCTACCCAACCAGGTAGGCAGATTGGTGCAAACGCGCGGCGGGCTGATAATTGACATCAACCCGCAATCAAACCCTTTTTCTATTGTTGCTGCGCAAAGTGGAGGCTATTTCTTGCAGCAATCCAGCGGAGAAGCGCTGCCGAAATTGGTGAAACTGCTGGTTGAAACAGTTTCAGGTTTCCGGTTTGATACCTCTCCAAACTATTCATCGTGATCGTACCAACCTGAAACCTGAAACCTGAAACCAGAAACAGCTTAGGAACAGGGATTAATCAAGTGTCCCCTTTTGGCAAAAAACGGTAAATGGTAAATGGTGAATTGTAAATGGTAAATGGTGAATGGTGAATTATAAATGGTAAAGTATCCGTATTTCACCGGCGGCAACTTTAGCATTCACCGTTTATAATTTACCATTTACCATTTTTTTCTACTCGAATGCGACACTTAATTAATTCTCATTCCTTAGTATTGAATAGTCACCGGCGTGCCTATCTCTACCCAATCGTATAGAATTTGGGAATCGGTATAGCTGAGGATGATGCAGCCGTAGGAAACTCGCTGGCCCAGAAAGCCGTCCCACAGGGTGTAGCCGGTGTGTCGCACGGTGGGCAGCGCGTGAAACCCGTTTTGCAACGATCCCGACCAGTAGACGCCCATCCAATTTGGCATATCCAGATTCCAGGTACTGGCGTAGGCCATAGGGATTTTGTTCAAAATCTCAAATTCACCAATGGCTGTATCGCGACCCGGTTCGCCGGTAGAGGCAATGAAGTTGTACACCAGTGTATCGCCTTCGTAGGCGTAAACACGTTGGTCTAAAATATCTACTATCACGCGCTTGGGCGGGCCGGGAGTGGGGGTAGGCGGCTTGAGTAGCTTGCTCAGTTCAAACAGTTTCTTTTCGGCTTGCGGCGCGTCGGGCAATAGTTGAGTAGCTTGCTCCAAAAGTTGTATAGCTTCTTCAAGGTCTCCTTGGCTCCGTTTCACCAGGGCCTGATTGTACCAGGAACTGTAGAGAAGTTCATCCACAAAAGGATAAGCGGGGTTTTGTTGGCGCAGTTTATCAAAAGTGATAGCCGCGTCACGCCATCTGGCCTGCCGGTGAAATTCTGCGCCGGTCAGATAGAGTACGGCCAAAGTTCTCTCTTCTTCAGCAACGCTAAAATCCAGTTTGATTTGTAAAGCGCGTTCAAAAACCAGTTTAGCCGCCTCAAAATCACCCTTGTTGCGCAGCGCTATTCCCCGCCCAAAATATTGATTTGCCAGTTGCCCGGAAATTTTTGTATCGTCCGGCGACAACGCATACATCTCTTCCAGCGTATCCAAAGCCGCCAATTGATCCTGAGCGCGTTGAGCGTTTTCAAGTTGCTGCTGCATCAACGCCAAATCTTGCGCCAGCGTATTTGTGGGCGTAGGCGCAGGGGTAGGCGTAGCAACGATGGTCGCCGCAGCATTGACCGCTGCGTTAGAGAAAAAACTAAACTTCACAAGCATCAACACCGCTAATGCGGCAAAAACAATCATCACAGCAGCCGCAGCAATTTTCCACGCGCCGTTAAAAGAGTACTTACTGACCGTTGAAGGCGCGTTATGCGTGGCAGCAAGCTTTACCCCGCTCTCTTTTTCCCCCGCGCCTTCTTTCATTCCGGCTTCAGGCCAGGTTTTAGCGAACCAGCTTGTGGCTTTTTTCAGGTGAGGATTAGCCGGATTCAGTTTTTCCACCCGACGCAAAGCCTCGCCTGCTTCCTGCCAATTATTGGCAATACCGGACAGATAAAGCCAAGCCGCTTCATTTTCAGCGTCCAGCGCAACCGCCTGTCGCAGGGACTTTCCAGCCTTCTCCCTCTGTCCGGCCTTCGCCTGGGTTACGCCCTGTAGAAATAAATTACGCGCTTTTTCTTTTCGACTCATCATTTCTTACTCAAAATTATCGACCTGTGCAGTTGCCGCACAGGGGAGGGTGAATGGTTACTCGAAAATTATGCGTTCTGTCTTTGCTAACAGCCCCCACAATTTGAGAGCCTGCCCCTACAATATATTACTTTATG
The DNA here is from genome assembly GCA_011192195.1 of Chloroflexota bacterium. GTDB lineage: Bacteria > Chloroflexota > Anaerolineae > 4572-78 > 4572-78 > DUEH01. Next base: position 6,186 of record DUEH01000006.1, on the reverse strand, counting down.
TCAAATTGCGGGTTTTGTCAACTGAACGCGCAATTTTGGTGGTTGACAAATGGATAATTTAAGGGTATGGTAAGTCAATATATTCCCAAATTTAACCCACAAACAAGGAGGCGATATGTATCAAAAAGTAAGTATTATTGGTAATCTGGGTGGAGACCCCGAAATGCGTTATATGCCCGACGGAACCCCTGTGACCAGTTTTAGCGTGGCTACTAACCGGCGTTGGACTAACAAAGATGGTTCGCCAGGTGAAGAAACTGTCTGGTTCAGAGTATCTGCCTGGTTCAAACTGGCGGAAATATGTAATCAATATCTTTCCAAAGGACGGCAAGTGTATGTTGAAGGCAAACTCACTCCCGACAAGACAACTGGCGGACCGCGCGTCTGGACCGGCAATGACGGGCAACCACGCGCCAGTTTTGACTTAAGAGCCAACGAAGTAAAATTCCTTGGTGGCGCTGGCGGCGGAGGCGGAGGCGGAGCGCCTGCCGGCGCCGCCAGCGGAACCGCCGCTTCCCCCCAACAAGCTGCCGGTATGACGGAAGACGAAATTCCTTTTTAGAGCAAGGGGTGGTCAGCAAAAAAAGAGGGCGCGCGAAATATTCCGCGCGCCCTCTTTTTTTGCTGTTCTCTATTTTACACTAACGCCCGACCCCCATCCACAAAGTAGACCGCGCCGGTAACAAAGTCCATTTCGGTCAAAAAGAGAAGCGTCTTGGCTACATCCTGCGGTGAACCGACGCGCTTCAACAGCGAGTTTTCAATAGCCCACTGGCGTTTTTCTTCGCTAACGTCATCCGGTAAGAGAACGGTTCCGGGCGCAATGGCGTTTACCTGCACGTGAGGCGCTAATTCGGCCGCCATAACGCGAGTCAGGGCGACCAAGCCCGCTTTGCTGGCGGCGTGATGCGCGTAACCGGACCAGGTTTGAAAAGCGGATAAATCGGTGATGTTGATGATATGCCCTCGCTCTTGTTTGAGCATATACGGCGCTGCCGCTTGAGAAAGCAGAAACGGCCCGCTCAAATTCACGCTTAAGGCGGTATTCCACGCGGCTTCTGTAATTTCCAGAAAAGGCGCTTTCAACCACACCGAAGCGTTGTTGATCAAGATGTCAATGGCGCCAAACCGAGCGATAACCTGCTCAACCACCGCTTTCGGCTGCTCCGGTTGACGCACATCCAGCGGCAGGGCCAGACAGTTCACCCCTTTGGCTTCGATTTCCGCTTTGGTTTGCTGCCAGGGTTCATCGTCATTCAGGTAGGTAAAGGCAATATGCGCGCCGCGTTCTGCCAGAGTCAGGGCAATGACCCGCCCCACGCGCATAGCGGCGCCGGTTATCAAGATAATCTTGTTGGGAATCTGCATTATATTTGGTCTCCTTGTCTTGCCAAATTCACTGACATAACCCCCTTGGATTTGGCAACTATTTTACCATCGAAGCCCGCCGTTTGACCGCTGACCGCCGACCGCCGACGGTGGACCGCCGTAAAACCGCCTGCTTGCTCCTTGCGACGGTCAGCGGTCAAAATTTCGTCGCAACTTTGATAAACCGAAAGAGGCCATACTGACAAGACAGTTATTCCACCTCGGCGCGTTTTAGCAAAGCGGCGGCGGCGCGGCGAGCCTCTTCCAGAAGAGCCGCTTCGTCCAATACGGTCACTTCTCCGGCATCCAGTAAAATTTGACCGTCTACAATGACGGTATGCGCGTCCGGCCCGCTGGCGTTATAAACCAACGCGCTTTCCGGGCGATGCACCGGCATCGAGCGAACTGTATTCAAATTGACCAGCGTAATATCCGCCTTTGCGCCGGGGACAAGGCTGCCTAAATCGTCTCGCCCCACCAACCGGGCGCCCGCCGTAGTGACCATTCGCAGCGCATCCGGGGGGAGCAGGGCGGTGGGGTTGCCGCTGCTGACCTTTGCCAACAGCGCCGCCGATTTCAAGGTTTCCAGAATGTCCTGCGAGTTATGAGAGGCGGAGCCATCGGTTCCCAGAGCAAGCGAAATTCCCTGCGCCAGCATTTGGGAAATCGGCGCGGCCCCGGATGCCAGATACATATTGCTCACCGGACAGTGAATCACGCTGGCTCCGCTTTCGGCAATCAACGCAATTTCCTGCCGATTAACCTGCACGCAGTGAACAAGCTGCATATCCGGACCCAGCGCGCCCAGCGCGTCCAGCCATTCAATGTGTCGCAGGCCATTGCGCTGCTGCATCAATTTAATCTCGTCTGCGCTTTCGGCCACGTGGATGTGGGTGGGGATACCCCACCGGCGGGCCAGGTCAACTGCCTGACGCATCGTTTCATCAGAGCAGCGCCAGGCGGCCATTGGGCCAAAGGCAAGGGTCAGGCGTCCCCCGGCTGCCCCGTGCCAACAGCGATACAGGCGCGCCATTTCGCTAAAAATGCTCTCCGGCGTTTCGGCGGCAGCGCCCATATCCACCCAACCGCGCGCCAGTTGCATGCGCAGCCCCACCGTTTGCGCCGCTTCAGCAGCCGCGTCCACGTGTTCCGGCAATGCGGTGAGTTTGTGATGCTGCACCAATGACGTAACGCCGCAGCGCAAATTTTCCACCAGCCCCAACAAACTTGCCAAACGCATATCTTCGGGGGTCATAGCGGCTTGCAGCGGCCACATCACCGTTTTGAGCCACTCGATGAGCGTTTTATCGTCGCCAAGACCGCGCATAAAGGTTTGGGACAGGTGCGTGTGTCCATTGACCAATCCCGGCAGTACGGCTAAATATTCGGCGTTAATGATCCGGTTGGCGCGGGCAACAAGCGCGTCCGGCGCCTGACCTGCGCCAACTGCCCCAATACGATCATCTTCCACCCACAGCCAGCCGGGTTGGTGGATGGTATTGGCTGCGTCCATTGTCAGGATAGCGCCGTTTTTGATTAGGATAGAGGACATTGTCTAAAAAACCTTCCGTCCTGCGTTTCGGGACCGGGGTCGTTCAATGGGAAAAACATTTTTAACCACGAATTTCGCTAACGGACACCCCTGCGATTTGACACGGATTTAGCCTCCAGTGACCGCCGACCGCTGACCGTTGACCGCCAAAACGCGCTAAATCGGCCATTTTTCACAGCGGTCTGCGGTCTGCCGTCTGCGGTCAGGTCGCCAGAACGCAATTTTGCCAGCGAAATCAACATCAAATTTAAAGGGTGTCCGTTAGCGAAATGGCTGGTAAAGCTGAACTCGATTTTTCGGCACGCGGCGGGACAGGCGGGTCATGTTTTGCCCCACGCGGCGGATGATTTCAGCTTTGTTCAAGGTGAGCAAGCGACGGTCTTGCATAATCACCTTGCCGTTGACAATGACGGTTTGCACATCGCTGGCGCGGGTGTTGTAAACCAGACTTGCCAGGGGGCGATGCAAGGGTTGGTGATGCGCGCCGCTCATATCTACCAGAATAATGTCCGCCAGATAGCCCGGCGATAGCTGCCCGATTTTGTCCGCCATTCCTAACACCGCCGCGCTGCCTCGCGTGGCAATGTCCAGCGCTTGCGGAATAGTCATAACTTCCGGGTTGCGAGCTTCGTGTTTTTGCAACATTGCCATCAGGCGCAGGCTTTCAAAGATGTCCAGCGTATTGTTGCTCACCGGGCCATCGGTAGCCAGTCCAACGGGGATGCCCGCTTTTTGCAGCGGGAGGATTGGCGTTAGACCCATTCCCAATTTCAGGTAGGTTTTGGGCGCGTGCGCCACGCCAATGGGCGCGGACGCCTCTTTCATTAAAGCGATGTCTTCCGCTAAAATTCCGCAGCCGTGCGCGATGATGGTGGGTACGTCAAAAACGCCTGTTTCCGCCAAAACCTGAATGGGCGTGAGACCGCGTTTTTTCTGACTGGCTTCGGTTTGCCCCAGAGTTTCGGCGGCGTGAATGTGGATTCCCACGCCCAGATTTTTGGCGCGCGCTACGGTTGCCCGCAGAAAATCGTCGTCGCAGGTGTAGGGGGCGTGGGGAGCCATCAACGCCGTGATGCGCCCCTCCGCCTTCCCCTGCCAGCGAGTCACAAAATCGGCGGTAGCGTCCAGCGCTTTGTAGCCTCTGTCGCCAAAAACGGCCCAGCCCAGCGCGGCGCGCGCGCCTGCCTGCGTCACCGCTTCGCCTGCTTTGTCCATAAAAAAGTAGTGATCGGCAACTGTGGTCACGCCGCCTTCTATCATCTCCGCCAGACCCAACAGCATCCCCCAGTAGACATCTTCTTCGGTGAGATTGCTTTCCAGCGGCCACATAAATTCGTTGAACCAGCGCTCGATGGTGACATCTTCTGCCAGCCCCCTGAAAATGCCCATTGGCGTGTGGGCGTGGGTATTGATAAGGCCGGGCATTGCCAACATTCCGCGCGCGTCAATCACCTGATCGGCTTGCGGGGGCGTTTTGGCATCGCTTGAACGCAAGGCGGTAATTTTGTCTTTATCAATCAGAATGTCAAGGTTTTCGCGCAGCGTTGGCAGCTCGCTTTCCTCATCGGGAATCAGGGCCATACAGTTGTGAATGAGCAACTTGGTCATAGGAGTACCTCTCCTTCGTTATTCGTCCTATCCCCACCAGAAAGATGCGGCGATGATAGCGTACAGCCCCAGCAGGGCCACACCTTCCAGCCAGTTAGCCCGTCCGTCAAAGACGATGACAGCGCTGAGTAATGTGGCCAGGAAAACTACGGCCACCATCATCGGCGGCATAACCAGCGTGAAAATCGTTCCGCCCAGAAAGAAACTTGCCAGTACCAGTATCGGCGTGACCAGCAGGGCCACTTGCAGCGCGCTATTCAGCACCACGCTGACTGCCAGGTCAATTGCCGATACCGCCAGCAGCATCAACGTAGCAATCATTCTGGGCGGAGCGGATCGAAATTTTAACTCGCCGTTCTTCAGACCGCCAAAAAAGAAGGCCGCGCCCAGTACCAGCAGCCCGTTTGATAATATCGAGCCGATGATGGACGCCTGCACTACCACTATCAGCCCGGCTTTCAGCGCAAAGATGCTCACAAAAAGCTCCGGCAGGTTGCCAATGGCAGATTGCACCACGCCTGTTGCGCCTAACCCTACGGCAAGCAAAACCGTTGCCGCAACATCAACTTCCCTGCCTGCGCCAATACCAACGCCTACTCCTCAGCGTATTCATTTTGCGGCGGGAACCACTTCGGCAACGGTGAGCGGTGTTTTGCCTCCCGGCGGAAAAAAAGAATACGCGCTGCGCGCATTGGCCGGTCAAATTATGACTGTGAACCCATCGGCTGTTACCGGCGTCTTTCAGGTAACCATTCGACGCGCTAACGGCGCGGTGTTGGGAACGGCTAACGCGCCCACCATCTGGTCCGGCACACTTCCGGCCACGGATGATTATATCGTCACCTTGCAATCTTTCGACAGCGCGGGTAATACCAACTATACTATGCTCATCAGCATTGTCTACGATATTCCTCCCACGCCAGAGGCGGTGAAGGCTGTGATCAACGGCCCAACGCGCGGGCAAATGGGGCAAACGCTCACCTGCAATTCTTACGGCTCCAGCGGCCCAATTGCCGGTGCGGTGTGGGACTTTGGCGATGGCTCACCGGCGGTTTACGATGCCCAGGAAGTGACTCACATCTACAACGCGCCGGGAACCTATCGGCTGTCGCTGACGGCGCAGGGCGAACACATTGGAACCGGCAGCGACACCACCGTGATGCACGTGGTTGTTGACCCCGCGCCAGAGCCGGAACACGTGATAGCGGTCATCAACGGCCCCAGCAGCGGGCAGGTTGGCGAAAGCTTGACCTTCAACTCTAATGGCTCCAGTGGCCCAATTGCCAGTTCTGCGTGGGATTTTGGCGATGGCAGCGCTCCGGTTTACGATGCCTCTCAAGTGACGCACATTTATAGCGCGCCGGGAACCTATCGGGTTAGCCTGACCGTGCAGGGCGAACACGTTGGCAGCGGCAGCGACACCGCTGTGATGACGGTAGTCATTCAGGATGTTCCGGTTGAGCAGGTGATAGCGGTTATCAATGGCCCCGATACCGGGGCCATTGGACAACCGCTTCTCTTTGATTCCTACGGCTCCAGCGGGCCAATAGCCAGCGCTGTATGGGATTTTGGAGACGGGTCATCGCTGGTTTATGATCAGGATCAGGTGAGCCACGTCTTCTACGCATTGGGAACCTACCGCGTCACCCTCTCTGTGC
>DUEH01000059.1 GCA_011192195.1 Chloroflexota bacterium | reverse complement strand
TCGTTGAGATCAGGCCAGCGTTTCCAGCCCCGGATGAAAAGGGTCAATCTTGATCCGGACGGTCTGAAACGAATGGCGTGCGTACCGTAGTTGTAGACATTTTTGGCGGTAGGGTCTTCGCGCGGGTGTTCGGGGAAGGGCAAGGTTGTCCAATTGTCGCCGATGTTCTGCCAATCATCGCCGCCGCCGAAATCAATGGCGTACTGCAAAGCGTAGCCGTTGCCGGAAAGTCCTTCGCTTCCTTCATCGCTGCGAAGCAGACCGTGAATGATCAATTCATATTCTGCGCCGGGGATTACGTTGACCGTCTGGTAGATTCCGGCAACGCGGTCTCCCACTTCCTGATCGTTGATAATTTCGATGAGTTGGGCTTGCGCGCCATCGTAGACAACTTTGCTCCAGGTGTCTTTGTACCAGCCAAAGTGGGCTTTTTCGTTATCAAAGGGAAACCAACCCGGCGCAACAGAAAGGTTGTCGGGCCAGGGATCGTCAAAACTTCCGTTGACAAAAACGTTGTCAGGCGGGGCTGTCGGGCCGGATGGCTGCGACGGGGGCAATGTAGCCGGAACAACGGTGCCATCAACGTTTATAAAGACCACTGTTCCCTCTACCGGCACAGATTGCGTACTCACCGGAAAGACGGGAGTAGCAGAGGGTATAACCACTCTGGTAGCCGTGGACGTGGGTTCAGGCGTAGTAGTAGGGGTAAAGGTGGGCAGATTGGTGGCAGTTGGCGTAGCGGTGGGCGTGCCAACCGGCAACTGAACAACGGGTTGTTCCTCTCTACGGTCTTCGGCAATGTCCATTTCGCCGGGGCGTTTCATACCAATGCCGTAGGGCAGATTACAGGCTACAGAAAGTAATAAAAGCAACAAAAGCAAAAGCAGTATTTTCTGGCTGGATAAACGTTTCATAAGTTCCACCTCCATTGTACTTATTCCCCTCCCCCTCGTTCCCACGCTCTGCGTGGGAACGAGGGGGAGGGGAATGGTTACTCCTTACCTTGTGGCAGTAGGAGTAGCCGTAGCATTTGGGTCGGGTGTAGCGGTAGGCGGTACGGGCGTGGGCGCGCAGGTTCCGGGGTCCCAAATACATTCGCCCCAGGTGCCGTCGGAGCGACATTGGACAACGTGTTCGGCGGGGCATACTTTATCGGGCCAGGCGCCGTTGCAGGGACTCCATTGATAAGGCACACAACGCGGTATGGGCGTGGGAAGCATCACAATGGGCGGGCCGGGGGCGGGTGTAGGCGCATAGCTTGGCGGTTTACCGGTGCCGCGCAGTGAAACGGCATCAATATCAAAGTTGCCTTCGCTGTAGTTAGGCCATTTTTTGTTTCCTCTGATAAACACCGTTAACCTGTCAGAAACAGGGATAATGCGCGTTGTAAAGACGCTGTATTCGTAGGTATGTTCGTCTTTGGGGTCTTGACGCGGATATTCCGGCAGCGGCATGGGTATCCACTCGTGTACAAATTCCCAGTTATCGCCGCCGTAGTAGTCAATGCCGTATTCCATAGCGTAACCAAATTCTGAAGCTTCTTCGCTCCCTTCATCGGAGCGAAGCAAAGCGTGAATGGTCAGCTCGTATTCGGCCCAGGGTACCACGTTGACGCTTTGATAAATGCCGCCGGCGCGATAGACCTTTCCCCCATCATTGATAATTTCAATCAGTTGGGCTTGTTCGCCTTCGTAGACCACTTTGTACCATTTGTCGTTGTACCAGCTAAAGTGAGCTTCGCCGTTGTCAAAAGAATGCCATCCAGGGGCGACTCCCTGCCATTCCGGCCACTCGGCTTCAAAGCCGCCGTTGTAGATGACGTTCTCACTGCCGGCAATTGCCTGCGGGCGATTTGACACTGGCGCCGGCCCTGTAGCAACTTGAGGCTCGCCGATAACTGGCACCGGCGTCCCGGCGATAAGTTGCGCGGTGTTGCTCTCTTGAAAGCTTCCCTCCGGCACAACCTTTGTAGCGGTTGGCGTTGGGTAAGGTGTGAGAGTAGGGGTAAAAGTGGGCAAGTATGTAGCGGTTGGGGTGGGGGCGCGTGGGCCAGCGGGCGTTGGCAGGGTGTCTCCGCCCTGAGCAACCTGAACAGCCTCTTCTGCCGCGCTACTTGCTGCGTCAATTATCTCCTGCGGGGACTCCAGACCGATGCCGTAAGGTAAATTACAGGCTAAAGAAAAGAGGAGTATCAAAAAAGACAAGAACAATATTTTTTGTTTCTTCAGGAGCGGCATAACATCCTCCAATTTTTTATAGCGCGCCACCCTGTGATAAAAAATGATAACGCTGCCCAAATACCTCAATTCTCAGGCCAGCGAATACAGCGGCGCAATACATAATGTTGCGCTTATCATAACATAAATAGGGTAAGTTGTAAATATAGTAACCAAGAAATTGTCATAAAGTCAGCTTTGCAGGGTTCTTTCAGAAAAGCTTAAGGTTAATGGCGCTTTTATCGCTATGGCGTTAAAATAGGGCAAATCTTATATTTCTTGTTTTTCATTTGATAAAGGAGCTTATTGTTCGCATGAAATCAAATTTATTCCGTCTGAAATTATTGTTGGCTATTGTAGTTGTCTTGCTTGTTTCATTTTACCGCCTTGATTTTGCGCTTCCGGCAAAGGCGCAAGACCCGCTGCCGTACAAAGCCTATCTACCGATCATTTTTCATCACCAACCTTGTCTGGCTAATGCGCAAGCCGAAGAAATAGCGCAAAAAATGAAAGATGACCCGAGGCAGGAACGCGCTTCGATGACCTGCAATGATATTTTGGCGCAGGTTGCGCAAGCGCGGGCTGAGGATATGGCGCAGCGAAATTATTTCGGTCACACTACGCCGGAAGGATATGGGCCAAATTATTTGGTTCGTCAGGCGGGGTATGTTTTGCCGTCTTACTACGGCTCAGCGGATGATGCAAACAACATAGAATCTATAGCGGCGGGGTATTCAACCGCCAATCAGGCGTGGACAAAGTGGATGGAATCACAACCTCATAGAGAACATCTGCTGGGGCTTCATTCTTTTTACGCCGATCAGATTGAATACGGTATTGGCTACGTCTATAACCCCGACAGCCAATACCGGCACTATTGGGTGGTATTCACCGCCAAGCCAGGGCCTTGATTTCAGATTTACGATTTACGATTTCAGATTTACGATTTACGATTTACGATTGGGCTGCGCGCAAAACACAATCGTCAATCCAAAATCGTAAATCTGAAATCAAGCGGGCGTTCTGAAATCGTAAATGCCGTCTCTATATTCCCAGTGGCGTTGACAACTTGGGCAGAAGAGGGCGTTTTCTGTTTTCTTAAGGGTGTGGTTGTGACAGGCGGGGCATTTGAAGAAGCCGGTCACAATATCGGCGGTTTTTTTTTGAGGAGCAGCTTTCACAAAGATGCTGGGGGTGTACTGCCACCAACGGCCGGTGGGCTGCGCCCAGCCATCCAAGGCAGCCAAAAATTGCGGGGGGAAGAATTTCTTTAGCAGCGGCAGGCGAAAGTGGGAAAGGCTGCGAATTTCTTGAATATCGAAATTAGCAGCGGTGAATTGCTGACGCATCCAGGCGGGGTGAAAATCAATATTGAGTTCCACAAATTCGTGGGGTTCCGGGTTAAAGGGATTCCACTCTTGCCGACGCAACAGCCAACGCAGAATAGCTTTTAGATGTCGTTTGCTGGCGTACTCTATTATCGCCGCGCCGTCGGGCGAGATAATACGCTTCAACTCACTCAGGGCGGCTGGCGCATCTACCAAGTGGTGCATCACGCGGATCATCACCAGCGCATCAAAAAGATGCGACACAAAGGGCAGTTGGTAAACATCGGCCACAACAAAGATAAAGCGATTATCCTGCCCCAGATACCGTTGCGCTTCTTCCAGTTGGGTGCGCGCGTAATCGAGCAAGACAACCTGCTCATACCCTTTGTACATATCTGCCATCCGGCCAAAGCCGGCGCCAACTTCAATCAGCCGTTTCCCGGTGGGAGGCAGCATTTTGGCAAGGGCAATGCGTTCCGCCATATCTTCGTATTGCCGGTTGCCGCTTTCCCAAAACTCTTTTCGGTAGCGGCTCCCTTCGTAATCGCAAATCCGGGTCAAAAATCACCTCGATGTTTCACGTGAAACAAATTCGGGTTTCTGGTTTCCGGTTTTTTGTTTCGGGTTTCAGAGTTGGTCCAACACTTGAAACAAAAAAACTAAAACCAGAAACCCGAAACATTTTCTAATACGCGCTCTTGTCAAAAAATGTCTTCATAGCAGTTCTGAGAATGATCTTTAGGTCTAGCAAAATAGACCAATTCTCGATGTACCACAGGTCATATTTTGTTCGCTCGATGATGGATGTGTCGCCGCGTAGTCCGTTTATCTGCGCCCAGCCGGTCAAGCCGGCTTTTTCCCGGTGGCGTTCCATGTAACGCGGGATGCTTTGTTTGAATTGTTCTACATAAATGGGGCGCTCCGGACGGGGGCCTACAAGGCTCATATCGCCCAGCAAAACGTTGATGAACTGCGGCGTCTCGTCAATTGAAAAACGTCGAATGAAGGCTCCCAGGCGAGTCACGCGCTTATCGTCAGGCGTAGTCCATCCCGGCGATTCGTCGTTTTCAGCGTCAATACGCATCGAGCGAAACTTGAGGATATGAAAGGATTTGCCGTCCAAGCCCATTCGCTCCTGAGTGTAAAAAATCGAGCCGGGAGAATCAAGCTTGATCAACAGCGCTACAAAGAGCATGATTGGCGAAGCGAAGACCAGCAAAACGGCGCTGCCGATCATATCCATTCCCCGCTTGATGGTTAAATGCCAGCCATGCAGCGCCACATCCCTAACCGATAACAGGGGTAAGCCGTTCAAGTCGTCAATGGACACTTCTGCGGCCATAATTTGAAATACGTCCGGGAAGACTTTGATAGCTACCCGCTCGCGCTCACAGTTGGCGATGATGGCTAAAAGTTCCTGATGCGAGGCTTCCGGCATCCCAATGATAACTTCATCTATTCGCTCCTCTTCGATGACTTTTGAAATTTCTCTGGTTCTGCCAAGCACCGACAAGCCCAGCAATGACTTGATTTGATCATCGCTGCCGTTATTGACAAAGCCCACCACTTCATAGCCCAATCCCGGCGACTGCCTGATCTTTTGCAAAATCACGCGCGCCACATCGCCAGAGCCGATGATCAGCAGGCGAATTTCGCCCCAGCCTCGCGCTTGCAGCGCCCACTGAATACGCGCATGAATAATTCGGCCCAAAGCCACCAGCAAAATGGTCAATATCCACACATACATCATCATCAAACGCGGATAATCGAGTTGATTTTTGTAGACCAGAGAAATAAGCGCAATTGAAATAATTGCGCCCACCGAAGCAGCCCCGAAAACCAGGTAAAACTCATCGATGTGCGACAGAGATCGGTGGCGATGATAGAGACGATAAAAGAAGAAGGTGACAATGACGCTAAGAATATGGATAGTCATCATTCCCCAGTAGGTGACAAAGGTGGGAGAAATATTCTGGTACTCTGACTGCAAGCGCATCAGATAGGCCAGATAAAAAGCCAGACCGGTCATCACCGTATCAGAGGCAATCAGCGTGACGACAAAAAAGACAGAGGCGTGTTGTTTCAGGTTGCCCCACATTCCCCTTTGTTCGTCTGTTGCAGGGGGGGTATCAGAATTTATACTCATAGGTTTCAACTTCTATTTTTGAATTTGGCCCAGTTCCACTTGAGTTGAATACCAAATGTAACCAGATAATGCAGCCAGACAGGCGTTGTGGCGGCATAATGTTTTTCATAAAACAGCTTCATAGCGCGATAGAATTCTACCTGCGCTTTGGCGCTGCGTTTGCTGGAAGCGCGTTTTACGTGCAACACCGTTACAGCGGGGTTGTAGAATATCTTCCAGCCTTGTTGTTTGACGCTCAACGCCCAGTCCAGGTCTTCGCCGTACATAAAGTAGCGTTCATCCATCAATCCGGCCTGTTGAATGGCCTCCGCTCTGAGCATCATAAACGCGCCCACCACCGAATCGACTTCAGTCAGTTGGTCCGGGTCAAGGTAAGTCATATTATAACGCGCAAAGCGAGGGCTGCGCGGAAAGCGTTTTGACAGTCCCAGCATGTGGTAGGCGCTCACTTGTGGCGTGGGGAAACTTCGGCGACAGGCCAAATCCAGCGAGCCGTCCAGTAAAAGCAATTTAGGCCCGGCGACTCCGGCTTCGGGCGTGTCATCCATAAATTTTATCATTTCCGACAAGGCCGTTGGCGGCAGTTTTGTATCGGGATTTAGTAGCAGCGCGTAGCGGGGCAACGCTGTGTTATCCTGAGCAAAACCAAAATATCGAAGTCCCAGATTATTGGCTTTGGAAAAACCGCCGTTCTCCGGGCTGGCGATAACGTGTACGGCAGGGAACTCTGTCTGCACCATTGTCGCGCTGTCATCAGACGAGGCGTTATCCACCACGCAGGTTTTGATGCGATAATCCCCGCTGCTTTCCTGAATAGAGGCCAGGCAATCTTTGAGCAAGGAAACGGTGTTGTAATTTACAATGATAACAGCCAGATCAATCATCATTAAAAAACCAACTTCATCCACAAATGCGTCCGTAGAATTTTGAAGCCAAGTCTTTGATAAGCCTCAATGGCGGGCGCGTGTTCGTCAGGGTGTTGAAAGGATACCGGGCGGCGCAGACACGTTTTCAAATGCGCCAACCCGGCGCTAATGAGAGGCGCTTCCAGGTCGCCCCACCAATCCGGGTGAACCATTAGCCGCAGCTTGTGCTTGCTGTTCCAAAGGCCAGGTTCCACCGACATCATCGCCGCAAATTGGCCCGGCTCGTCCTCTATCACCCAATGTCTGGCGGTTCCCAAGCCAAACATTCCGCGCCAAAAGTTATCAAAGCTCACTTCCGCCCCCTTATGAAACTGATTGAGATACAAAGGGCGTTCTCGCTGAACGTTCAACGGCGTAACAGCTTTTGCCAATTGATAAGCGGCATTGGCGTCTTTATCATCCAAATTATGATTTCGCCAGTTTAGACCTTGGGGCAAAGGCAAGGTTTCGACAGCCTTAACACGCGGTAGATAAAGAAGGCTGGTGGCCGAAATATATTTGAAGCCCATTGATTGATACAGGTGAATAGCCGCTTTATTCCCGCGCTGCACGTACAGGTTCACGCTCTTGCCGCGCAATTCTTTGGCGTATTCAATGGCCGCCTCCATCAATTGACGCGCAATACCGCGTCCCTGATAGGATTTTGTCACCGCCACATTGCTCACAAACCATTGTTTGGAATCCGCAGTATTGCGGCTGATGGTGGTATTCCCCACAATCTTGCCCCGATCCGTCCAGACAAAGCCGTTCAGGTTGGTATTCACATCCGAAGCAAACAAATCTACCCAAAGCAGAAGAAATCCCCAGCGCCCAACCCAACGCATTTCACGCAAGGCATTACGCCCGGAACGGTCGAACTCGCCGGCAAAGGCCTCTTCAATGAGATCGGCCACGCCGAACATATCCCGGCTGGGTTTTAAGGGCCTAAGCCCCGTATCTTCAGTTCTGCGGCGTACAAGGGTAATTGCCATCACAGGGATTTTCGATTGACGATTTCAGGTTGACGATTTATTTCCTCGTTTCCACGATCTGCGTGGAAACGAGAGCTTAGCAAATGACCAGTGACAAATGACAAATGACAGCTTTTTTGCTACACTTCCGGTTATGAAAAATTTATTTTTAGCGCTCCTGGCGACGCTTCTGCTGACAGGATGCGCCGGACAAACAGAAAAACCGCCCGACGCAAATTCAGTTCTTTATTTCCCGGAGACGGGGCGCTCAATTCAGCAACCCTTTTCAAGCTACTTTCAACAGCGGGGCGGCGCGCGTCTTTTGGGATACCCTATCACCGAAGCGCTGGACCACGAAGGCTGGCGGGTGCAGTATTTTCAGAACGGACGGCTGGAAGTACACCCGGAAAACCAGCCTGATTATTTTATCACGGTTGGCTGGTTAGGCGAATTGAGCAATCGGACTCAGCCGCCAATTCCCAAACCGCTAAATGAATCAAGTCGCTATTTCCCCGAATCCGGTCATTCGCTCAGCGGCGATTTTTTGACCTTTTTTGAAGCCAACGGCGATACCGCTCAATTTGGCCGCCCCATCAGCGAAGCATTTTTATGCGATGGTTATTTATGTCAGGATTTTCAAAGCGCCCGCTTCATCTGGCGTCCGCAGCTTTCCCCTGCAAACAGGGTTCAGCTAGAAGCGCTGGGCGAACTCTACTTTTTGAACAGCGATTTACCGCCCAGCCTCTTGTCGCCTGTTTCGCCGCCCCCTGTAAATCATCCTGAAAATTGAATTCAACCTTGCTGTGGATGATAATCTCCGCCATTACATTGTTAAGTTTGCCCTGTTCTACCACCGTGTTTAAGCGTTCAAGAAGAACAGGAATATTTATTATTTCCTCGATGCTGTCCATGTAGCGTTCAATTATCCGTTTATCCGTTTCACCGGATATTGATATAGTCCTCAACAAGAACATAAATTGCGTACAAATTACCAAACGAGCCCCTCGCTTTTGAGCCACGAGAAGCAGACACGGTTTTGATATTCAGATATTGCAAGAGTTCACTTTTTTGGAAAATTTTCTTGGAATATTCGCCAAAATACAGGGCTAATATTCGTCGAAGGATAGGGGTAAAATCATGTTCTTTCATTACTCTAAACCGACCAGCATTGGTTGCGCAGGGCTGTTCAGTTCTCCGTACAGAGTAGGTGCAATGCACTTTCGCGCCGCCTTACAAGGCAAAATTAACTTATTTTACGCAGTAAATTGCAAGAGAAGACAATGCGTTAAGTGCATCGCACCTGATGTTTGCGCCTCTGCTTTTTAGAACTGAACAGCCCTGCTCTTATTCCACTCTGTTTACGGAAAAAACTCCGCCTCTATCAAATCAACCACCCCGGCGGCGTCATCCAGCGCAAAGAAAGGAACGTCAAAGGGGGCGGAAAAATCGCTGACGAGGGCAATAAGTTCCGATGGAACGCACAAGGGTTGGCGATGAAGGGCGGCGCGAAGGACTTCAATTTTTGGTTTGGATGAGCGCTTGTAGCCTTCCGTCAAAATTATATCTACATCATTAATGGTGCCAAGCAATTCATCTAACCCAGGTTCTTCCGGCACGCGACGAATAGAAGCTACTTTGTCCGGCGCGGCAATGATCACATGGTCGCTGCCGGCTTGGGCGTGTCGCCAGGTGTCTTTACCGGGATAATCAATATCAAAACCGGGGTGCGCGTGACGTTTGATAGTTGCCACGCGATAACCCCGGCTTTTTAATTCAGGTATCAATTTTTCTAAAAACGTTGTTTTGCCAACTTTAGAACGCCCAACCACACAGATAACGGGCGCTGCACTTTCTCCTTGTTTCATACCTCAACTTCGTCCTCATCATCGCCCCAGCCAATAATCCAGACCGAGGCGCCCGCCAGCAAAATGGTGGTAATAATCAACGCAAGCCACTGCGTCGGCGTAAATCCCACGTCTTTGGCCGACCAAAGCAAAATAATGACCATTCCAATAGCCAAAACAATCCAGGAAGTCAGTTGAGGATGTTCACTTGAAAAACGTTTTATTGCGTCCATTATCTTTTGTCCCTTGCCATTCGTCATTTGTCATTTGGGTGTGTTTAAAGTGAGTTGGGAAAAGGGAGGAGATGGGGAGATACCCCCTACGCCCCCCTGCCTGCGGCGCTTTTTCTTTTACCCATTTCAAAGTCGAGCTTGTCATTTGCTAATTGTTCATTGCTAATTCTAAATGGGCGTCATAACGCGACGTTCCATCAATTGCTTAACTAACAGATTTGCGTTTTCCAGTTGCCATTCCTTGGCGGCTTGACGCCAATCTTTTATTTCCAGGTCTTCAATTTCTTGCGGTTGATAGCCCTGTTTCTCCAGGAATTTTTTGCCCAGGATACTGGTTTTGTTGTATAAAAAGATCAATCCGGCTTCGCAGGAAAGTTCCAAAACTGCTTCTTCTACTTTTTCCACCAGCATCTTGCCCACCGAAGGCCAAAGGTTGCTGCTTTTGACAAAAAAATCGTCAATTCCGGCGATCAGGTTTTCGGTTTGCCAGCCAACTACCCCAACCAGTTCTTCGCCCTGCAAGGCAATTAGATAGCCTTTGGAAAAAAGTCTTTCCATCATATCAGATTCGTCCAGACTAAGGCCTCCTTGAGAGGCAGCGCTGATCAAATCAGCCATCGCCTTCAAATCGCCTCGCGCGGCCCGCCTGATTTGGATACTGCTCTTGTCAATAGCTTTTAACTTTTCTTTTACCGGCTTGGATGGCGCCTCTTCCACTGGCGGCGCAGCCACTGCCGGCGAGGGGATTTCGGTAAATTTGTTCTGCACCGCATTCCAGGTTTTGAGCAAATTTCCGCTATTATCTATCACAACATTGGCGCGGGCTATTTTTTCCTGTTGGGGAGCCTGAGCTTGAATACGCTTTAGCGCGTTCTGGCTGCTCATTTTGCGCTTTGTCACCAGGCGAATCATCTGCACGTCTTCCGGCGAGGTGACAACCCACACGGCATCGCATTTTTCGGCCAATCCGCCTTCCAGCAGTTTAATGGCTTCAATGACCACCACATACCTGGGCGCTCTTTCGATGGCGCGTTCAAGCTGCCTGCGCACTGCCGGATGAGTGATGCGTTCTAAAGCGAGCATTGCTTCAGGGATGTTAAAGGCTATATCGCTCAATCGTTTCCGGTTGATGGTGGCATTATCGTTGAGAATAAATGAACCAAATATCTCTACAATTTCCTTGTAAACAGGCGAACCCGGTTTCTGTAATAAATGAACCAGCGCGTCCGCATCAACCGTGCTGGCTCCCAATTCCTGCAACATTCGCCGAACAATACTTTTTCCGGTAGCTATATTTCCGGTAAGACCGATAACATATTTTTGGCTCATATCACGCTCCTTACTGCTCCGCTTCCATTTCTACCCACTGATTCAATAGTTCAGCAAGCGTTTCTTCTGTTGTTTGATATTCCAAACCCAATTTCTGAAGTTTTTTCAAATCGTTGGCAAAACCAGCTTCTTCTATTGCTACAGACAGGTGGGTCAGATTGGCTTCTGTCGCTTCGATGCGCTCTTCCAGTTCCTTCAACAAACGCATCTGCTTTTCTTTGGCGCGCTTTTCAGCTTTGGCCTGCTGGTGAGCCAAATTCGATTGCTTTTGCGAAAGCGGCTGTCCGTTTTTTTCATTAGCCTCGCTACGCGAAAGATAGTCGCTGTAGTTGCCTTCGGTGACGGTGACGCCGTCTCTCTCAATGACCCACACGTGAGAAGCCAAAGCGTCTACAAAATAGCGATCATGAGAAACCAACAAAATCGTTCCCGTGAATTGCGCCAGAACGTTTTCTAAAATCTCTTGCGCCGGAATGTCCAGATGATTAGTCGGTTCATCCAAAATCAGAAGATTAGCGCCGTTCAAGGCAAATTTTGCCAGCGCCAGACGATTCCGCTCGCCGCCGGATAGGTCGCCCACGTTTTTTAGCGCATCGTCACCGGAAAAGAGGAAGCCCCCCAAGTGATTACGCGCTTCGCCTGTGGTCATATTATGTTTTACAAAGAGTATTTCGTCAAGTACGGTATTCTTTGGATTGAGCGTACTTTGAATTTGAGCAAAATAGGCCATTTCAACCGCCGCTCCCAACCTGATTTTACCGCTTTTGGGAGTAATTTCTTTGAGAATGGTCTTCAAAAAGGTGGTTTTGCCGCTTCCGTTGGGGCCAAGTAAGGCCACGCACTGCCCCCGCCGGATTTCTAAATCAGGAACCGCAAGCAAGGTTTCGCCGTCTGGGTAGCCAATGGTCAAATTATGCGTAGCCAGAACCAGATCACCGGAGCGCAAATCGGCGTTCAATGAAAGTCCCATTGTTTTTTGATGGCGCTGGCCTTCGATGAACTTGTCGCGTTTCAGGCGTTCTAATCGTTTGCGGCGACCCTGCGCCTCTTTGGTACGCTGTCCGGCCAAATGACGGCGGATGAAGTCTTCTTCTTTGGCAATAAAGGCTTGTTGCGCTTTGTATTCTTTTTCGCGCCGCGTCCGCCGTTCTGCGCGCTGCTGCGCGTAATGGCTGTAGTTGCCGCGATAGCGTTCCAGATTGTCAAAGGACAATTCAAAAACGCGATTAGCCACTTTGTCTAAAAAATAGCGGTCATGCGAAACCACCACTACGGCCCCGCGCCAGTCCCCCAAATAGTTCTCCAACCATTCAATGGCGGATAGATCAAGGTGGTTGGTAGGTTCATCCAACAAGAGCAATTCCGGGCTTTCCAGCAGCAGACGCGCCAATTGCGCGCGAGTCTGTTCGCCGCCGCTGAATTGCTTAAGCGAACGCTGGTAATCGGCGGAGGTGAAGCCCAATCCGGTCAATACTTGCTCCATTTGCAGCTCATAATCATAGCCGCCCGCCAACTCAAAGGCTTGCTGCATGTGACCATACTTTTCCAGCAAGCTGTGGTCTTGCGCCAGCGATGCTTCAAGTTCAGCCAGTTCGCGCGCCTGCGTTTTCAGATGCGTAAAAGCGCCGTCGGCCAGTTGCCACAGCGTGCCGCTTTCGGCTTCTGACAAGGTCTCTTGCTTTAAATATCCTACCTTCAGGGTTTTGGCTCTGAAAACCTGCCCGGCGGCAGGTTTCTCTTCGGCAGAGAGAATACGGAGCAGGGTAGTTTTTCCCTGCCCGTTGGGGCCAACAATAGCAGCGCGCTCGCCGTGATGGATGGCAATATTGATATTTTCAAATATGTCATACGGCCCATAGCGCATGGCTAAATTATTGGCCGTTAAAAGCGCCACAGAAGTTCTCCAGTTACGAGTTACGAGTTACGAGTTACGAGTTACGAATGTTATATGTATTATACAACAGTAACAACAATGCTACCATAATCAACGCTCCGCGCCTAACCAATGCTCCGAGCGGGTATGTTACCCGCGCCTAACTGAACGCGGGTCACAAACCCGCTTGGGCTGTAACTGTCATACAAAGCTTAAAATTATGAGCAATGTACTAACCACGCTTTCATGAGTGCGCGATGTACTGTCACATTTT
>DUEH01000058.1 GCA_011192195.1 Chloroflexota bacterium | reverse complement strand
TCCAGCACGCCTTCGTCAATGAAGCGCAGCCCGGTATCTTTGAGTGTTTGCTTGATTTTGCCCATTTTTACCCACTGCTCGTCAATGGTGTTGAAGAAGTCGCGGTCAATGACGTATTTGCGCATCAGGTAGCCCACCTGAAGGTTGTTGGGCATTGCTACCAGCACCAGGTTTTTGGAGACGCGCGCCAATTCTTTGAGCAGCGCTCCCGCATCCGGCAGATACCACAGGCCGGCCCATTCCCAGGCCAGATCAAAGGTGTTGTCGTCAAAGGGTAGGCGGGCGTAGTCCGTGTGGTGGATGAAGGTGGCGGGGGTTTTCAGCTCACCCCAGATACGCTTAACGCCTTTCAGACGCTCGGCGTTATCGTCAATCAACGTGACGCTGCGGCCCGATTTAGCCAGATAATAGGAGTTGATGCCGCTGACGCCGGCCATGCCAAAGAGGGGCGCTTCCAGCACGCTTTCAATGGCGTATTTCTCGGTCAGGGCCGTTAGATAATTATTGAGGATGAAGCGTTCATAAACAACGCCCAGCCCTTCGTTATAGTCGGTGAGGTATTTTTCCCATTCCATGGTTAGTTTCGGGTTCCTTGTTTCGGTTCCTTGTTTCGGTTCCTTGTTTCGGGTTCCTTGTTTCGGGTTTTTGGTTTCAACTCGAAACTTGAAACTCGAAACTTGAAATTCGAAACTTGAAACTCGAAACGTTTTAAGTGATTATAGCAAAGGCCAGAATTAAGAATAGTACGCCCAGAACAAGGTCTCTAAACAGCGTTTGCTTGGCCTGTACCGGGATTTGTTCCACTTTGAAGAACATAATGACGGCTTTTAGGGCGGCAAGAAGCAGTCTCAGCCCCACCAGTCCAATGAGGACAGCCAGGAAAATGGCGAGGATTCTCATAGCGGGATTGTGACCTTGATGCTGGTGCCTTGTTTCGGCTGAGAGTGTATAGCAAATTTTCCGCCGATCAGTCTGGCTCTACTGCACATATTGATCATACCGGCGCCTCCTTTTTCAGACAAGGGGTTGGGGACGAGCGCGTCGTCAAAGCCGATGCCGTTGTCGCTGACGGTGAGTTGGCATTGGCCTTCATTGTTTGTCAGTGTTACGTCTACTTGAGTAGCTTTGGCGTGTTTTCTGATATTGTTGAGAATTTCCTGGCTTATGCGCGCCAGAGCCAGACGTTTTGGGCCGGAGAGGGTGGCGCTGTCTGACTGGGTCAGGTTCACGGGAGGCCCGCCGCGCTGAAGATGTGTCTCTATTTGTTTCTCCAGGATGGCATTGAAGCTGCCGTCGCTGCTAAGGGGTGGGCGCAGGTCGCTGGTGAGTTGCCGCAGTTGATTAGAGACAGTGTGGACCTGACTTTCAAGCGCATCCAGCTCTTTTTCAAGTTCTGCGTGCAGCCCCATCGACAGGTATTGTTTGCAGATGCTGGCTTGCATATTTACTTGTAACAGGCTTTGGGTCATGCCGTCGTGCAGCTCTTGAGCCAAAAAACGGCGTTCATTTTCTGCAAGGGAGAGGGGGTCTGGCATAGTACTCACCTTCTTCTGCTAACTTCAATAACGTTATTGAGTTGTTCTATTTTGTCCATAATTTTTCTGAGTTCGTAGAGGTCTGCCACTTCAACGGTTAGCCATACGCTGGCAATATTGTTTTTGATGGTCACTTTGATGTCGGTTAAATTCAATTGCTCATTGGCAATGATGTCAGAAACGTCTCTGATCAGGCCGGATCGGTCAAATGCGCTGATGACAATGGGGACGGGATGCGTTTGCTTTTCTGTTGGCGTTCCCCAGTCTACTTGAATCAGGCGTTCTTTGTCGGTTTGTTTTAAAACGTTGGAGCAGTCTTTGCGGTGAATGGTAACGCCTTTTCCGCGCGTGATGTAGCCAATAATGGAATCACCAGTGACCGGACTACAGCAACGGCCTAGAGTGGTGTACAGGTCTCCAACGCCCATTACGGTTACATCGCCAGAAGTGGGGGCAGAGGGCGGAGCGAGCGTAGGGGGCGCTTCTGCCTGTTCTTTTCTGGCGGCGGCGGATAAATCCAGCGTTTTGCGAATAACGTGATGAATGGAGAGGTCGTCGTAGCCCAGCGCGGCCAGAAAGTCATCGGTTTTTTTGTAGTCGCAGGCTTCGGCCAGATCTTCATATTTTACATCTGTAATGTTGAGGCGTTTTAGTTCTCGCTCTAAAATGGAACGTCCTTCAGACAGGCTTATTTGGTAGTTTTGCTTTTTGAACCAGTGTTTGATCTTTCTGCGGGCGCGGACGGTTTTTACGTAACCCAAATTCTCGTTGAGCCAGTCCCGGCTGGGGCCGCCCCGTTTGGCGGTTAGAATTTCTACTTTGTCGCTGTTTTTTAGTTGATAGCTTAAGCCTACCAGTGAGCCATTGATTTTTGCTCCGCGACATTTATGCCCTACTTCTGTGTGGATGGCGTAGGCAAAATCAATGGGGGTAGAGCCAAGTGGAAATTCACGGATATCGCCTTTGGGGGTAAAGACGTAGATTTTTTCTTCCAGAACATCTGCTTTGACGTTTGCCAGAAATTCGCTGGCGTCTTCCTGTCCGCCTTCGGCTACTGACTTGATGGCGTTTCGCATAGCGGCTATTCTTCTATCCAGAGCCATGTCTGATTTGACGCCGTCTTTGTAGCTCCAGTGGCTGGCCAGTCCAAATTCGGCCTGCTGGTGCATTTCTTCAGTTCTGATCTGCACTTCAAATAGCTGCCCGCTTTGGTGTACTACCGCCGTGTGCAGGGATTGGTACCCATTTTCTTTGGGCGCGGCAATATAATCGTCAAATTCTCCGGCAACAGGCCGCCATTTGGCATGCACCACCCCCAGCGCGGCGTAGCAGTCTCTCACATTTTTTACAATAATGCGCAGCGCTTTAACATCGTAGATTTGGGTAACATCTACTTCTTTGCGCTGCATTTTGCGGTAAATACTGTAGAAGTGTTTGGATCGCCAGGGGAGTTCGGCCTGTATTTCGGCTTCAGACAGTATCATCGCCATTTCAGCGGCAATCTTTTTGATACGCTTGTCCATTACGGCGCGATTTTCTTCGAGTTTGCGGACCATATTACGGTATTCTTGTGGGTGCAAATGTTGAAAACAACGGTCTTCCAGTTCTGATTTTATGGTGTCTATGCCCAGCCGATTGGCCAAGGGGGCGTAAATGTCCATTGTCTCCAGCGCTATGCGGCGTCGCTTGTGTTGTGGTAAATGGCCCAGGGTTCGCATATTGTGCAGGCGGTCAACCAGTTTTATCAGGACCACGCGTACGTCTTCGCTCATAGCTATAAGCATTTTGCGGAGATTTTCGGCCTGCTCATTTTTTCGGCGAATTGGCGCATCAGCATCGGGGTCGTCACCGGTGTACGTTGAGGCTTTTTTGAATTTTGTTACGCCATCTACCAATTCGGCAACGGTGGGGCCAAAGGTGTGGCTAATCTCTTCCAGAGTGATGCTGGTGTCTTCCGGCACATCGTGCAACAGGCCGGCAACAATCACCTCTCCCTCAAACTCCAGGTCTGATAACATTTGAGCCACCGTTAGGCAGTGGGTAATGTACGCCTCTCCTGAGCGACGGCGCTGCCCTTTGTGGGCTGTGGCTGCAAATTCATAAGCGCGTTTTATGTCGTTGACATCGGTGGCCGGCAGGTAGTCGCCTAGTTTTTTGAACCATTCGTCAATTGGCAGGGCGTTGTCGGTGATTTTCATAATTCATAACTCCATTGTTACAGCTTGCGCTGTTGGGATGAGCATTGTAGCACAGTTGCTCATTTTTGTCATTCAACCCTCTGGGAAAGTAAGGCTAAAAGTACCTTTGGGCATAATTTCAGGTACTTTTGCCAGTCACCAATGCGTATGGTTTTCAGTACTTTAGCCTCTATAAACTTATGGCAATCTTTTGTAAAATAGAAGATGGCTTCAAGGAAATAGTAAAGGATTGGTCAAAGGTGGGTAAAATAATCAGGGTTGTCATTGCTAATAGCGACCACTCATTTGTAGATAAATTGGTAACTTCTCTGCAATCGCAATTGAATATTCAGGTGGTTGGCACAGCGTTTGATGGGCCGGGCGCCACTGAAATATGCGCTGATACCTTGCCCGATGTAGCGCTTTTGAGCCTGCATTTGCCCGGTGTAGATGGTATCAAGGCCGCTAAATCTATTCTTGATACAAACGCTCAGACCGAAATACTGATTGTTGCGTCTCACCAGATTAACAGTGTAGATGAGTACGCTTTGCAAGCGCTGAAAATGGGGGCTAAAGGATATTTACCCCTTTCTGCATCGCCTGGGGTAGTAGCGCAGGCCATTCAACAGGTTTTTGAAGGGGGCGTTTACCTTCCTGCGGAGTTGGCTTCATTGATGTTGAGCGAGTTTGACCGTTTGCCTTAAGAGTTTGGCCAGGGCTGTTCAGTTCTAAAAAGCAGAGGCGCAAACATCAGGTGCGATGCACTTAACGCATTGTCTTCTCTTGCAATTTACTGCGTAAAATAAGTTAATTTTGCCTTGTAAGGCGGTGCGAAAGTGCATTGCACCTACTCTGTACGGAGAACTGAACAGCCCTGCATCATGATACAACAATATCAAAAAAGAGAAAAGCAGAGAGATGTTATCCTTAAAGGCTCTCAAGTTTAACAATTGCGTTTCTCTAAAAATCAAGTAAAATTACAGTTTCATCAAAAATTAAACAGGACAGGATTATTATGAATGCAGAAATTGTACTAACCGGCACCGAGTTGCTGCTGGGAGAAATTACAGATACTAATTCAGTTGTCATTGCCAGAATGCTGCGCGATATTGGCCTTGATTTACTCTACAAAACCACCGTAGGAGATAATGAAGTTCGCATTGCTGAAATTTTACGCGACGCGCTAAAACGGGCAGATTTTGTCATTGTTTCAGGCGGCTTGGGGCCAACGGTGGATGATGTTACCCGGCAGGCTGCCGCCGCCGCCACAGGGCGCAAGTTGGTCTACAGCAAAGAGCTGGAAGCGCAAATTGCCGCCAGATTCAAACGCTTTGGCCGCACAATGGCAGAGAATAACAAACGCCAGGCCTGGCTGCCGGAAGGCGCCATTCCCGTTGAAAATCCGGTTGGCACAGCCCCTTGCTTTATTATTGAAACAGAGCAGGGAAGTATTATTTGCCTACCCGGCGTTCCCAGAGAATTGGAATACCAGATGAAACGCGCCATTATTCCCTACCTCAAAGGGAAGATGGGAAAAACGCAGGTCATCAAAGCCAGAATTTTGCACACTTGCGGACTTGGTGAAAGCAATGTAGACAGGCAACTAGACGATTTGATGCGCGGCAGCAATCCCACAGTAGGTCTGGCGGCGCATTTGGGGCAGGTAGACATCCGCATCACTGCCAAAGCAGCTACAGAGGCCGATGCTAACGCGCTAATTGCACCCGCCGAAGAAGAGATCAGAAAGCGTTTGGCAGATACTATTTTTGGCGTAGACCAGAAAACACTTCCGGAAGTAGTGGGGGAACTGTTGGAAAAACACAACTTGCAAGTGACCGCAGTTGACACCTTGACAGGCGGCGTTCTAACCGGACGAATGCAGAGCGACGAACGCAGCAAAGCCGCTTTCACCGCTACCGTATTCAGTTCGCCGGAGGAGGTCTTTGACACAATAGGCGTCCCCGCGCCAAATGATGCAGAAAGCGCGGAAGCGGCAGTCAAAGAACTGACCCAGCGCCTCAGTCAGCCCAATACACTGGGCGTCTGCATCATCGGCCCGGTGAAAACGGACTCGACGGGCGAGGAGGCGTTGATTGCGATAGCGCATAAGGGGCAGGTAAACCTAAGCCGTTATCATCGCGTTTACAAGGGGCAAACCGACCGGGAATGGCTGGCTGCGCAAGCGCTGGATAGAGTTTGGCGTTGGTTACGGTAAAGGGTTTCGGGTTTGGTGTTTCAGGTTTCCTGTCTGGGGTTTCCGGTCAGGAAAACAAGAAGCAGGTTCGTATCAAACATCAAACCCGAAACAAAAAACCTGAAACTTTTATTGCGTTTGTTCTACGGGGAGATCAAAGCCAAAGGTGGAACCCTGGCCCAGAGCGCTGTTGAACCACATTTTACCGCTGTGCATTTCTATCATTCCCTTAGTGATAGAAAGCCCCAGGCCGGTACCATGGACTTCCCTGATGTTTTGGTCTGAGGCGCGGAAAAACTTGGTGAAAAGTTGTTGCTGATCTTCTTCAGAAATACCAAAGCCGGTATCGCTGACCGAAACAGATAAATACGGGTCGCTATTGCCGCCATTGACATATCTGACCTGCACTTCTATGCGCCCCCCTTCGGGGGTGTATTTGTATGCGTTGCTGAGCAGATTGGTCACAATTTGAACCAGGCGCCCATAATCGGCCCAAACAGAGGGGGCGTCGGGCGGAATATCGCTTATCAATTGTAATTCTTTTTCCTCGATTTGCGTTTTTAGCGATAAAAGCACTTCGTCAATGACATCTTTTATGTCCACCGAGGTCATTTCGAGTTTTATGCGCCCCGCCTCTATGCGACTTACATCCAGTAAATCACCTACCAGACGATTCATCCGATCGACATTGGCGGCAATAATATCAAGAAACCCTTTCTGTTGCTCAGAAAGCCTGTCGCCCCCCACCATATCCATCATCCTGGCGTAGCCTTTTATGCTGGTCATTGGAATTTTTAATTCGTGAGAGGCTACGCTCATAAATTCGGTTTTTGCTTGATTGGCCGCTTTCACTTCCTCAAAAAAGCGGGCGTTCTGGATGGCCAGGACTGCATGACTGACCAAGCGAGTAGCAAACTCCAGGTCTTCCTGGGTAAAAACGTCTGGTTCGGCCAATTCCAAACTAATGACCCCCACCACGCTATCTTTTGAGGCTACAGGGATACAGAGTTGCGATGTTGAACGCGCATCACCGGCAAAATTATCAACGTCTTCGCCGGTGGCTAATAGTGGTTGAGCGCTGCTGGCTGTTTGCCCAATATTTCCTTGCTCCAAGGGCCATAAAATTTCACGATACTGCCTGTATTTTTTGGCTACGCCGCTCATTACCTCAAAGCGCAAGCCCCGCTTCTCATCATCCAACATTGCCATCAAACCCACCGACGCTCCCAAAAAGTCCATTGTACTGGAGAGGGTCAGCGCCAACACATTTCCCAAATCAAGGGTAGCGTTTAACTCACGGTCAATAAATTCCAGAGTGGTCAATTCTCTCACGCGGTCAGTCAGCGCTTTATCAGTGCGGGTAAAGCGTTGGGCATTGACAATAGCAATGGCCGCCTGACCGGCAAAGATAGACAAGGTTCTTTCGTCATCCTCGGTAAATTTGCGCTGATTTTTCTTGTTTATAACCTCGATAACGCCGATCACTTGCTCAAAAGCCACCATCGGCACGCCCAGAATGTCGCGGGTCTGAAACTCGGTGGCATCATCAAAACGGGTATTCCAGCGGGGGTCGGCAGCCACATCGTTGACTATAAGCGCTGCGCGCGTATCGGCTATAGTACCGGCAATACTATGCCGGTCAATAGTCATCTTCGCTCCCACCAGCTCCACACCGGCCGGTCCTAAAGCCACTTCAAAAATCAAAAACTTACCTGTATCATCTACCAAAAAGATGGATCCAGCCTCTGTTTTTAAAATTTCAACGGCCTTTTCCATGACCAACTTCAAAGCGGCGTCACGTTCCAGTGTAGCGCTGATAATTCGATTCACTTCATTCAATGTGCTTAACTGAGATGCTCTTAGTTCCGCTTCGCTGATCAGGCGCGTGTTCTCTAAGGCAATAACAGCCTGATTTGCCAATACCGACAGCAATTCAAGGTCTTCAGTAGTAAATTGTGGGGCATGGACATCTCTGATAAGTTCCAGAACGCCTCTAACCTGTCCTTGCCAGGCAAAAGGAACGGCAACTACCGGGCCAAACTCTTCGCCGGGATGAATTTTTACCTGATCAAGCGCGGCCTGATATTGACTAATACAAAGCGCCTGTCCGCTTTTTGCCACCTGACCGGCAATTCCCTGACCTATTTTCAGGCTAATGCTGGCGTAATCCTGGTCCAGATTATAGCAAGCCTCGTTATTCAATAATCCGTAATTTTCATCCAGGCGATAGATAGACCCGCCCCTGGCCTTGAGCAGATCTGTTGCTCGCTGCACTACTGAAGTCAAAATTCGTTCCGTATTTTGTTCTGAAGCAATATCCAGATTGGTTTCCTGAAGGGCCAAAAGCTCCTTTGTTTTCCGATTGGTCATTTCCAAAAGTTGCGCGTTTTCCAGAACAATGGCCGTCTGATTAGAAAGGCTATTCAGAAAATCAAGATCAGCTTGATTGTAGGGCGCACCGGATGTCTTATCTGCCAGCGCCAACCATCCAAGCAGCCTGTCCGTCCCATATAGCGGAACAATAACTCTGACATCCAGCATTGCCAGACGCGCCAATTCTTCTTGATCAACCAAAACCCGAGTAACCGGTCTCCCTTCGCTGTTCAAGCGCAATATTTCTCGCCGGGCGCTTAGCCATTTCGGCAGGCTATCTTCTTTTAAATAGGTGATCCCGATCTCGTTTTTGTACTGATAATTGGAAACCGCTCTGATGTTGTAGGCCGCGATACCTGTTTCGATGAAGAAAATAAATGATCTATTGGTTTGAACGCCTTCCCTTACCTTGTCAAGGTAGAAATTGAGCATATCGTCCACATCAAGCGGAACCGCCGCCAATTCAGTGGGGTAATTGTCTAAAATTTGCCGATAATTTTGCGCCGAAGCAAACAGCAAGCGATTGATCAGCCGCTGTAATCCATCTCTGATTGGCCCCAAAAATACAATCAGCACCAAGCCGTATACCAGCAGGGCTATTGGATTCAAGATGGGTGAACGAATACCAAAGACAAAAGATAAAATTCCTGTCCAGGCCACAAACCCAATAATTGCAACGCCAAGCAAACCGGCGTACAGTAGTATTTGAGCAAAAAATTCGTCCAGATTCAGCAATTGGTATCTTAAAATGGCATAAGTAATGGCAATGGGAAAAAAGATCAGCGGCGCAATAAGAATGATAAAAAGAATACCCGAAAAAGGAATGCCTACGCCTAGCGCTTTGGCAGAAGTCCAGATAAACATAGGGGAAAAAGCAAGAAAACTGCCCGCAAAAATAATCTGCGCTTGTTGTCTGACCAAAGGCGAAAAGTTGAGATACCAGGTTGTTAATAGCAGGGCAAAAAAGATCACAAAACCAAGGCCCATAAAAGTAAATTCCAGCCGCCAGGGAAGGAAATAGCTGGTGCGGCTGCTTTGATCATACAGCCAGTACACGCCATTAAGGCTCAATAGAACGGCGGGAGCATAGGGAGCAAAGCGCAACCAGGGGCGCTTTTTGATGAGTTTTGTTTCGATGGGGAAAACCAAAGCCAGGTGCATCAATGCGGCGGACGTCAGGGGGATGGCGATTGTCCAGACTGCGGTCAGGTAATGAGAGGTGAAAATATCAAAAAAAGCGCCGGTCAGTACGCTGAATAAAAGGCTAAAAATGGCGAAAACTTCCCCGGCGCGATCCGAAGCCCGCACGCGATAGACAAAAAGCCCTAACACTAAATATAAAAGACCAACCATGTACGGCGCGCCAAAAATAAGTAAATAATCCAGCCGAGCAAAGTTGGAAAGGACAACAGGGATTTTATCGGTAGAAGCGTCAGCGCGTTCAACCAGAAGCGTAACCTCATCTCCCGGCAAAAAGGCGTTCAACGTATTGGCAAGTTCTTGATCATTTGATACGGGTGTATCATTAACGGCCAACAAAATATCGGGGTTGCGCAATCCGGCCTGACGCCCCGCCCAGCCGTCGCCATAGGTATCAGCGACAACCAGCGTATGTTCAAAGAGCGCTCCTAAAAAAGGCGTCTGTATCCACTGCCAGGCAAAAACCGGTGACAAGACATTCACGCCAATAGCCAGTAAGACAAGCGCCAGGATGAAGACCTTTTTTAGCTTGAAAAAGAGGCTTTTTTGTTCTGTATTAACAGGGGGAAACCTTGCGTCTGTAGACATAAGCTGCGTAAAACCAATTATTTAAACCGAAGGATATGCTCTATAAGTCTAACATGTCCTCATGAGCAAGTCAAGGTGAAGGTTGGTACTTTTTGGTTTATCCAACTCAGGCAAAGGCATTATTCCTGCGCTCTAACGCCAGTGGCGCCAACAAGGGCTTCAAGTTCTTTGTGCAAATGAACGGTATAGCTAATCTGCAATTGTGGAAATTCTATGGGAATGCGCTGACCGTTCCGGGGAATGTAGAGGACAAAGCGACTATTGCCCGGATGCTGCCTTAAAATATTCAGTACATTTTGCAATTTCAGCTTATCCGCCGCCAAATTATCGCCTGGAAGCAGGGTGATTTCCAGTGGTTTGCTCAAAGTAGGCGGCTCTTTTTGGGTAGGCGGCGTCACCCAATGCGGCGCGTCCGGGGGAGCGGTTTCCGGCAAGGGGGACGGCGGGGGGGGCGGCGCGCTTTGCATTAGGCCACCGTTGTCTGGTGTGGCGTATGCGGCGCGGCTCTCGGCAAAGGCGTCGGCAGGTTCAGAGGCAAGCGGCTGGTGAACAGTCAGCTCAGTGGAAATGGTATCGGCCAAAATCTTGGGGCGATCTTCATCCTTGCCGTCAACTTTTCCGGCTACTACAATAATGCTGTCCGGAACCAGAAGATGCTGATAATCTTTGTAGGTGCGCGGGAAGACCACCACTTCCAGCGAACTTTGAACATCTTCAATTTCTACAAAGGCCATCGGATCGCCTTTTTTGGTGGTCATTTGCCGAATTTTGGTGATTAATCCGGCCACGCGAACCTGCCGCCCGTCTCGCAGTTCACTCAAATCCCCGCACAAACAGGTTGTGACCTGCTTGATAGCTTCCATGTGGGGCTGAATGGGATGCGAAGAGAGGTAAATCCCCATCAATTCCTTCTCCCAACCCAGCAGTTCTTTACGCGGTATCTCCGGCGCGTCCGGCAGCGGGTACATAATAGACCCCACCGAGGGCGTATCAAAGCCGCCCATATCAAACATACTCATTTGCCCTTCTGCCGCCGCGCGATGAATTTGCCCGGACAGGCGTATCATCCGTTCTGTTAAGGCCAACAGGATGTACCTTTTGCCAAAATCCTGAAGCGCGCCCACTTTAATCAGGCTTTCCAGAGCGCGTTTACCCACTTTTCGCAAATCAACGCGCTGGCTAAAGTCATCGATGTCGCGGAAGGGCTGCTCCTCGCGTCCGGCGATGATTGTCTCGATGGGGCCTTCGCCCACGTTTTTGACCGCCCCCATCCCAAAATGAATAGCGGGGCCTGTCTCTGTCTCTTCAATAATGAAGCCGGCATCGCTGTGGTTGACGCTGGGGGGAAAAACTTCAATCCCCATCATCCGACATTCTTCCATCAGCATGCCCATTTTATCGGTTTTGTGCTGTTCAACCGTCATCAGCGCAGCCATATACTCTACCTGATAATGCGCCTTCAGGAAGGCGGTTTGGCAGGTGATGGCGGCGTAGTCCGCAGCGTGGGCTTTATTAAATCCGTAACGCGCAAAATATTCAATATCACCCCAGATGGCGTCAATGACTTTCTGCGAATAGCCTTTTTCCAGCGCCCCGGCGGTGAACTGAATTTTATGCTTCTCCATCAAGGCTGTCTTCTTCTTTGCCACCGCTTTGCGGATCATATCCGCTTCGCCCGGTTCATATCCCGCCAGTTCAGCAGCTATACGGATAATCTGTTCCTGATAGACCAAAATGCCGTAGGTGTCTTCCAGGATGGGTTTCAAGTCAGGGGTGTGGTATTGCACCTCTTCTTTGCCGTGCATTCGGCGGATGTAGCTGGGGATGTTTTCCATTGGCCCCGGACGATAGAGGGAAATGGCAGCCACAATATGGTCAAACTTATGGGGCTGCATTTCCGACATCAAGCGACGCATTCCGGCGCCTTCCACCTGAAAGATGCCGGTCAGATTGCCGCTGGCTAAAAGTTCAAAGGCTTTGGGATCTTCAACGGGAATGTTGTCCAGCGTGTATTCAATGCCGTGCCGCAATTTGATCAACTCGGCGGCGCGGCGCATTACGGTGAGCGTAGACAGTCCCAAAAAATCTATTTTCAGCAGGCCGATGGAATCACAAATGGGAAACTCAAATTGGGTGATGGACTTGGTGATGACCGACCCTTGAGGGCGCATGAGCGGCACGTAGTTGACCAGCGGTTTATCGGCCACAATGACGGCGGCGGCGTGAACCGATGAGTGCCGGGCCACCCCTTCCAGGCTGCGGGCGGAATCGATGAGCTTTTTGACGTGATCTTCCGTTTTATAGCGTTTTTTCAACTCCGCCGAATAAAACTCGCTCTCCGAATCCAGGGTTTTATCAATTGTTACCGGTTTACCGGAGATAGCCGGAACCAGTTTGGCAATACGATCCACCTCATCCAGCGAAACGTCCTGGGCGCGTCCCACGTCTCTGATGGCAGCGCGGGCTTTCATACGCCCAAAAGAGACAATTTGGGCCACGTGGTCTTCGCCGTAGCGCCGAATGGTGTAGCGAATCATCTCCTCGCGCTGGTCGTCGGGATAATCCAGATCAAAGTCGGGCATAGAAACGCGGCCCGGGTTCAAAAATCGCTCAAAGATGAGGTGGTGTTTCAGGGGGTCAATTTTGGTAATGCCCAGCGCGTAAGCCACAATGGAACCGGCTCCGGAACCGCGCACGTTCCACCAGATGTTGTTGCGAATGGCGTATTCGCACAAGTCCCAGACAATCAGAAAATAGACATCAAAATTCATCTTGCTGATAATGCTCAGTTCGTGTTCTTTGCGTTCCTGCACTTCCGGCGAAGCGACGCGCTCGCCGTAACGTTCTACCAGCCCTTCGTCGGTCAATTTGCGCAGAAAAGTTCTGTAGTTGTGGCCGGGAGGCATAAGTTCAACGGGCAAATCCGGGAGGTGATAGCTTTTGTCTTCCAGGTCAACGTTGCACATCTCGGCGATTTTGAGGGTGTTGGTGAAAGCGCTGTCGGGCATATCGGCCAGCGGTTGGAAGACGCGGCGCATTTCTTCTTCTGACTTAAGAT
>DUEH01000057.1 GCA_011192195.1 Chloroflexota bacterium | reverse complement strand
CAATTGGTGCAGAATGTCGCTAATTTCTCCAAGCGATTCGTCCAGTTGAATCGCCTTTGGGCCAGTCTCACTGTTGCCAAAATAGTCTAGCACGACGGCTTCTGAACGCGCCCGAACCGCATCATTGGACTGCTGCGCCAGTTCAGCTTCACTCTGCCTGTCACGCGCCCACAAAATTTCATACTTCACATTCCCCGGCCAGATACCAAGCAGAAGCAGTTGCAGGTCTACCAACGGCTCTAGCACCTGCTTTTCAATCCAGTCCGTAACAGCCGGAAGTGCATCCTCGTAGCTTTTTAACTTTTCTTCCAGCAGGTCGCGGTTCAGGTCGTGTCCGTAGCCCAGCAGTTCAATGGGTACAGGACTGGCAGAGAACGCCGTTTGCAATTGGTGCAGAATGTCGCCAATTTCCCCAAGCGATTCGTCCAGTTGAATCGCCTTTGGGCCAGTCTCACTGTTGCCAAAATAGTCTAGCACGACGGCTTCTGAACCTGCGTCTATGGCTTCCTGATTCATCTCACGATAGGCCATAATTTGCGCTGCGCTGCCCGGCACGTGATGATAGAGCCGCGTGCCGGAACGCAACCGCCGTCTGATTGCCAAATTGCGCTCGCCATCAAGCAACCATTTGTGATGGTCAACCGCCGTTGCAAATTGAGGGCGGCCATAGCGCTCATTGGCGCGGCGATTCCAACGGGCGTGAACAATCTGCCAGGCAGCAAGGAAGATGCCATTGTCGCTTGTGGGGAAGCCAAATTGAAATTCAGCCTGGTTGTATGCTCTTTGCGGGTCGGGGAATCTGTCGGTCAGGTCAGATAGCCGCACCATTTCAACGGGCGGTTTTAACGTTACGGCGGCAATCTCATTGCCCTGCAAACTGACTTCTAAAAACAGGTCGCCGCTCATTTGCGCTTCAAATAACCATTGCGGAAGAAGATTTTGCAAATTGAGCCGGGCAGTCAAATCGGAAATTACTTGAGTAACCGTTTCATCTTCAGCCACAAAATCAAAACCGCCCCGTGTCGCGTCGGCGGCCAGTTTGGTGATGACCGCCATAATGCGCGGGTCGGCGGCTGCCATTGCTTCGGAGGCGGTCATTAACTCCCGGCGCGTAGACTCCTGCGCCAGCACATTACTCAGCCGGTTCACTCGGTACGGCACATCCTTAACCGGCGCATCAGGGGCAAACCACTCTCTGATTCTGGATAGAATTTGTTTGAACATAGCAATATTGTACCTGAAACCGTGTACAAGTCAAACGCGATACCGTGTAAATATCGCGTAAAAAAAGACCGCCTTTTGAGCGGTTTTTTTGGTGAACGCCATTTTTACTATAAGAAAGCTAAAATACACTTCGCCGCACCGCTGAGAGGGTGACGGCTTGCGGCGCGTCGGCATACATCACCGCGTAACGCGCTGTATCCATTCCGTGATCGTTTAGTTTCAGCGGGCGGTCTCTGTCTTCCTTGCCAGCTTTCGGCTGCTCCCAAACATAGCCGGGAAACTCCTCTTCTGTTGAAGTCGGCTTTGGCGGGTCGCCCTCTTTGAGCGAGTAATCAATTTCAACTGTGCAGCCGCGCATCACCATTAAGCGCGGCTTGCCGTCCGGTTGCACTCTGAGCCGTTCCATCACAGCCTGCAAGCCGGTTTGAACGTCTTTTAGCGCCGCAATATTGTGTATGCCATTCTCTGCCAGCGTTGCCCGATCCTCTGCGTCATGGTCGCAGATAGTCTCCTCAATATGCTCCTCCGCGCTCAAGGCATTTATTTGACGTGAGTGCTTTTCAACCGTGCGACGGCTCATATAAATTTCACGGTAAAGGTACATTCGCCCGTCCGGGTCTATCGCCCACCACTGGCAAACAAATGGATTCGTGTATCCGAAATCAATCGCCCGGAAGCGCCGCCAGTCATCGGGAATTGGAAACGTGCCTATTACATGTATGGACGGGTCAAACTCGTAAATTGCGCCCTCTGCCTGCACCCAAAGGCCATCACGAAGCCGCTTGCGCCTTATGCCTGTAAGCCGGTCAAGCATCTTGGCGTAACTCGGCGGGTTATGCGGATTCTCACGCCAATTTGAATAATAAACGGCGGCATTGCCTTTCAAGATTAGCTCTTGGTTTATCCAATGATACGGCGAATCGGGGTTTGTGGTCAGAATGATTTGCCGCCATGATGCGGCATTGCCGCGCATACGCGCAATGAGTTCTTCAAAATCGGCGATGGTGAAGGCGTTGGCCTCCTCTATCCAAACGATGTCCAGCGCACCGTCTTGCCCAATAGAGCGAATCGCCTCTCTCTGCTGGTCGTCCCTCACCCCCCCAAAATACAAAACGCTGCCGTTTGAATACTCAAAAAGGTAGTCGCTTTTTTTGAACGTCACGCCGCTTGTCTTCCCAATCACGGTTTTGTTGAAGAAGGGAACGATGCTCTTGTTACAAAACTCCCTCGCCTTACGAAGCATCAGCCCGGTAGCGCCGGGGTAGCGCATCATATAGCCGTGAATCTTTTCAGCCGCAATCCGGCTCTTGCCGCCGCCAGCCGCGCCGGTCAACAGGATAACGGGCGATGTATCTCGCAACGGCGCAATCTGCCAGGGCAGCGGTTTATAAACGGTTGTCCGGTCAATCCCTCCATTCATCTGGCGTGAACCCCACATAACCCTTCTGAACGTTCAAATTTATGTCATGTCGCTCAACAAACTCGCCGGTGAGTTTGAAAGACAGTTCGATATGTTTGTAGCTTCCGGCAATCGCCTCTTTACGCAGTGCGTCATAAATTTGTGGCAGGTCATCACCTAACAACTCGCGGGCGCGTGCTGTTACAGCATCACGGAAGCCGGGCAGTTTTTTCCAGCGGGTTAAAGTTTTGTCATTCACCCCAATTTCTTTTGCCAAGTCAATTTGCGTTTTTGGCCTCCTGTCAGCCTTTGCCGCCGCCAGCCATTCAATGAACCGAATCTGTTTTACCGTGAAAGTCACCTTTTCGGACATACCCCTCCCCTCCATTACTCAAGTATTGAATATAACTCTATTCCGTGTAAACATTATACCCGCGCCTGCTCCAAAGTTCAAAAATTGGATTTTTGAAAAATTGCTTGGCAACGTACAAAAAAACAATTTTCATCCTTGCCAAGCTATTTTTAAAAATTACAAATTCGCAAAATTGCTAACAATGTGAAAAATTTGGATGTGCGTGCTTTTAAGCTTTTAAAAAGCGCGTGAGCGCGCCTTTCTTTGTTAGTTTCTTTAAACTTTCTTTATCTTTCTTTTGTGTTCGTAAAAAAAGTGCATTACCATCGTAAAAAAAGTGCATATTCCGGCTTAACCATCGTAAAAAAAGTGCATTAACCATCGTAAAAAAAGTGCATATTTCAGTATCCCAAAGCCAATTCAACGGCTCGTTTGAATCGTAATTCGTTTTGCCAAGTGTCTGGATAGTCGGCTTTCACAGAATCTATTGCGTGTTGTAAGTCGCCGTTTTGCGGCTGATAGATGTCAAGGATTTCTACCAAACCGGCGTCAAGTTTCGGCAATGGGATGCCGGTTAATTGGCTATACTGTTTGACTGTATCAGAGTGTTTTGTTTTTTTTATTGGCAGAGAGTAGGCGGGTTTTAGTGTGTACTGGCTGCCATTTTGTGTGATGATGTTTTTGGATGTTAGCTTGGCAATGGCAATAGGGACTCGATTCCGGGACAAGTTAGTGGCAGTTCGGAAATTCATCTTGGTGATAGTTGCGGTTTTTCGTTGGCGTCCAATGGTCTCGCGGACGATGTATGCCAAAATCTTAAACTCAGCGCCGGTTAGCGTTGGTAGAAGATCATCAATAATCTGATTCGGGAATCGCGTGTATGGCTCGCTCGCACTGAACAGCGTATCGGAAACAGTGAAGCGAGTTGTGACGCCTGGCGCATCTATTTTCGAGATACCCAAGTTACTCAAATAATTGGTGACATTGGTTGCCGTTTTGTCACTCACGCCTGCGCCGTGCATAATCTGGCTAATGGAGATGCGATCCGATTTTTTCTTCCAGCCAATGGTACAGCGCAGAATGAAAATTGTAATTTTCATTTGCGTGCCGGAAGGCATATCGTCAAGAATCGAATTCAGGACGCGCGTGTAGCCGCCGTGTTGTTTGCCATTTTTGTCGGCCATCACGCGCCCCCAAAGTTGCCAAAATTCAACTTTTGAATTATACTTTTGTTGATCATTTTTTTGCTCCTATCGCGCTCCGCGATTGAAGAGGGGGCGGGACTCCAGCACAGAGTCGCCGCCCTTTTTTTATTTGCGTTCCAGTTGCGCCAATGAGCGGCGCAGCATCTTCACCATCCGTGTATTCCCCTCACGTTCATAACGTTCAATGTCACGTTTTATCATTTCAATAGCATTTTTTGTATCACGACTCATTTTCTCACCCCCTCTCTGTGTGCTAAAATGTGATTGCTCCGGTTCTCACGAATCGGCGCGTTGATTGCCGTCGCCCGCCCTTCGGTTTGGTCGCCATCGCGGGCGGCGGCTTTTTTGGGTTTGTAATTCAAAACGAATCGGATGACGGATGCAGGGATAACCGGGCGGTTATTTTTGTTTTTCATTGTCGGCCTCCGATTCCAGCGCGTCCAGCGCGTAATCTATGATTTGGCGTAACGCCTCGCTCACCGACAGCCCCGCATCAATTGCGGCATCCCGAAGCCGTTTTTGGAGTGCGGGGTTTGCGGCGAATGTGACGATAGCGCCGCGATTGAATTTGCTGCCATACCGATGCGATTTCGGTTTGAATTTAAACATAGGAATCTCCCTCGCCGCATTGCGCGGCACTAAAAAATTGACATAAAAAAACGCGCACCAAAGCCATACAAACAAGTTTCGCCGCATCACGCGGCATCCTTGGTTGTTGGGCTTTGGTGCGCGTTAGGAGTGAAAACTCATCAAACGCGCCTGCCGCCTCGCCCGGCGCTCCAATTCCGGGCGGGCGACAGTTCCATTTTCATTCTCGACAAATATTATACTCCCAAATTATTAAATTCCCAAATTCGCATAGCGCATTTTTCAGCACAACCAGCCAATGTGATGTGACTAAATAGCCGGTTCAGTCTTTTTTGTTGTGCAAATTGCACAATAAAAAAGACCGCCCTCTCTAGGGGACGGTCTTCGTTTTTTTGTGAATATTGACGAATATGGGGGTTATATCGGTAAAACTGTATTCAGAAAAATATTTTTAACCTTGTCAAAGAAGCCTTTTTCTTTTTGTGGGACAACCTGACTGTCAAGGGTTTTGCCCAGTTCCAGCAGCAGGTCTCGCTGGTGTTTTGTGAGGTTGGTGGGCGTTTTGACTTGCAAGGTGATAATTTGATTGCCTCGGCTGGTAGAAGTACCGTCGCGACGCAGTCTGGGAACGCCCAGCCCTTTTAAGGTGATGGTGTCGCCGGTTTGGGTTCCGGCGGGAATGGCGCGCGCGATGGGGTTATTCAGAGTGGGGATTTCGATTTCATCTCCCAGAGCGGCTTGAACAATGTTGATAGCCAATTCAACGTGAATATTGTTTTTTACGCGGTGGAAAAAGCGATGCGCTTTGACGCGAATAACCACGTACAGATTGCCCGGCGGCCCGCCTTTGCTGCCGTCTTCCCCTTCGCCGGCCAGTCGAATCTGGTTGCCATCGTCAACGCCGGCGGGGATTTTCACGTTGAGTTTGCGCCGCTTGAGCATTTTACCGCGCCCGTTGCACCCGGAGCAAGGTGAGGTGATGATTTTCCCGGCGCCGTTACAGCGAGGGCAGGCAGTAATATTGATGAAGAAACCTGCCTGCCGCCGAACTTCGCCAGCGCCGTTGCAGTCCGGGCAGCGCAAGGGCTTGCTGCCCGGTTCTGCGCCTGTGCCTTTGCAGTGCGTACACGTTTCCTGACGGGGTATTTCGATCTCTTTTTCAACGCCAAAGATGGCTTCTTTGAATTCCAGCGTCATATCGTAGCGCAGGTCTGCGCCGCGCCGAGGCCCGGTTTTACTGCGCCGTCCGCCGCCGCCAAAGCCAAAGCCGCCAAAAACCTCTTCAAATATTTCAAAGGGGTCTCTGCCTGCGCCGCTAAAACCGCCAAAGCCGCCAAAGCCTGCGCCTGCGCCGCTGACGCCAGCGTGTCCAAAGCGATCATAAGCCGCGCGCTTTTCTTCGTCTGACAGGATTTCGTAAGCTTCGTTGATCCCTTTGAATTTTTCTTCGGCGTTTGGGTCTTTGCTAACGTCGGGATGATATTTTCTGGCCAGGGAGCGATAGGCTTTTTTGATCTCAACCTGCGTCGCGCTGCGCGCAGCGCCCAACACTTCGTAGTAATCTCGTTTTTCGTTCATAGTTATACTCAGGAGAAGACGAAGGACGAAGGACGAAGGACGAAGTTGTTCCTCCTTCGTCCTTCGTCCTTTGTCTTTCGTCGTTTGTTATTCGTCATTTGTCGTTTCTTCTTCAAATTCGCCGTCAACTACGTCTTTATCAGGGTCAGCGCTGCTGTCAGAGGGCTGCTCATCGGTGGGGGCGGCGTCCGCTTGCTGGTACATCTGCGCGCCCACTTGCTGCAAGGCTTGATCCAGATTCTGGAAGGCGGTTTCAATGGCTTCGGGGTCTTCTTGTTCGCTCAGGACGCTGTTCATTTCTTCGATGCGATTTTGCAGCTCGGCTTTCAGGCTGTCGTCAATTTTGTCGCTATGTTCAGCAAGGATTTGTTCGGCGGCGTTAACGGTTCCTTCTGCTTTGTTGCGCGTTTCGATTTCGGCTTTGCGTTTTTCGTCTTCTTCTTTGAATTGTTCCGCCTCGTCCACCATTTTGTCAATTTCTGCGTCTGACAGGCCGCTGTCAGGCATAATTTTCATGCTTTGTTCTTTGCCGGTGGCCTGGTCTTTGGCGGTGACGTGCAGAATGCCGTTGGCGTCAATATCAAAGATGACTTCAATTTGAGGGGCGCCTCTGGGGGCGGGCGGAATGCCGTCAAGAATGAATTTGCCCAGACTTTTGTTCTGGTCAACCATGGGGCGTTCGCCTTGCAGTACGTGAATTTCCACCTGCGTCTGGTTATTGGATGCGGTGGAGAAAACCTGACTCTTTTGGGTGGGCATGGTAGTATTGCGCGGGATGAGCGGAGTGGCCACGCGGCCCAGGGTTTCGATGCTGAGGGTGAGCGGGGTAACGTCTAGCAGCAGGACGTCGGTTACTTCGCCGCCCAGCACGCCCGCTTGAATAGCGGCGCCAATGGCAACCACCTCATCCGGGTTAACGCCTTTGTGCGGCTCTTTGCCGAATTTCTTTTTGACCGCTTCTCGCACGGCAGGCATGCGCGTTTGACCGCCCACCAGGACTACTTCGTCAATATCATCGGTAGAGGCTTTGGCGTCTTGCAGGGCTTTTGTCACCGGACCCAACGAGCGTTCGACGAGGTTGCGCGTGAGTTGCTCAAATTTGGCGCGGGTGATGGATGCGACCAGATGCTTGGGGCCGCTGGCGTCGGCGGTAATGTAGGGCAGGTTGATTTCGCTCTGCATAGTGGTGGATAGTTCGATTTTAGCTTTTTCGGCGGCTTCTTTTAGTCGCTGCAAAGCCTGATTATCCTGACTTAGGTCAATGCCCTGCGCGTCTTGAAATCCCTGGATCAGATGGATAATGAGGGTTTGGTCAAAGTCGTCGCCGCCCAAGAGGGTGTCGCCATTGGTGGATTGAACTTCAAATACGCCGTCGCTGACATCAATGATGGAGATGTCGAAGGTTCCGCCGCCCAGATCGTACACGGCAATGTGTTCATCCTCTTTTTTGTCCAGACCGTAGGCCAGCGAAGAAGCAGTTGGTTCATTGATGATGCGCAACACTTCCAGCCCGGCAATTTTTCCGGCGTCTTTGGTGGCCTGACGCTGGGTGTCATTGAAGTAGGCGGGTACGGTGATGACGGCCTGGGTGACTTTTTCGCCCAGATAGGCTTCAGCGTCTGCTTTGAGTTTTTGCAGAATTATCGCGCTGATTTCCGGCGGGCTGTATTCTTTGTCGCCCATCACCACGCGCGCGTCGCCGTTGGGGGCTTTTTTGACTTGATAGGGCATAAATTCCAATGCGCGCTGGACTTCGGCGTTCCTGAATTTGCGGCCCATAAAGCGTTTGATGGAGTAGATGGTGTTTTCAGCGTTAACAACGGCCTGCCGTTTGGCAATCTGACCGACCATTCTTTCGCCGGTTTTAGGGTTCACCGCCACCACCGATGGGGTGATGCGGCCTCCTTCTGCGTTGGGGATGACAACGGGGTCTCCCCCTTCCATTACGGCTACCACCGAGTTGGTGGTGCCCAGGTCTATACCAATTATTTTTCCCATTTGGGGGGCTCCTTTACGGAAGGCAGAAGGATGAGGGCAGAAGGATGAATTTTTGCTTCACCCTTCATCCTTCATCCCTCTGCCTTTTATTTCGCCACTCTGACCAGGGCCGGCCGTAGAATGCGCTCGTTAAGTTTGTATCCTTTGCGTAGTTCAGCGATGATGGCGTCAGATTCGTGTTCGTCGCTGGCTTCGTGGGTGACGGCTTCGTGCAGGGTGGGGTCAAATTCGCCTTGAGCGTCAATGGCCTCTACTTTGTTGCCCTCAAGGATTTTTAGCAGCTTACGCTGCACCAGTTGAAATCCCTCGGCCCAGTTGCTTTCTTGTTCTGTTAGTGTATCCGGCAGGTTTTGAAAGGCCAGATCAAAGTCGTCCAGAGCGGGGAAGATTTGCGAGATGATGTTGGCGGTTATTTCTTCCCGACGCCGTTTCCCGCGTTCTTCCTGACGTTTTTTGAAGTTCGACAGTTCGGCGGTGGCGCGCTGCCAGCCGTCCAGGTTTTTGTTGGCTTCGGCTTGCGCTGCTTCCAGTTCGGCTTGCAGCGATATTTCTTCCGGCTTCTCTTCCGAAGTGGCTTCTTCTTCAGGTAACGTTTCTTCTGACTGTTCCTCTACTGCTTGCTCTTCTGCTTTTGTCTCTTCTATCTCATCCGTTTCTTTTACTTTTTCTATTTCTTCAATGATTTCTTCTGCTTTTGCCGCTGCTTGTTTTTTGTTTTTTGCTTTCTTTGCCATTTTTCACCTTGCTTAACAATTATTTGTTAATTATTTGGGCGCATTTTAAATGAATTGAAGAGGTGTATCTTTTTCCCACGCGAAGCGTGGGAAAAAGATACACCTCAACCAACAATGAAACACGTCCTAATTATTTCCGTACAGATCAATCATTAAATTACTCATCAATTGAGACATATAGCGCACAATGGATACGGCGCGACTGTATGGCATTCTGGTGGGGCCAACTACGCCCAGCGCGCCGGTTGCGCCGTCGGCGGCGCCATAGCTGGAGATGACAATGCTCACTTGAGAGAGATCATTCCATTTATCTTCCCCGGCGATGATGATTTGCACCCCTTTTTGAGTTAGCGCCTGACCCACCAGTTGGTCAACCAATTGCTGTTCTTCCAGGACGCGGATGACCTGCTCCAGAGTTTCGCCTTCAACCAGATCAGATTCTTGCAACATGTGCAGCAGGCCATCGTGGTACATATCGCTGGTTTGCCTGGCGTTGACGCGGCCCATCGTGTCGGTAACAACGGTGACAACCTGTTTGCCTAATCCGGTTAAGGTAGAACCGGTGGCGGTGATGCTTTTTACGCTGCACCCGGCCCATAAATCGGTCAACTGCCGGGAGATAGAGCGCAATTCTTCTTGCGTGTGGGGTGTCTCGATGTTGAGAATTTGTTGTTTTACCGCACCCTCCTGCAGTACCAAAATCAAGAGGATTACTTGTTCGTGAATAGAAACAAGTTCAATGTGTTTTAGCTTGCAGCGGCTGATTTTGGGCGATGTGACCAGCGAGGCATTTTGGGTGGAATGAGCCAGTACTGCCGCGCTCAGGCGCATCCATTGATCCAGTTCCAGGCGCGCCTGATAAAATTGATGCTGGATCATCAACTGTTCGGTGGGCGAAAGGCGGGTCTCTTCCATCAATTTTTCTACAAAATAGCGATACCCCGCTTCTGTGGGGATGCGTCCGGCAGAGGTGTGCGGGTGGGTGAGATAGCCTTGTTCTTCCAGAACAGCCATCTCATTGCGCACGGTTGCCGAACTGACGCCAATATTATGCTTTTCCACGACGGATTTGGAGCCAATGGGTACGCCGGTGCTGGTATAATCACCGACGATCAGTTTTAAGATGTATTGTTGACGCGCGCTTAAAGCCATTTTTTGCTACAACCTTTGGTCTTAGCTTCGCTAACGGACACCCCTGCGATTTGACACGGATTTAGCCTCCAGTGACCACCGACCGCTGACCGTTGACCGCCAAAACGCGCTAAATCGGCCATTTTTCACAGCGGTCTGCGGTCTGCCGTCTGCGGTCAGGTCGCCAGAACGCAATTTTGCCAGCGAAATCAACATCAAATTTAAAGGGTGTCCGTTAACGAAAATTTCAATAAAGCGGTATCGTAAAGCCTGATGACCTTGGACGCTCGGAGAGCGTACCTAGCTGGCGCTGAAATGCGTCGGGACAGATTGAAATCGGGGTTCAGGGTGAACCGCTTTTTTTTATTTCTCCATTACCATAACCGACGTTTAAGAACATCTTCTACCACTACTCTTTTATTTCCGATAATGTCTAAAGCAATTACAAGAAAACGGCTTCCCGAAAAAGGGGAGGTTGAGCCTGATTCGTCAACGAAGGCATAAGCTGTACTCATCTTGTTTACTCCGCCGGTACAGCCCTGTCCCAATAATACTCATACATCCTTTTGAAATCATCAACCGCATCAGAATCATCCAGCCCCAAACTATATTCGGTTAAGCCCGACTTTCTCCAGGCGCTATAGTGAAAATTCTGGTTGCCCGCCACCAAAAATTCATCATCGCTCAGGGCGGCTTTGCTGTGCGTTGCCCCGTCAAAATAGCGAATTTCCAGATGGTCTTCCAGCCCCTTCTGGCGCAGAGCGCGTCCTCAAAGGCTTTGATGGCAACACCGTTTTCAATCCCCTCGATGGCTTTCATCATAGCGG
This sequence comes from Chloroflexota bacterium, assembly GCA_011192195.1. Classification (GTDB taxonomy): domain Bacteria; phylum Chloroflexota; class Anaerolineae; order 4572-78; family 4572-78; genus DUEH01. The sequence goes on along the minus strand of DUEH01000057.1, from coordinate 2,497 downwards.
ACATATACGCGGGGTTATCTTCAAACCTCAGTTCGGGATAAGGCTTATGGTCCACAGATGGACACAGATTTTCACAGATAAAAGCGTAACCGTTCACCCCTACCCCCCTCAATGCCCGATAAAGCGGGGCAGGCTCTCCCCCCGTTGACGGGGGGAAGTTTAAAAGCCTCCCCTTGATTTCGGGGGGAGGTTGGAGGGGGGTGAACGGTTACAAAAAATCTGCGTCCATCTGTGGACTGTTTTTGCCTTGATTTAACGCTTTTTTTCTTATCCCGAACTCAGGTTTCAAAGCTGCGCACTTCAAATAAAGAGCGCCAGACCAATCGCCAGTCTTTTGGCAAGGAACAGATCGCGCGCCGGGACCAACGCGCCGTTGCGAAGAAGTAATTTACTTAAAATATTGCCAACGACAAAATTTGGACCAAAGCCCGGCGCAGCGATTAAGCTGATTTTTAAGCGGGGATTTATATTTCTCATATTTCAATACCTTCAAAGCAGTTTTCTAAAAGTAACACAAGAAGCCTTGCAGTGACCGCCGACCGCCAACCGTTGACCGCCAAAACACCTTCAATTAACGTTTTTTACAACGGTCTACAGTCCTGCCGTCTGCGGTCTGTCGCCGGACAATGTGCGACTTTTGGAAAACTGCCCTGTCAAAGTATGTAGCCTCGCCCGGCGCAACAACCTGCACGCTGACATCGGGCGCCAAATGAGCGGCGTAACGGGCAAAGACCTGCGGAGGGTCATATAAAAAACGCGGCTTCAAATGACCAAATCCCACTGGATGCAAAGTTCCCCAATGAATGGGAATAGCCAATTTTGGCTTGAGCATTTGCAATGACAATGCGGCGCGATAGGGCGTTAAATGCCCTTGCCCCAGCGTAGGTCCCCAGCCCCAAACCGGCAACAGGGCGGCGTCCAGATCATCGGCCAGCGAGTTCATCTCCGGGAAAAGGTCGGTGTCCCCGGCAAAGTAGACCACGCGTGAGCCGCGAATGAGGTAGCCCAGAGCATCGGTGGGCGTAGAAAATTTATGTCGCGCGCCGTTGTGGTTGGCGTAGGTGGCGGTGATGGTCAGCGAACCAATGGAAAGACTTTGCCCAATGGCTAATTCCTGCACGCAACGAAAGTTGTGACGGCGCAGCATCCGCGCCGCGCCAAGAGGCGCTATAATACAGTTGTCTGCTTCCATCAAACGTAGCGACGGCAAATCAAAATGATCCCAATGCAAATGCGAAATCAACACAGCGTCAATATTCTTGCGCCACAGCGGGTTGATGGGAACTTTTTTGCGGCGCAAATGCCACACGCGCCCGCGCAAGACCGGGTCGGTCAAAATACGCAGACCGTCCATTTCGATGAGGGTGGTGGCGTGGCCGATGTAGGTAATGGTGGCGGGAGAATCAATTAGGGATGATGAATTATAAACGGTCAATGCCAGGGTTATCCAAATTTTCTTCTAAGCCACAGCCCAATATTAAACACCAACAAAATCACCGAGGCCGCAATGAGCAAGTTTTCCGCTTTGGTCTGGCGCTCATCGGCGTGAAAAACTTCCGGCGACATTCCGGCGTAACGATTTAAGGCGTCCCAAAACCGGCGATAGGCCCAACTGGGGCGCTGTCTGATGGGATTGCTTGAGACCCGATAGTACCATTGTTCGGTGGCTCTATCTGCTTCCAGTAAAGTTTGATGACAAAGTTGGCGCAGTTTTGCCGTCTGCGCTTCCGGTGAAAGGCCAACTGCGGCGGTCAACGCTTCGGCTGCTTGCGCCAAAAATTGCGCTTCCAGACGATCACGTTGGCGCTGATACAAGGGCAAGCGGTTAGCGTAATCTTTCAATACGGCGCGGTGCAGCTTTTCGTGCCGCCACCAACGAATTTCGGAGTCGTAGTGATCGGTGGGCGTTGGGCCGAGCAAATCGAGCGGGACATCCACAAAAAAGGGCTTGAAAATGCCGGTACACGGCGCCGATGTGCCGGTTAGCCAGTGGACAGGGCGCTCCGGGTTCAATTCAGACACCATTGAGCCAACGGCCTGACCGGCAGAGCGAATCGGGCCAAAGGAAGCGTGGCTGCACAGCGTGAGGTCAAGCAGGCCATCCGGGCGCCAGGAGAGATTGCCTTCGGCGGCGGGGCCATGATCGCGCAAGACGGCCATCATTGTTTGGACGGTAATCTTCCCCGCCTGACGGCTCAAAGTTTCGGTGGAACGGTTCCGCCGCTGTTCCGCCGAAATTAACGAAGTGATTAGTTGGTTTGTGTAACAACGGGAAAAATCAAAATCATCCTCCCCCTGACACCATTGACGCTTGACCGCGTAATTCACCAACTCATCCGATGCCTTATCCCACTGCCGCCCAATGCTCAGGCCGTTGGAAATGGCGCGCACGCCACTTTTTACCCGTTCGGCGGCCCAGTGTTGGCCCACCGTTTCCAGTACCCAGGCTTCGCGCGGGTCGGCGATGAGGAAAGCGTTGTTGTAGTACAACTTATGC
>DUEH01000056.1 GCA_011192195.1 Chloroflexota bacterium | reverse complement strand
TCCGGCTTGCAAAAATGGATGCTGTAACTATCGACTCTATGGAGATGCTTTGTGGGGTAGCGCCGGTGGATTGCCTGGGCAATAGATTCACGCGCCGACGGGGCAATCAAGGCAATGCAGCTCCCCCTGAAGCCCGCGCCGCTGAAGCGCGTGCCGTACACGCCGGGTGTGTCGCGCAGAATTTCGTAAAGCGTAATGAGCTGCGGGCTGCCGCTTTCGTAATATTTGATGGAACTTTCACCCGATTCATTCATCAACCTGGCAAAACGAAGCAGCTTGCCGTCTTGCCAGGCCAACACCCCGTCGCTTACGCGCTGCATTTCGCCAAAATAGTGTGTAGCGCGTTTTTTGAGCGGAAACGGCAAGCGATGCCCCTCTGCCGCAAAGAGGTTTGGGGCTATGTGCCGCAGACGCGGGTTGTCCTTAGCCGCTTTGCCCGCATAGTTCAACAATAATTGCGCGGCTTCCTGGCACTCTGCCACGCGATTGTTATAATCAGTACCAACCAACACGTGCGTCACGCCGGAATAGACTACCAGAACGTCAAAATCATCCCGCTTGATGCCGGAAGGAATATTTTCTATTTTAAGACTTTGCGGGTCAATCAAGGTCAGGTGTTCCGGCTTACTGAATAAAATGACCGATTGATCAAGAATACCGTTATTGAGACCGATGTACTGATTTTCAGTGAAGCGCACCAGAGAAATATTTTCCTCCGGCAATACGCTCAATTGATTAACCGTTTCCAGGGCCAATAAATAAGCAATGGTCACCGCCGCCGAAGAGCTGAGACCGCCAATGGGCATATCGCCGCCAACTACGCCCGCTAATCCGCGCTTCAATTGATGCTTTTGCTGAAGCGCCAAAACAGCGCCGCGAATATAATTGCCCCAATCGCCCTTTTGATAGGCCGGAACGCTGTCTAAATCAAAGGCCACAGCTTGCTCAAAATTCAAACTTTCAATCTCTACGCGCCGTTTTGCGTGGGGAGCAAAGGCCATTAAAACCGCTTGATCAATGGTCATCCCCGTTACCAGCCCCAATTGATGATCAATGTGCGCGCCAAGCGGAGAAATTCGGAGCGGCGCTTTGACAATACGGATATCTGCCGCATCTACTGCAAAGTTGCGCTTTAATTTCCCAACCAAGTCATCTATCTGCTCTGCTTCTGCGCGGGCAGTTTTAACAGGCGGTTTCATAAGCCCCTCCAAAAAACTCACCAAAAAACGCCATTATAGTCATTTTTAGCCTATCAAACAAAGGTAGTATGTTAAAAATATAAGGAGAATCCCAATGACACCCCTTCACCTTTCGGAAGATCGCTATTTTGACCCCACCCCCAAACAAAAAGAAATTGCCAAACATCTGTACAGCCGCGTGGCAACCCTGCCGCTGGTCTGTCCCCACGGTCACGTTGACCCGCGCCTGTTTGCCGACCCGGATTACAGCTTCGGCAGCCCCACCGACCTGTTGCTCATTCCCGACCATTACATCTTCCGTATGTTGTACTCGCAGGGGATTCCGCTGGAAAAACTGGGCGTCCCTCGCCGGGACGAGGGCGCGGTGGAGCCAGACCATCGCGCTATTTGGCAGTTGTTTGCGGAAAACTTCTACCTCTTTCGCGGCGCGCCCACCGGAATGTGGCTAAGGGACGAACTTTATACCGTCTTTGGCGTGGAAGAAAAACTGACCGGCGAATCGGCGCAGGATATTTACGATCAAATTGCCGCCAAACTGGCGTCGCCCGACTTCAACCCGCGCAAGCTATATGAACAGTTCAACATTGAAGTCCTCTGCACTACCGACGCCGCTACCGATCCGCTGGAACACCATCAGGCCATCCGCAACTCTGGCTGGGGCGGGCGCATACTGCCCACCTTTCGCCCCGACGCCGTAGTGAATATGGATATGCCCGGCTGGCGCGACAACATCAACGCCCTCAGCAAAATCAGCCGGATTGATGTGACTAATTACCAACGCTACATTCAGGCCATCGAGAACCGCCGCGCCTTTTTCAAAACAATGGGCGCTGCCGCAACCGACCACGCCGCTCTGACAGCCTACACCGAAGACCTGTCGCCGCAAGAGGTCGAAGCCATTTTCCAGCGCGCCCTCAAAGGGGTAGCCAGCGCCGAAGACGCCAACCGCTTCACCGGAAATATGCTGATGGAAAACGCGCGTATGAGCATCGAGGATGGTCTGGCGATGCAGCTTCACGTTGGATCATACCGCAACCACAACCCATTGATCTTCGAGCGTTTTGGTCTGGACAAAGGCGCCGACATCCCCCTGCAAAGTGAATTTACCCGCAATCTGCATCCCCTGCTGAACAAATACGGCAACGACCCTCGCTTGAATCTCATCCTCTTTACTCTGGACGAAACAACCTACTCCCGCGAACTGGCCCCGCTGGCCGGACATTATCCCGCGCTCAAACTGGGGCCGCCCTGGTGGTTCTTCGACAGCCTGGAAGGGATGAAACGCTATTACACGCAGGTGATGGAAACCGCCGGACTGCACAACACCGCCGGCTTCAACGACGACACCCGCGCCTATCCCTCCATCCCCGCCCGCCATGACCTGTGGCGACGCGCCAGCGCCAACTGGATTGCAGGGTTGGCGGCGCAGGGCATTGTAGATATGGAAGATGCCGAAGAAATGATTATTGATATGGCGTATCGGCTGGCAAAGAAGGCGTACAGGCTGTAACCGACACCCCGTTTGTTTATTGAGCTGGAGAAATTCATTAAAATATGGTGTAACTACTCAGCCATAGAGAAAATAGGTGCAACGCACTTCACGAAGCGCCCTGCAAGTGCAAATTTTGACGATATTGGGTAGTTATTTGCACTAAAAAACAATTTATTAAGTGCGTCGCACCTGAGCCTGAGTAGTTACCAATTGAGCATTGTTAATTACTAATTGGTAATTTAAGAATAAAGGCGCTGCCGACGCCCGGTTCGCTTTCAACGCTCAAGTCGCCGTTGTGGGCTTGGGCTATCCATTTGGCGATGGCTAATCCCAGACCGGAGCCTTTGCGCTTTTGGCCTTTAACGCGATAGAAGCGGTCAAAAATGTGGCTCAGGTCTTCGGGCTTGATGCCTTCGCCGGTATCGGCGACGGATACAAGGACATACTCATCTTCGCGGTGAATGGAGAGGGTGACGCTGCCGCCGGGGGGCGTGTGTTTGATGGCGTTGTCAATCAGGTTGATCAAAAGCTGTTTCAGACGGTCTTCGTCGCCGTAGACTTGGGACTGGTCGGCGCGGCCAAGTTTTAGTTTTACGCCGTTAGACAGGGCTTGCGCCTGCTGATACACGTCCAAAATAACGCCATCCAGTTCCAGCATGTTCATCTTCAGGGTCAAGCCGGCGTCGGCCTGCGAAAGGAGGAGCAGATCGCTGACCAGTCGAGACATTCTGTCCAGCGCGCTTCTGGCCGCGCCAATGGTGTCGGCGCGGTCTGCTTCGCCAAGCATACCGCTGCCCAGCAAATCAAGATTCCCACGCACAATGGTCAGCGGGGTGCGCAACTCGTGGGAAATATCGGCGCTAAGGCGGGTTTGCGCCCGAAAAAAGTTATCCAATCGGGCGAACATACTGTTCATGGTCTGACTCAGGCGGTCCAGTTCGTCGTTGGTTCCGGCTACGGGAAGGCGTCGGCTCAAGTCCTGGGCGCTGACAATTTGATGGGCGGTCATAGTGATGCGCTCGATGGGGCGCAGGGTAATACGCGCCAGAAACATCCCCAAAAAAGCGACCAAAACCAGCGCGGCAATGGTTCCGCCAATCAAAAAGAACAGCACGCGCTGAAGGGTCATTTGTATTTCGTTCAAGGGCTGCCCTACCTGAACCATTCCAATCAATCTGTTCCCCAGTCGGATGGGGACGCTGTAAAGGCGCAATTCAACATCGCCAATGGGGAAGGTTTTTAAGTGAGGCTGTTCTTGCTGGATGGAAGTGAAAATGACTTGATTCAGCGGCAAGGTGAAGTTCAGCAAATTGGATGATTTTTTTATCACCTGCCCTTTTGTATCGCGGATTTGAATGAAGATAGAGCGCGAGGAGAAAACATCTAATTCTGGCAAAGTCACGCCGCCGACGCTCAAGATACTATCCAGGCTGTTTTGCGCCTGAATCCCCAAAGCCACCTGCTGCGCGCGTTCTTGCAAAGTGCGGTCAACTTCGGTGGTCAGACTGTATTTCAACACCCCAAAGAAGGCTGCGCTGAAAAGTATGAGGACAATTCCCAGCAGGGAAACGTACCAAAGGGTCAGACGGATTCTGATAGACATAGTTTTTGAGCAGGTGGGCAGGTGGGCAGGTGAGAAAGTGAGCGGGTGAAAAAATGCTCGCTTTCTCACCTGCACACCTGCTCACCTGCTATTCACGCAGCGCGTAGCCCATACCTCTGACGGTGTGCAGCAAGCGCGGTTCGTTTTCTTTTTCCAGCTTGGTGCGCAGATAGCGGACGTAGACTTCAATAATATTCGATTCACCGCCGAAGTCATAGCCCCAGATGTGATCGAAAATCTGGTCGCGGGTGAGTACCTGATTGGGGTGACGCATAAAAAATTCCAGCAGTTCGTACTCTTTGGCGGTTAAATTGATCACGCGCTCTCCGCGATGAGCCAGCCGAGACCCCGGATCAAGGGTGAGGTCGGCCAGTTTGTAGGGGTCCTTCCCTTTAGCGCCCGCGCTGCGCCTAAGTTGGGCGCGAACGTGCGCCATCACCTCATCTGTATGGAAGGGCTTGGTCAGGTAATCGTCGGCGCCGGCGTCCAGACCGGTCACGCGGTCCGGGATGGCGTCGCGGGCGGTGAGGATGATGATGGGGATGTCAATATTGGCGTCGCGCAGTTCACGGGTAATACTAAGGCCGTCAATGTCAGGCAGCGTCAAGTCCAGCAAAATCAGCGACGGCGGCTCCTCAAAGATGCGGCGCAGAGCGCTTTCACCGTCGCCCACCGCTTCTACCTGGTAGCCTTCGTAACGCAGGTGACGTTCCAGAATTTTGGCAATGCCTTCTTCATCTTCTACAATTAAAATTCTATCTAACACAGGGCTACTTCCTTTCATTCCTAAGCATTCACCTGATACACTTCATCCATAGCGGCGCCGATGTCTTCAAGCGCGTAAACTTGTTCGGTCATATCGGCTTGCAGGCGTTGAACGCGGCTGCTGTCTATATCTTTGGCGCTCAACAGCGCCACTTGCGAATAGACCGTTCCCATTGCGGCAATGGCGTTTTCAATTTGTAATTCGGCTCTGGTCATTGTATCGTGAAGGTTTTTCAAGGTTTTCCACTGCGATTCTTTGGCGGCAATGGTTTTTTGTAATTCTTTTCTAACTACTTCATCTTGTTCATTCTTTAATTGCGCCTTAAAGCGGTTGATGTCTTGCGGCACGCTTGCCATATCGCGTTGCAGCATGGTATCGCGCCGGTAATTGTCCAGTCCTTCGGCCAGGTGGTAAAGTTGAGCAATCCAGTCTTCCAGCCCCTTGACTACGTTCAGCAGGTAATCGTCTAAAACCGGGTCTTCCTCGCGGGCAATTTCTTTAAGGATTAACTCCCGATATTCCAGCGCTTTGTCTAACTTTTTTTGCAGTTCTTTTGAGCGCAATTTTTTAACGTTGAACTCTTGCTTGAACATTTCTTCAACGATCTTCCGGTAAAAATCCTCATCGTTCAGCGTACTCCAGATGATCAAGCCTTCGCTTGCCGCGCCAAAAACAGGCCAAATCCACCAGGGAATAGGGATGCTGCCTTGCCACAGCAGATTGACGGCTGTAAAAACAATGGCCATCGCAATGATTATGGCGCTCTCCGTCCGGTAGAAGGCATAGGAGAGAACGGATTTCTTGACTTCGGCTTCTATTTTATCTCTAAGTTTTTGTCGGGCCATTTTTTTCCGCCTGAGCGTGGGGAGAATAATTTGTAACCCGATTGTAACTGATAATGGAGCGAAGTGCAACCTCAATAAAAATTCAAGGTTCAAAATGCAAAATTAAAAAAGAGGCGGGGCGTCGCATCCAAAAAGAGAAACACACCCCTTCTGTTTCTACATTTTGACTTGCCAGCGCGCCGCGACTATACTTTTGGAGATTGAGAAATTATCAGCCTGCAATCGTAACTACTCAGGCCACCAGCTACATTGCGTCGCGCTGTGCCAGACTATGAAAAAGCAATTTGACCGTCGAATTTACAATATCGCTACCTTCAAAACCGCCATCGCCGACGCAATGGCCCACATTGGCGAGTTCAAAGCCGCTCGCCGAAGCGGGCGGGTCAGCAAAGCCTTTTCCGAGCGCATTATGCTGGCTGTCACCCAGGTTAACGGCTGTCGCTACTGTCACTACGGCCACGCGAAGGCGGCGCTGGCGGCTGGCGTATCTCAAGAGGATATTCAATATCTGGTCGCCGGAGAGTTTGACGAGTTGCCCAAAGAAGAAGTGATTGCGCTGCTCTTTGCCCAGCACTACGCTGAAAGTGAAGAGAATCCCGCCCCCGAAGCCTGGCAGCGGGTAGTTGACGCCTACGGCCCCGACGCAGCGCGGGACATTATGGCCGCCATCAGAATGATCACCGTCGGCAATCTGTGGGGCAACACCTTCGACGCTTTGCTAAGCCGTTTGGCTTCTAATCCTGCGCCCGGCAGCAGTTTATGGCAAGAGTTGGGGGTATTGGCGGGGAGTTTTTATATCATTCCGGCGGCGTTGATCAAGCGAAGACTATATCGTCACGGGAAGACGGTGGTTTGAAACTTTCAGGGCTAATTGCAGCAAGGCCAACCTGATTTGGGCCAGACTGGAAGGCGCTAATCTGGAGCAAGCCAAATTCAGTCGAGCCAATCTGGAAGCGGTCAACTTTGAAGGGGCCAATCTCTTCAAGGCCGATGTGCGAGGCGCCAACCTGCATTACGCCGACTTGAGTGCCTCGCCTTCATAATGAAGCCGAAATATTTAGCCGTAAATATCCATTTCAAAAATGGCTAAAGTCGAATCATAAAAGGGTAGGTACAATAACATTTCAGGATACGGACAAAATAATGGATAACTCATCGCTTTTTAATGAACCAAAGAACATTACTAATCATTTTAACCCTCAATCTGATATTGTATTGTTTAATGGCGATACAAATAACCTGATAGATACAATTCCCGATAATTTTGTTAAGCTTATCATTACATCCCCTCCTTACAACTTAGGTAAATCTTATGAAACGCAGGTTTCAATCAAACAGTACCTAAAAGAACAAGAGCAAACCATCTCAAAACTTTATAGAATTTTGCGGTCAGATGGAAGTATTTGCTGGCAAGTTGGAAATTTTGTTGATAAGGGTGAAATTTATCCTCTTGATATTTTTTATTATCAGATATTTAAAGAGCTTGGGTTTCATTTACGTAATAGAATCATCTGGCACTTTGGACACGGGTTGCATACATCTAAACGATTCTCTGGACGGTATGAAACAATACTTTGGTTCACCAAGAGTGATAGCTATACATTTAATTTAGACCCGGTTAGAGTTCCATCTAAATATCCTGGCAAACGCCATTATAAAGGCCCAAATAAGGGAAAACCTTCTGGGAATCCAAAAGGGAAAAACCCTTCAGATGTATGGGAACTACTTGCCAAAGAATGGGAAGATTGTTTTTGGGATATTCCAAACGTTAAATCAAATCATCCTGAAAAGACAATTCACCCTTGCCAATTCCCTGTTGAACTTGTGGAAAGGTGTGTTTTAGCCTTAACAAATAAAGACGACTGGGTTTTTGACCCTTATGCCGGAGTAGGATCATCCCTTATAGCCGCAATTAAACACAACCGACGGGCAATTGGGAGTGAACAGGAATTTGAATATGTTAATATTATCCGAGAGCGATTGGGTTCATTCTTTAATGGTACACTGCGTTTAAGGCCGCTTGGCAAGCCTGTATATAAACCTACAGGCAAAGAAAAAGTTTCCCAAGTACCGCCTGAATGGAAAGAAGCCACCCAACAAAAACTATTAGAGGAAAAGGAAGACTACGAATGAAAATAGCGGGCGTTTACTCTTTCAATGGCGGGAAGGAAATTATTGAAGCTCAATTTGCTGCCAAATTACACGAAATCGAAGAAATTATCGTAACGGTAGATGGAATGAAGCACAAAACAAAGGTCAGCAAAGAAAAAACGATGACAGGGAGGATGCTTTATAAACCTGCTTCAATAAATAAAGATTTCAAGCAAGAGTTTATCAAGCGAAGTTGGGAGAGTTACAAAATTCCTTGTGAATATCCCACAGAGTTTTACGTTTCAGATTACGAAACTTCCGCAACTTTTCGCGGTGCATTTCGGGAGATGGATTTTGTAAAAAATCGAGTTGGCGTGGAAGTACAATTTGGGAAATATGCGTTTATGGTCTACAACGTTTGCGCCAAAATGACAATCTTCCATAACCAGGATGTCATTGACGTTGGCGTTGAAATCGTCCCTGTCAAAGAATTAGCCAATGAAATGTCAACGGATGTTTCTTACTTTGAGCAGTTTGTTTGGGATTTAGAGCATCGGGGCATAGCAGACATTGATATACCAGTCCTCATTTTAGGGATTACGATATAAAAAAAGATCAAGAAGGCCGGGAAGTGGCGGTATATTACAACCCCGGCAATCCGAACATTTCCCGGTTGGCGGCGGATATCTCTCCGCAGGATTGGATCACAACTATCATTGGCGCCATTATGGCCGCGCTCTCGACCTTCACCCTCTTCTGGGTACTCTTGTATTCCAGGGGCGCATCTCAAACCGTTGCTCCCCTTAGCTTGCCGGATGGATAGACTGTTCGCCCATTCGCATATTCGCCTATTTTCAAAGGAGAACAAAATGACCAAAATCACCGGCGGAGAACTTTTATTACGATGTTTACGCGCAGAAAAAGTGAAATACATCCACGCCATCACCGACGGCACATACATGATGTTTCTGGAAGCGCTGGAACGCCTGGGCGATGACTTTGATATGCGCCTGATCGTACCGCGCCACGAAGCCGCCGCCGCGCACATTGCCGACGGCTGCACCCGCGTTACCGGCGAGCCGGCAGTAGTGATGGCTTGCGCCGGGCCGGGCGCCGCTAATCTCATTTCCGGCGTCATCTGCGCGCAGGGCGAGGGAAGCCCGCTGGTGGCTATCACCACCGCCCGCCGCAGCCAGATCAGCGATTCCTACCGTCACCAGGGCGCCACGCAATCGCCGGATCACCTGTCGCTCTTCAAAGCGGCGGTCAAGTGGAACGGCAAAATAGAACACTGGAATCGCATCCCGGATATGCTGCGCCACGCCTTTCGCGTGGCAACTTCCGGCGCGCCCGGCCCCGTTCATCTGCTCATCCCGGAAGACATCCTCAACCAAAAGGGGGATTTGGACAGCGCGCAAATCTGGCAGCCGGAACAGTACCGGCTCACGGAACGCCTGCCCGCCGCGCCAAATCAGGTTCAACAGGCCGCCGAAATGCTGGTGGCAGCCAAATTGATCAACATTCACGCCGGCGCGGGCGCCAATCGTTCCGGCGCGGGCGAAGAACTGCTGGCTCTGGCCGAATATCTGGGCATGCCCGTCACCAACAACGTCAGCGCGCGCGGCATCATCCCGGAAGACCACCCGCTGCACTTTGCGCCCCTGTGTATGGCCTCGTTTATGGCGCACCAGCAAGCCGACACCGTGTTGGCCGTTGGCACCCGCTTCGGCGAACTGGTGATGTGGGGTCGTCCGCCGCTGTGGGGCGATGCCACCGAACAAAAAACCATCCAGATTGACACCGAAGCCACCAATATCGGCCTCAACCGCCCGGTAGACATCCCCCTTGTTGGCGACGCCAAAACCGTGTTGGGTCAACTCCTGAACGAAGTGCAAAAACTCACCCCCAAGCGAGACCCGCATCCCACCATCGCCGACCTGCGCGGCGTGCAAGACCAATGGCAGCAGGAATTGGATGAGCCAATGGCGGACTACACTCGCGCGCCGATGCTCACCGGCCAGATTCTACAAGTCTGCAATAATTTCTTCCCGGACGACGCCATTGTTGCTCTGGATGGCGGCAACACCGTGATGTGGTCAATGCACTATCACCTGCCCAAAACGCAGCGCTCCGTCCTCTACACCGAAAATATGGGCTATCTGGGGACGGGTCTGCCCTACGCGATGGGCGCCAAACTGGCCGCGCCGGAAAAGGCGGTCTACTGCGTCACCGGCGACAGCGCCTTTGGCTTCAATATTCAGGAACTGGAAACCGCCGTCCGCAACAATCTGCCGATCATTGTGATTGTAGCGGTTGACGGCGCCTACGGCATGGAAAAATCGGCCCAGCAGCGAATGTTTGGCCGTGAAGCGGACTGGTTCGGCCACAATCACGCGCCGGTTCGCTACGACAAAGTAGCCGAAGCAATGGGCTGTCACGGCGAATACGTGGAACGCGCCGCAGACCTGCAAGCCGCGCTGGAACGCGCCACAGCCTCCGGCAAACCCGCCGTCATCCACGCCGTTGTTGACCCCGAAGCCAACATCGACCCGCCCGGTATGTGGGTATGGGCCACCGCTCGCAGCGGAGAATTGCAAACGTAGATTGACAATACCGTAAAAATCGCCTGAGGGGATAGGACGAAAGACGAATTACTCGTGAAAACAGCAATTTTCGTCTTCCGTCCTTCGTCTTTCGTCGCATTGTGTGTGACTTTTGCGGTACTGCGCAGGTTGATAAACCAATGACCAATGACAAAGGACCAAAGACAAAAATGCAAGACTTGCTAAAAGATTACCCCTCCGTCGTCGAAATCCCCGTAGCCTGGGGAGAGATGGACGCCTTTCAACACGTAAACAACGTGGTTTATATTCGCTACTTTGAGACCGGGCGCGTAGCCTATTTTGAAGAACTCAACTTGATGGGCTACATGGAAAAAACAGGTATCGGGCCAATTTTAGGCTCCATTTCCTGTCGCTACAAAGCGCCCGTTACCTATCCAGATACCGTTTCGGTAGGCGTAAAAATCGCCAAAATAGAAAGTGACCGGCTGATAGTGCATCATCGCGTGGTGAGCCACAAGCTTCAGCGCGTAGCCGCAGAAGGAGAAGGCGTGGTCGTTATTTTTGATTATCGCCATAACAAAAAAGCCGCCGTGCCGGAAGAGATCAAACATCGAATCCAGGAAATGGAGGGTGCGCGTCAAGCATAATCTCAACCCTGCTTGACGCTTCTCTCCAGCAGACAAATGACAAGTGACCAATGACAAATAACCAACTAAAAATAGAGCGCATCGAATTACATCATATCCAAATGCCGCTGGCGCATCCCTTTCAAACCAGCTTTGGACGCGAAACGGAGCGCTCTGCCATTCTGCTCAGCGTCCACAGCGAAGGGATGATTGGGTGGGCGGAATGTGGCGCCGGCGTCTTGCCTAACTACGACTACGAAACCGTTGACACCGCCTGGCATATCCTGAAAGATTTTCTGGCGCCCGGCCTGATTGGGCATCCCCTGGCTGCGCCGGGCGATATTTTTTCGTCGGCGGGGTACAGGATGGCGCGCGGACATCCAATGGCAAAAGCCGCGCTGGAAAACGCGGTGTGGGATTTGCTGGCGCGGGCGCAGAACGTCCCCCTGCAAAACCTGCTGGGCGGCCAAAAAGAGCGCGTGGAAGTGGGCGTTAGCATCGGCATCCAACCCACGCTGGATAAACTGCTGGAGAGGATAGACAGCTTCATCCAGGTGGGCTACGGGCGCATCAAAGTGAAAATTAAACCCGATTGGGATTTGACGCCGCTGCGCGCTATCCGCAAGGCGCACCCGCACATCAAACTGATGGCCGACGCCAATTCCGCCTTCACCTTGAACGATGCGCCCCTTTTCCGCGAAATGGAATCGCTGAATTTGCTGATGATCGAGCAGCCTTTGGGCTACGATGACATCTTTGACCACAGCCGATTACAGCCGCAATTGAACACGCCCATCTGCCTGGATGAAAGCATCCACACCCCCGGCGACGCCCGATTAGCCTTGCATCTGGACGCCTGCCGCATCATCAACATCAAAGTGGGGCGCGTGGGCGGCTTTAGCAACGCGCTGGCTATTCACAATATTTGCGCGGAAGCGGGCGCTCCGGTGTGGTGTGGCGGGATGCTGGAAACCGGCATCGGACGGGCGGCAAACCTGCACTTGGCCAGCCTGCCTAACTTCACCCTCCCCGGCGACATCTCCGCCACAGAGCGCTACTTTCATCAAGACATCGCCGAACCAAGCTTCAGCCTCAACGCGGAAGACAGCACCATCAGCGTTCCCAAAGGGCCGGGGCTGGGGGTGGAAGTGCAGATGGATCGCGTAGAGAAATTCAGACTGCGGCAAGAGATTATCAAAACGAATGACGAACGACGAATGACGAATGACGAATGACGAATGACAAACACCAACGCGCTTGACGTTTACAATAAGTTAATGGAGTTTTATGGCCCTGTAGATTGGCGACCGCCGTTGTCGCCGGTGGATGAGTTGGTGAGTACCATTTTGAGCCAAAGCACCACCGACCTGAACCGCGACCGGGCTTTCAAGCGCTTGAAAGAGCGTTTTGGGAGCTGGGAGGCGGTGATGAAGGGCGATGTGGCAGACATCGAGACAGCTATTCGCGTGGCTGGATTGTTTCGGCAAAAAGCGCCGCGCATCAAGGCGGCGCTGCAATTTGTGTACAATTCGCAGGGGGCGTTTAGTCTGGATTTTTTGAAAACGCTGCCGGTAGAAGAGGCGTGCGTCTGGCTAACGCAAATGCATGGCGTGGGCGTAAAAACTGCGTCTATCATTCTGCTTTTTTCGCTGGGGATGCCCGCTTTTCCGGTAGATACCCACGTGCATCGCATCACTAAACGCCTGGGGCTAATTCCGCCCAAAGCCAGCGCAGAAAAGGCGCACTACATTCTGGAAGAAGCCTTGCCGCCGGAAACCTGTCTGAACGCGCACTTGAACTTAATTCGGCTGGGCAGAGAAATTTGTCGCGCCCGCAATCCCAAATGCGAGGTGTGTCCGCTGAATGAGATGTGCGCCTACTATCAATTAGCAATGGCCAATTAGCAAGGAAACGCGCAGAAGAAATAACCCAATGGATGCTGAAAACAAAGATATTCGCTGGAAGCAGCGTTTTGCCAATTTTGAAAAGACAATGCAGCTTTTAGAGCGCACCTTGCAAATAAAAACGCCCTCCGAAGCAGAACGGGGCGGATTAATTCAATTTTATGAGATGTCATTTGAACTTGCCTGGAAGTTGATGAGGGATTATTTGGAAGAAGAAGGATTCACCATAAAATCACCTCGTCAGGCAATTAAGCAGGCGTTTCAAGCTGAATTGCTTGCCGATGGGCAGGTCTGGATGGATGCTTTAAGCGATAGAAATTTAACTGCCCACACGTACAATGAATCTGTTGCGCTGGCGGTTGTCAAGCAGATACGCGCGCGGTATTACCCCGCGCTGCGCCAATTTTACGTTACCATGAAAGCGAAGTTATGATGGACGCTTACGGATTAAGCAGCAGAGATATGGCTTATATTGTTGAAGCGCTGAAACAATTCTCCGGCATTGAACAGGCGTTGATATTTGGTTCGCGGGCAAAAGGGACGCACAAAATTGGCTCTGATGTAGATTTGGCGCTTAAAGGCAACACGCTTACTTACCTGGACATTACGCGCCTGAGCAATTTGCTTAATGAAACCTTGGCGCTGCCTTATTTTTTTGATCTGCTTCACTACGAAACGCTGGACAACGCAGCGCTTGTTGCCCATATTGATCGGG
>DUEH01000055.1 GCA_011192195.1 Chloroflexota bacterium | reverse complement strand
TCTGGCGCTGGTCACGGACGCCTTCTCCCGCTTCATCACGGGCTTCGATGTCTCCACCTCCCTGGCTGTCGAGGGCGCGCTGCGCGCCTTGAAAATGGGTATCTCCCAGACCCGCCTCCCGCTTGAGAGATTGATACACCACAGCGACCACGGCGTCCAGTACACCTGTCACACCTACCGGGATGAACTGGCGAAACACAAAATTCTTTCCAGTATGGGCGAGGCAGGTAACTGCCATGACAACGCCCTGGCCAAGCGTGTCAACAGCATCCTTAAACTGGAATATGCCCTGAACAGCCGCTTTGTAACGGTGACGCAGGCTGTTACGGCTGTTAAACAAGCCGTCTGGCTTTACAATAACGAGAGACCTCATCTCTCTTTGAATTACGCAAAACCGGTTGAAATTCACTTTCAGCCCTTTACATAATAACAGTTATCAGTCGCTTTGCTGTAAACATATATCAGGACTTGACAATTTCGTTAATTTCGGCAATTCGATGTTGTGTTTCTGGCGCATACACCGGTTTTACTGAACTTGTACCAACGAATGGATAAAAGGAACGAATGGGCCATGTTTTATTCGTTAGTTTCGGCAATTCGATGTTGTGTTTCTGGCGCATACACCGGTTTTGCTGAACTCGTACAATCGCCATACGCAGGCTTCAAATTTTGAATTTTTGCATACTTGCACTAAAATCTGCGTAGCATGGGTCATCTTCAAGTCAGCGTCAACCTTGTTGAAGGTTCTTGAAGAAGCGCTCGGCGTCTCTCAAAAGGGAGAAAAGAGTTGTTGGCGCAGAACAGGACGCTAATTCTGCGCCAACGGTGGTCAGTTTTCGGCTTTTTGCTGAAAACTGTTTTTTGAGGAGAGAAGGGGTTGTATGGCAAAGCAGGAAAAATTATTAGTAGAAGGTCACATCATTGAAGCGCTTCCCAATACAATGTTCCGGGTTGAGTTAGAGAACGGACACGTATTGTTGGCGCACCTGTCAGGCAAAATGCGCAGATACTACATTCGCGTATTGCTGGGCGATAAAGTACGCGTGGAACTAACGCCTTACGATATGGATCGCGGGCGCATTGTCTACCGTTTCCGCACGCCGCACAGCAATCGCTAGACTGTAAATTCACGGTTTTAGACCAACTATACAACCCTCGATCAATATCGGGGGTTTTTTTGCTTCAAAAATTTTTCAGCTATCAGCGGGAAAAGCTTGAGGGATTCAAAAATGGCAACTTTATGGGGCGGACGTTTTAGCGGCGCAACCGCCGGTCTTATGCGTACTTTCAACAATAGCATCCGCTTCGATGTTCGGCTGTGGGATGCGGACATCACCGGCAGCGAGGCTTACGCCCAGGCGCTGGAACGCGCCAACATCATCAGCAGCGCAGAAAGCGCCGCTCTGCTGAACGGCCTGGCGAAAATTCGCGCTGAGTTCAATGCCGATCAGTTTATCATAGAAGCCAATGATGAGGACATTCACTCCGCCATCGAGCGTCGGCTGGGTGAATTAGCGGGCGATGCAGCTGGCAAGTTACACACGGGGCGCTCACGCAATGATCAGGTTGCCACCGACACCCGTCTCTGGCTCAGAGAAGAAATCCTGCCGCTGAAAACGCATCTGCGGCAGCTCATCGCCGTCATTGTCAATCAGGCCGAAACGCATATTGACGCGCTAATGGCCGGTTACACCCACTTGCAGCAAGCGCAGCCCATTCGCTTTAGCCACTGGCTCCTGAGCTACGGCTGGGCGCTGGAACGCGATCTGACTCGACTGGAACAGGTTTACCAACAAGTCAATGTGCTGCCTCTGGGCAGCGGCGCGCTGTCCGGCAACCCGCTGGGCATTGATCGCCAATTTCTGGCCGATGAGCTAGGCTTTAGCAGCCTTGGCCAGAACAGTATGGACGCTGTGGCAGACCGCGACTACATTCTTGACTTTCTCAGTTGGGCGGCCATTGTTCAAAGCCATCTCAGCTCTCTGTCCGAAGACCTGATCATTTACAGCAGCAGTGAATTTGGCTATCTGGAAATCTCCGACGCCTACAGCACCGGCTCCAGCTTGATGCCGCAAAAGAAAAATCCGGATTCGCTGGAGTTAATTCGCGGCAAGACCGGACGAGTTACCGGCAATTTGACCGCCTTGCTGGTCAGCGCCAAAGGGATTCCGTCCACCTACAACAAAGATTTACAAGAAGACAAAGAGCCTCTCTTTGACACCGTTGACACGCTGGCGATGACTCTGCCCATTATGACCGGCGTCATCGAAACCCTGACCATCAACCAAAGCAGAATGTACGAAGCGATGTCCAGTCACCTCCTGGCAACAGAATTGGCCGATTATCTGGTCGAAAAAGGTTTACCCTTCCGTCAGGCGCACGATGTAATTGGCAAAGTAGTACAGATGTCTCTGGAAACAGAACAGCCGCTATGGTCAGTCCCTCTGAGCGCGTACAAGTCCTTCTCCCCCCTCTTCGATAGAGATGTCCACACCTGGCTGGACTTTGAGCGCGCTGTTGAGCGTCGCGACAGCGTTGGCGGCACAGCCAAAGCAGCGGTATTGGCGCAAATTGAAGCGTTGAGAAAAAAAGCGGACGGTTAGACAGTAGACGGGGGGAGGGGGACAAGGAGAGAGGGAGAGTAGGGGTGTAGGGGAGTGGGGAAGTGGAGGTGTATTTTCTCCCCTGCCCACCTGCCCGCCTGCCCACCCGCGCTTATGAAACTCAAGGGACTCATTGACAAAACAGCCTATCGCCTGTCCAGACACTATCTTGGCGAATGGACTTTGCTACGCTGGCTCATCCTGTTGCTGCTGATTGCGCCAACGCTTTCTCTGGTCAAAGCCGTTTTCCAAACACCTGCCTGGGGATGGTCTGAACTGGGAAGCGCCAGCCTGTTCAGCGTGACACTCTTCCTCATTGTCTGGCAAAGCAAACGACGCGGTTATATGCGCTTCCACGTTGCCCCGCCCCCATCAATTTCCCCAAATGAACTCCCTTACCTTGAAAAGATTACAATTCGCGCCTCCGGCAACTTCAGGATAAAAGGTATCACGCGCTACTTTGTGGAAGAAAACGCCCTTTACCAGACTTTCGCCACCAAAGAACGGGCCATTATGGTCAACATCTCTTTCACCCGCTTTATGCTACTCTCCCACTCGCCCGAAGCGGAAATTGGCTGGTGGTACAGCTTCTTCTCGCCTGAAACGCTCTCAGACTACCAAACTGGAACGCTCACCTTTGGCGCTACCCCTCGTCCGGCTCTGCAACTGCGCTATCGTCTGGATAAAGATAGCAATAAAATCGAGACTCTTTATCTGTCCTTTGACTCGCTTCAAGATTTGGCTATAGTATTAGCAGATTTACAAGCAGACAAAATGATATGACCGCCGACCGCCGACTGATGACCGCCGAAAGACAAGGTTTGCGGCGGTCTACGGTCTGCCGTCGATAGTCATCAGTCGGCGGTCGCAAAAACCAAAATGTCCAACATAGCTAACGTTTCCATACCCCCTTACCTGTTGGCGGCAATTGTTGCCTATTTGATTGGCGCGTTTCCCACCGGCGTGATAGCCACAAAACTAAAAGGCGCGCCCGATGTCCGCTATACGGGCAGTGGGCACACCGGCGGAACCAACACAATGCGTCTAACGGGGCCAGTGGTTGGAGCCGCAGTAGTAGTAATTGACGGCTTGAAAGGCTTGCTTGCCTGGGGCGTTGCCTTCATTATCACGCAAGGATCGCCTTACGCGCTGCCAATTGCCGGACTGATGGCGGTTACAGGACATTGCTGGCCCATTTACACGCGCTTTCACGGCGGAATGGGACTGGCTACAGGCGGCGGGTTGATGCTGGTACTCAGCCCCTTCACCATTGCCATTGGCCTGCCAATTTGGGCGATACTCTATGTTGGGGTCTTCAAAAAACGCTACTCGCCCCGTTGCGTTGCCATCGCCCTGCCCTTGGCAGCTATCATAAGCATTCTGTTCCTCCCCTTAACCGCCCCTGTCAAGTGGATGCTGCTACTGGTAACGCCGGTACTGGTCATAAAACACCTGCCGGATTGGAACCGCATAGTATAAAAATTGCCACACACCCCCTGTATTACGTCAGTTGGTCTTTTCTGGTAACATAAAATACATTCAAAGCTTAAAAGCTTAAAAAATGCAAGATAAGACAAAACGCATATTGCCATAGTTTCAATTTAGCGCTACAATCACCATCGTACTTTTGTAAAATGCGGCACAGGTTTATCTTGCGCCTGTTATAAGTTTACGGAGCGGTTATTCGTGGCAAAAATCCTTTATGTTGAAGATCATCCCGCCCAACGAGATATTATGGCTCAAATGCTGGAATTGGGCGGTTTTGAAGTTGATGTCGCCAGCGATGGCGTAGAAGGCGTAGAAAAAGCGACCACCTGGCTGCCGGACATTATTCTGATGGACTTGCGTATGCCTCGGATGGATGGCTTTGAAGCCATTGAAAAAATCAGGGCGGACGAAAAAACAACTAACACGCCCATCATCGCCATTTCGGCCTGGGCCAGCGGCAAACACAAAAAACGCGCTTTAGACGCCGGCGCCAACGAGCATTTCACCAAACCCGTTGACTTAAACCGGCTTATGACAACTATCAACAGCTACCTGCAAGAAGACAAGTCCTGAAGCCAAACCTTTAGAAAATTCAGGCCGGTTACTTCAATAGTAACTGGCCTTTTTTATGCAAGCGCCCCCAGAGGCCCCGATGACTCAAAAAATCAGGCTGGCATTGCCCAGCAAAGGCAGACTACAACAAGACACCCTGGAACTGCTGCAAACCTGTGATCTAAAAGTTTCGCAGCGCAACACGCGGCAGTACATTGCCCGCATCGATGCCTTGCCTCAAATTGAAATCTGGTTCCAACGCCCCGCCGACATCGTCCGTCAGGTTCGCAACGGCGATGTAGACCTGGGCATTGCCGGTTTTGATATGGTTGCCGAATATCGGGGCGAGGCGGAACAAATTATTGTCATCCACAACGCCCTGAACTACGGACACTGCGCGCTTGAAGTCATTGTGCCGGAACGCTGGGAGGATGTGAACAGCATCGCTGACCTGGCGAAAAAAACGCAAACCGCCCCCCCTGAGCGCCCCTTGCGCGTGGCAGGGAAATTCCGGCGCGCAGCCACCCGTTTTCTAAACCAACACAAAATTAGCCCATACCGTCACCTGCACGCCGATGGCGCATTGGAAGCTGCGCCCAATATGGGAACCGCAGACTTTATTGTTGATCTGGTCCAAACCGGCCTGACCCTGCAAGGCAACCGGCTAAAAACCATCAGCGGGGGGCGCTTGCTGGAAAGTCAAGCCTGCTTCTTTGGCAACAGAAACGCCCTGAAAAACAAACCCGAAGCCCTCGCAGTTACGCGCCTCCTTCTGGAACGCTTTGAGGCGCACCTGCGCGCCCAACAGCACTACAGCGTCATTGCCAACGTGCGCGGCAACTCCGCCGAAAGTGTGGCGCAAAAACTACAACAATGGCCGGAGCTATGCGGATTGCAGGGGCCAACCATTTCGCCGGTGTATCCCAAAACGCCGGAGCAAAACGGCTGGTACGCCATTAGCCTGATGGTACACAAATCTCACTTACAAACAGCCATTCAACAGCTACGTCAGGTCGGCGGCAGCGGCGTAGTTGTTTTACCCGCCCTCTTCATCTTTGAAGAAGAGCCGGAACGCTGGCGATTATTAAAGGAAACATTAGCTCGATGATACCTCAACAAAAACTTTTTCCTGTCTACGATGTTCCCACCGCCAAAGAAGGCATTTTGCGCCGACTCCCCGTTGGCGACACCAAGATCTCTCCCACGCTGGCTGCCGGAATTCAGCGCGTCTTTGGCAAAGCATTAACGCCCGAAGAAGCCGTGCAGCGCATCCTTGGCGATGTGCGCCGCGCAGGAGACCAGGCCATCATTGAATGGACAAACAAAATTGACGGCCTAAAACTGGATGAACTGCGCGTTCCCCAAGAGCAAATCGAAGCGGCCTACCGCGCCCTGGATGCTGACCTGCGCGACGCCCTCCACCTCTCCGCCAAACGTATTCGCCAATTTCACCAAAAGCAGCCCGGTCAATCCTGGCTGGACTGGCGAGAAGACGGCGGCGCCTTGGGGCAGATCATTCGCCCGCTGGAGCGCGTGGGCGTTTACGCGCCCGGCGGAACCGCTCCCTATCCCAGCACCCTGCTAATGTGCGCCGTTCCCGCCCGCGTGGCCGGCGTGAAAGAGGTAGTCGTCGCCACCCCCGCCGGAAAAGATGCTCAAATTGCGCCGGCGCTGCTGGCGGCAGCCAAAATCGCCAAAGTAGATACTGTGTATCGCATTGGCGGCGCGCAAGCCATCGGCGCGTTGGCTTACGGCACGCAAAGCATCAAAAAAGTGGATAAAATTGTTGGCCCCGGCAACATCTTTGTCGTCACCGCCAAGCGACAAGTCTACGGGTTGGTAGACATTGACGGCCTACCCGGCCCCACCGAAACCCTGGTCATCGCCGATGCGGCAGCAGACCCCGCGCTGGTGGCGGCAGACCTGCTGGCGCAAGCCGAACACGATACCCAAAGCGCGGCCATCCTCATCACCCCCAGCGCAGATCTGGTCCAAACCGTGCAGCGCGAAATTCACCGACAAATTGAAACTCTCTCTCGCGCCGACATCATCGTTGAATCAATGCAAAATCAGGGCGGCGCGGTACGCTGCGCTGACCTGGACGAAGCCATCGCCTTGAACAACCTCTACGCGCCGGAACACCTTTGCCTGCACGTCAGCAACCCCTGGGAGTTAGTGGGAAAAGTAGAAAATGCGGGCGGCATCTTTTTGGGCGAACACACCTACGAAGTGTTGGGCGACTACACCGCCGGCCCCACTCACGTGATGCCCACAATGGGCACGGCTCGCTTTGCCAGCCCCTTGAGCGCGCGAGATTTCACCAAAATTATCAGCGTCTTTAGCCTCAGCCAGGCCGAAGCCCGCGCCATCTCTCCCGCCGCCCATCGCCTGGCTCAGGCCGAAGGGCTAACTGCCCACGCGAATGCGGTAGAAAAACGAAGGGCGTTTGACGTTGATTGATAAGACCGGCTGTGATACAATGTAATCAACTTTGAGGATTTCACAGGAGGTGATATTGTGCAAACGGCCTTAAAATTAAAAACAATGGTTTCAAATAGAGGCAAACTCGAAATTTCCGCGTCTGGCTTGCCCATAGGTGAAGCGGTCGAAGTCATCATACTGTTTCCAATAAGTCCCCCCGCCCCCCTTAAACAATCGGTTGTAGATATTTTGGACCGGTCTCCGGGGCAACGTATATTCAAAAACGCTGAAGATGTAGACAACTACCTCAAGCAAGAGCGTAACGCATGGAACAGTTGATTTTACCGCCCTCTGGCCTGGTCTACATAGATACCGATATAGTCATCTATAGCGTAGAAAAAATTGAGCCTTATAGCTCCCTCTTACGGCCAATGTGGTTAGCGGCTCAGGCTGGTCAAATTACGCTTATCAGCAGTGAATTATTATTATTGGAAACTCTGGTCAAACCCATACAAAACGCCGATGTTACTTTAGAGACCACTTTTCGAAACCTGCTACTCGCTACCCCCGAATTTCGGCTCATATCCATTGATATTTCAATTTTAGATAAAGCCGCTCACCTTCGAGCGGAAACGGGCGTAAAAACCCCAGATGCTATTCACGCGGCCACTGCACTGCTCGCAGAATGTCAACTATTTCTTAGCAACGACAAAGGATTTCGCCGTATCCCGGATTTGCCGGTAACAATCCTGAATGAGTTTATCGAACCGGGATAATAAGGAAAAGTAATTTATGAACAACAACCCCTTCAACACAGCTTCCTTCATCCGCCCCGATGTTATCGGTCTGAAGCCTTATAAGCCCGTCGTCCCCATCGAAACGCTGGCGGCGCAGTTGGGCGTATCGCCGGATGAGATCATCAAGCTGGACGCCAACGAAAACCTCTACGGGCCATCGCCGCGAGCGCTGGAAGCAGTGAAAAATCTGCGCTACCTGCACATTTATCCGGACCCGGAAGCCAATGACCTGCGACAGGCATTGAGCCGGTATACCGGCATTCCCGTTGACAATCTAATGGTGGGCAGCGGCGCCGATGAACTGATTGATATGATCACGCGCCTTTTCCTCAGGCCGGGCGATAAAATCATCAACTGCCCGCCCACTTTTGGCATGTACGCCATCTGCGCCGGGATCAACGGCGGACAGGTCGTCAACGTTCCCCGCCATACTGACCAAAGCCTGAACGTACCCGCCATAGAAACCGCTATAGCCGAGGCTGCCGGAGCCAAACTACTCTTCATTCCCGCGCCCAACAACCCTGATGGGTCAGCTATCAGCGAAGCGGAACTACGCGAATTACTCGCACTTCCCATTGTTATTGCGCTGGATGAAGCCTATTTTGAATTTCACAATCGCAGCTTCATCACCTGGGTTTTAGAACATCCCAACCTGATTGTCCTGCGCACCTTCAGCAAATGGGCCGGATTGGCCGGGTTGCGCGTAGGTTACGGCGCTTTTCCCGGCGCCATCATAAAACATCTGTGGAAAATCAAAGCGCCTTACAACGTCAACGTAGCCGCGCAAGCCGCCGCGCTGGCATCGCTGCAAGATTTGGATTACCTGAAAGCCAACATCGCCAAAATTACCGCTACCAGAGATAAATTTCAGGCCGACTTACAACAAATCCCCTGGTTGAAAGCCTATCCCAGCTACACCAACTTTGTCCTGGTCAAAGCGCTAGACCGCAACGCCGCCGACGTACAAAGCGCCCTGGCGCAAGAGGGAATTTTAATTCGGTATTACAATTCCCCCGGTCTGCAAGACCACGTGCGCATCAGCATCGGTACGCCATCGCAAATGGACAAGTTAATTGAAAGACTAAAGAAATTATGAGCAGAGATAAAAACCTCTCTATTGATGCCCTGATCTTTGATATGGATGGCGTATTGATCGACGTTTCGCGCTCCTATCGTCAGGCTATTATTCAAACGGTTGAACTCTTTTTCACCACCGGATTGGGCTTGCCCGCTGAAGATACTTCTTTGACTCTGCTGGACAACGACGACATCACCGCTCTAAAAATGGCGGGGGGATTCAATAATGATTGGGACATCACCGCCGCCTTCATCATCTACTTTCTGGAAATGCTCCCCCCCTTCCCAATGCACACCTTCCCCCTCAAGCGACACGTTCCCGCCATTTTGGCCTACTTGCAGGTAGCAATGGGGCATCGTTCCGACATCACCATAGATATGTTGCGCCGCGACAAAAATATCGAGCGCCTGTCTGAACAGGTCAAAAAAAACGGCGGCGGGATGGGTGGATTGACGCAAGCGCTCACTCATCGCAATCGTCACCTCATCAGCACCGGTAAAAATTTGTTGAAGGGAAATTTGATCAAGCGTATTTTTCAGGAATTGTATTTGGGGCAAGAATTATTTGAAGAAATTTATGAAGAAAAGCCGGTTGTCATCCAAAGCGACGGCCTTATCAAGCAAGAGAGCCTGTTCATCAGTCCGGCAATTCTGAGAGAACTGGCCGAAGAATTACAACTGGGCATTGCCACCGGACGCCCCCGGGCCGAAGCGGAATACGCCCTGCGCAATCTGGGCATTAGCGATTACTTTCACTCTCTGGTCACGAATGATGATGTGAGCGCCGCCGAAGCAAAAGGGAAGCCCAATCCCTGGTCGCTGCTGGAAGCCGCCCGCCGCCTGCATCCCACCCCCGCCCGCAGCGCCTACATCGGCGATACGCCCGACGACATTCGCGCCGCCAAAGCCGCTAATCAGGTTGTACCCTTCCTGTCCATCGGCTGTCTGGCTCCCGCTCAAGACAAAGAAGCCCTGGTCCAACGCTTTGAGGAACTTGGCGCAGATATTATTTTGAGCCATCCGGATCGGCTGCCGAATATTATTTTCAGGAGTTAAATTTATGCAAAATATCTACAAACTCCCTCTGATATTGGAACCGCAACCGGAAGGCGGCTACACCATTACCTGTCCCCTGCTGCCAGAATTGATTACCGAAGCGGACACATTCGAAGATGTAACCGCCAATGTATCAGACGCTCTGGCGGCAATCATAGAAGCTTATGAAGACTTGAACAGACCGCTTCCGACAATCCTTCACCCGTTGCAATCAGATACAATGCTGTGGACAGAAACGCTCGTTCCGGTTCCTGCGCTATGAAATATCGTGAGGCAGCTAAAAAGCTCAAAAGAATGGGATGCCGAGAACTTCCGCGAAGGGGCGGCGGGTCACATCGAAAATGGTACAACCCATCTAACGGGAGGATTGCGCCTGTGCCGGATTGGGGCGGCAAAGATTTAAAAATGGGCACGCTGCGCCACATCATTCGTCAACTTGATCTGGACTGGGAAACATTCAAACGAACAAAGCAGGAACACACAATGCGTCAAGCAAGCATCCACCGCAAAACCAATGAAACCGACATCACCGTCAACCTGACGCTGGACGGCAGCGGGCAGGCAGAAATTGATACCGGCGTGGGCTTTTTGGACCACATGCTCCACGCGCTGGCAAAACACGCGCGCTTTGACCTGCGCATCAAAGGCCTTGGAGACCTGCACATTGACGAACATCACACCGTTGAAGACGTAGGCATCACTCTGGGCCGCGCCCTCAGCGACGCGCTGGGAGACCGCAGCGGCATCGCCCGTATGGGGCACGCCATTGCGCCAATGGACGAAAGTCTGGCGCTGGCAGCCGTAGACATCGGCGGGCGAGGCTATTTTGTCTTCGATGGACAATTTGACGCGGAACGCATCGGCCAACTGGGAACCAGCCTTATCCCCCACTTCTTCGAAAGTCTGGCCCACGCCGCCAAGCTGAACCTTCACGCCCGACTGCTGGCAGGAAAAGATGATCACCATCGCGCCGAAGCGCTTTTCAAAGCCTTTGCCCGCGCCCTCAACCAGGCCGTAGCCATTGACCCCCAACTGGCGGGACAAGTCCCCAGCACCAAAGGGGTTATTGAAGTGTAAAATTCAAAATGTAAAATTCAAAATGGAGAATTTATTAAATGAAAGATTTTTTCAAAGGAATGGCAACCAACACCGGCGTCATTGGGGAAGTGCTGGTATTTCTGTGGCAACGCAAACTATGGTGGCTGATTCCAATGGTTGTTGTGTTGTTATTGATGGGCTTTTTGCTGATTTTTGCCTCTTCCTCCGGCATAGCGCCCTTCATTTATACGCTATTTTAAAGGACGAAGGCGGAAGGCAAAAGGATGAAATTTGTCGTTCATCATTTGTCATTCGTAACTCGTCGCTCGTCATTCGTCATTCGGTAAAAAATCTATGAAACTACTCACAATTCTATTCGGCATCATTCTGACCCTGTTGGGCGCGTGGAACTACACCGCCAGCCAACCGGCAAACCTGTGGGCGCTGACGCCCGCGCTATACGGCGCGTTGGCCATTCTGTTCGGCTTTTTAGCCGGTAAGTGGGAACACAAACATCCGCTGTACGGCGCAGTGATGATGGCTATTCTCACCCTGCTCAGTTCCCTGAGAGGAATGTGGAATCTGTTCATTCTGCTAAGCGGCGGCGCAACGGCTATGCCCGCGCAACTCATTTATATTCGCTCGCTGCGCGGCATTTTAAGCGTCCTCTTCATTGGCGCGGCAATACTGCTCATCAAAAATTTCTGGCAAAACTGGAAGGCATTCGGTCAATTTCTGGGCGATTGGCTGGCGCGAGTGCTGCTAACTATCTTCTACTTCACCGTTTTTCTACCCTTTGGTATTGGCGTGCGCCTGTTCAGCGACCCCCTGGCAATTAAAACCCGGCCGGACAAGCTATGGCGACCCCGCCCCACCGGCGACAAAACCCTTGAAGACTTACAGAGGCAATTTTAATGAATATACTGGGCGTATCCTGCTACTATCACGACGCCGCCGCCGCCCTGATAATGGACGGCAACTTAATTGCAGCGGCTGAAGAAGAACGCTTTACCCGCAAAAAACACGATCACAGTTTTCCTCAACGAGCCATTGAGTTTTGCCTGAAACAGGCCAATCTCAGCGCCGATGATCTGGATTACGTGGTTTTCTATGAAAAACCGCTGGTCAAATTCGAGCGTATTTTGCAGACCACCCTGAGTACATTCCCTAAATCCTGGGGCGTATTTCGCGAATCAATGGTCACCTGGTTTGATGAAAAACTGTGGATAAAAAGTCATCTGCAAACCAAAATTGGCGTCCCCACCAAAAAAATCCTCTTCGTAGAGCATCACCTTACTCACGCCGCCAGCGCAATGTTCTGCGCCCCTTATCAGGACGCCGCCGTACTGACCATTGACGGCGTTGGGGAATGGACTACCGCCTCCATTGGCAAAGCCACAGCTAACTGGAACGGCAGCGGCGTCAATAACATTGACCTCACCCGCGAATTACGCTTTCCTCATTCTTTGGGGTTGCTCTACTCCGCCTTTACCGCCTATCTTGGCTTCAGGGTAAACAACGGCGAATACAAAGTAATGGGAATGGCTCCCTACGGTCAGCCAAAATATATGGACGAAGTGTACAAAGTAGTCAATGTAGACAGCGATGGCGGCCTAAGCCTGAATATGGACTACTTTAGCTTTCACTACTCCACGCAAAACACCTTCAATAGCAAATTTGAAGGCATCTTTGGCCCGCGCCGCATGCCGGAATCTGAATTTTTCTCGGCTACCACGCATCCCACCAAAAACCACCCCGATTGGGATGACCGCACCGCCCTTCAAAACCAAAAATACGCCGATATTGCCGCCAGCATCCAGCGAGTGACCGAAGAGATCATCCTGAAGATGACCCACGCCGCCCATCGAGAAAGCGGCGGCTCCAAAAACCTGGTGATGGCTGGCGGCGTAGCGCTGAATAGCGTGGCCAATGGCCGCATTATCCGCGAAGGCCCTTTTGAAAACGTCTTCATTCAACCCGCAGCCGGCGACGCCGGTGGCGCTATTGGCGCCGCCCTTTACGCCTACCACGTCATCTTTGGGCATCCGCGCAAATTCACCATGGAACACGCCTACTGGGGCCAGGAACACCCCCAAAGCAGAATGCTGACGGCAATCAAAAAAGCCGGTTTTGAGTATGAAGAATTTGACAATGATGATAAATTGCTGGATCAGGCAGTGGACACTATCCTGCAAAGCAAAGTGATTGCCTGGTATCGCGGACGCTTTGAGTGGGGACCGCGCGCGCTGGGGCATCGTTCTATTATGGCCGACCCGCGCCGGGATGAGATGAAAGAGATTGTCAACACCAAAATCAAATTCCGCGAACCTTTCCGCCCCTTTGCGCCGGTAGTGATGGAAGACCGCGCCCACGAATATTTCAACTCCCCCAACCTTGACAAACAGTACCCGCCCCGCTATATGCTGATGGTCTCCGGCATCCCGGAAGACAAGCAAGACAAAATTCAGGCCGTTTGCCACAACGGAACCGGACGCCTGCAAAGCGCGCGTGAAGAATGGAATTCCGGCTACTACAACCTGATCAAAAAATTCGATGAAGCCACCGGCGTGCCGGTTCTGCTCAACACTTCCTTCAACCTGCGCGGCGAACCCATTGTCAACACCCCCACCGAAGCGCTCAACACCTTTGCCGCCTCAGACATTGACCAACTGGTAATGGGGCCGTTTCTGGTGAAAAAACCGGAAGGCTATGTAGCAAAAGGCTCTCACCTTAGCCCTGATCAGGTGGACTGAAACAAAGGATGAAGGATGAAGGGCGAATCTCGTTCCCAAACTCGGCTATCCACTTAAGCCGCGACACTTTGGCACGTTGCTAAATTTAATAAATACGATTTAAGGTAATAAACTACTGCTCAAAAATCCACCAAAACAATGAGCAGAGATGAGTATCACCACAAGCGTTC
>DUEH01000054.1 GCA_011192195.1 Chloroflexota bacterium | reverse complement strand
ATTTTAGCCCAATCCACCGGCGACACCATTCAACACAACACCGCCACATCTACCGCCTCCCCGCCGCCAACCCTGGCCGCGTTTGCGGCAACAGCAAGCATCAGCGCATCCGCCGTCATCCCTTCCCCTGCGCCCACGCCCATTGGCGGAATGCAGTGGGAAGGCGTTGTAACAAACACCGCCGAAGGGCCTTCCATAGCCGGAGCGCTGCTGCGCGTAAAAGTAAAGGGGATGACCGGCCTGCCGGTAGACATTGCCACCGTCACCGATTTTGTGGGGCAGGGCGTTACCGGCAGCAAACCGCAAGACCTGGCCGCCGACGAACTGGAATTTGCCGGACTGTCGCCGGGGCAGTACATTATCACCCCGCACGGTATTTTTGCCAGCTTAACGGTAAATTTAGCCGTAAACACCACCACCTGGGTAGAATTTCGGCAAATTGTCCCGCCTACACCCACGCCAACCTTCACGCCTCGCCCGCCCACGGCTACCCCCACTGCCACCGCCACGCCGCGCAAAGCGTGGATGGCTTCGCTGACGCAGAACACCAATCGCGCTATCCCCGGCCACCAAGCCGATTCAACCATCACTATTTTGGTTAAGCGTCAGCGGGGGCAAAACGTCACCCTTGCCGATAGTCGCGGGCAAACGCAGACCTGTAAAACAAATGTCGCTTACCAATGCCGCTTTGCCGGACTAAAGGCGGGCGTATACACTGTCGCCTTGCCCAATCTTGACAGTCAGTACAGTTTGTACGTGGACGGTGCAGGAGAGGCAACAATCACCTTCAGTCAAGAGATTGTCGCCCAAAACGCGCCCGTCGCCACGGCCATCATTGGGCAAGGCGCCATTCCGCGCAAAACGCAGAGGGGAATGGGTGTAGTAAAAGCAACGCCAAGCGCCACCGCCACATCGCCGCCCACGCCTACCCGCAGACCAACGATCACGCCCGCGCCCGCATCGGCCACGCCAACAGCCACCGCCACGCCGCCGCCCACGTCCACCCCCACCCCGGCAATGGCCTGGATTGGCGAAGTAGCGCAAAACTTTGCGCATCCCGGTCAAACGCTCATTGTTCGCGCGCCGCTGGGCAATCATCCGGTGATTATCAAAAGCGGCGGTTGGCAGACAGAAGGGCTAACCGGCGCAAAAGCGGAATACGGCGACGGCGCAGTAGAATTTGCCGGATTGTCCCCCGGAACCTATATTATCGAACTTGTTGGCCTGGGCGAAACAAGCGTCGATCTGGAAGCGGAACATTTTATGCTGGTGCAATTCAACTACCAACCCGCTCCCACGCCTACTTCAACCCCAAAACCGGGCCAATGGACAGCCGCCATCATCAGCAACACCAGCGGCAGCCAACCGGGCGGCGGCGCGTGGTCTATTCTCACCATTGAAGTGGGTGGGCGGGATAATCTGAAGGTAAGTATTAGCAGCCAAGGGACGCAGCTAGAATGTATCACCGGCAGCAAGCCGGAGCTAGGCCCCGGCGTCTGCGAAATTGGCGGCTTGTGGCCCGCCAAATACCACATTCAGCCCGCAGGCATCCCCGCCAGTCTGGACATTGAACTGGACGGACGCGGCGTAGCTTACGTGGCCTTTTGGCAACAATAACTCAAATGACGAATTACGAATTACGAATTACGAGTTACGAATGAAGCGTTGCCGAATTCCCGGACAGCAGACATAATTGCCAAACAGATTCTTCGTTCCGCTACGTCTGTCGGCGCAAATTATCGAGCAGCGGTACGAGCAAAATCAACCGCCGATATGATTAACAAGTTGAAAATTGTAGAAGAAGAGGCAGACGAAACACTGTACTGGCTTGAACTGTTGATAGAAGCACATCTGGTAGCAGAAGCCAGACTGGCCGATTTAATGCCAGAAACAAATGAGATTATCGCTATGACAGTTTCCTCCCTCAAAACTTTAAGAGCCAAACAAAAAGCAACTCGTCATTCGTAACTCGTCATTCGTAACTCGTCATTCGTAACTCGTCATTCGTAACTCGTCATTCGTAACTCGCTATGATTTTTATTCGCATTTACGCCCTGCTGGCGCTGGGGCTTCACTTATTAGCTTATGCTTTACCGGAAGATACGTTCTGGAGTGTGTGGCCGTACACGGTTTTGCCGCTCTGGTTGGGCGCGCTGCTGGCAGGTTTGGCGGCGCTACTGACTGTCCCGGGCCTAAACACGCGCGTTCAGCAAATAATCAGCCAATTGTGGGTGGCAATCCCCGGTAAAGCGTATCCCCGGCGCTGGTTTTCGGCGCTGGCGATTTTCTCCCTGCCTCTTTTTTGGCTCTTCCGCATCCGCCATCTCAACTGGGGCGACGCCCAAATTTTGGTCATCGGCCTGGCTCACCCGGATCTGACGGTGATTTACAACTGGCAAGCGCCTTTCACCGTCTTCCTGCATCAGCGACTATGGGCGCTGGTCGTCGATCCTTATTTTGGCGCGGGCGTTGACACA
This sequence comes from Chloroflexota bacterium, assembly GCA_011192195.1. Lineage (GTDB taxonomy): Bacteria > Chloroflexota > Anaerolineae > 4572-78 > 4572-78 > DUEH01. Next base: position 11,643 of record DUEH01000054.1, on the reverse strand, counting down.
GTTTACGCGCTGGTCAGCGCGCTGTGCGGGGGCGTCTTTGTGTACGTTACCCTGCGGCTGGCGCAAGATTTGGGCCAAAACACGCTGGAACGGGCGCTAATTGCCGGATTTGTGTTGACCAGCGGCTCGATGCAGCTCTTTTTTGGCTACGTAGAAAACTACACCATCATTTCGCTGGGTATTATCATATTTTTGTGGTTAAGCTTGAAAGTCCTGCGCAATGAAGCGCCGCTGTGGAGCGCGATACTGGCGCTATCGTTGACCAACGCTTTTCACCCTTCAACGGTGATTTTGTGGCCCGCCGCGCTGTATCTGAGTTGGCGCGTCTATCGCAGCGACGCAGCGCTGCCCAAATTGCTGCTTGACTTATTGCTGCCACCGCTGATTGTTGCCAGCAGCGCGCTGACGCTGATGGAGTTGGGCGATCACGGCTTACAGGCTTTTCTGGGCGATGATCGCCCCGGCGGCGGAGACCACATTTGGTTTGTGCCTTTAACGCTGGATGCGCCCAACCAGTGGCAGCAGTACACTATGTTTTCGCTGCCTCACTTTGTGGATTGGGCAAATCTGCACGTTTTGATTTTAGTGTTTGGGCTAATTACGCTAATCATAGGAGGAGGGGCGATAAAGGCAGAAGGCGGAAGGATGAAGGGTGAAGATAAAATTTCATCCTTCATCCCTCATCCTTCTGCCTTTGTTCGCTTTCTAGCTGTTGCCAGCGCAATGTACCTTCTCTTCACCTGGGTTTGGAACGCAGACTACGGGATGCGAAAAGATTGGGACCTGTTCAGCCCGGCAGCGTTTGTGTATTCGGTGTTGGCCGCGCTGTTGCTAATTCGGGCGCTCAAAGAAAAAGCAGCGCTGGCTCAAGCAACGCTGCTGATCATTCTAATTTCCGCTTTGCATACGGCGGCGTGGGTGTTGAGCAATATGACAAGGTGACACAAGGTGAGGGGGAGACAAGGAAGGATTAGCGTTTCTTTATGACCCAGTGTTCAGGGTGGATGATCATATTGACCGGTTTGCCATTCGCTTCGATGAGCGCTGCCCGGTCTAACAAAAACGTGTGGACAATGTGGATAGCTCTGCGAGTTACCCACATTGCCCACACTCACGACTACGGCTGATTTGTACACAAATTCGCTAGATGGAGACACCGCGTTTACACACTTTATTTGACACTACCGAAAACAACAAAATTTGAAGTAACTCAGCCAGTGCAGAATAATAACTTGAGGGATTGAGCAACAAGTTGCTTTGCTCAGACTCCCAAGTTATTATCAAAATCCGTCTCCGTCGACTAAAAAGGTTTTCATTTGACGAATTTTGGTATCCTTTTGGGTCATTTCAATCCACGGTGATAAATTATTCTTTCCAAAGTCCAATCATTAGATAATACCAGAAATGTTAGAAGTATCGCAACCTGCTTCAAATCCAGGCAAATGATGCCTCACAAACTGCTCCCTCTCCTCATTAGCTTATTGCTCATCTTGCCTGGCTGCACCCTTCCCACAAAACCTCAGCAAAAACTGACCTTTGCCTCCGACCGAGCGGGTAACGGCGACATTTTTACGCTGGATGAGCGCGGCGCGCTCACTAACCTCACCAACACCCCAAACGGCGATTGGTCGCCAAAATGGTCGCCGGATGGAGCGCAGATTGTCTTCACCAGTCACCGCGACGGGCAATCAGATGTGTGGCTGATGAACAGCGACGGGAGCGCCCCACGCAACTTAAGCCAGAATTCGGCCTGGGACTACTCGCCATCCTGGTCGCCGGACGGAAAGCAGATCGTCTTCATCTCAGAGCGAGACGGCGACGCCGAAGTCTTCATTCAGGCCACCTGCGGCAGCCTCACAGCAACACAACTCACATTCAACGAACATCCAGATAAACTGCCCGGTTGGTCGCCGGATGGGGAGAAGATTGCGCTGGCTTCTATTATCAATGGTCGAGAAGAAATTTACCTGTTGAACCTGAAGACGCAAAACAGCGTTTTGCCGCTGCTCCCCTCCGATTTGAACGGGACAAACCCGGTCTGGAGTCCCGGCGGCGAAGAAATCGCCTTCATCGGCTGGCAGAACAGCGCAGCCATTGACATCTACACCCTCAACATAGAAACGCAAGAGCTACAAAAACGTTACACCGATACCGCCTGGATTGGCTCGCTCAACTGGTCTTCAGATGGCAAGTGGCTTCTCTTCACCGGCAGAAAAAACCGCAATCACGATTTGATGGCCCTGAACCTTGAAAGCGGTCAGGTCTCTCAACTCACCGATAACCCCGCCTGGGATGATTTTCCAGCTTTGTATGGGCGAATGGGCGAATGGGCGAATGTCGAATTTACGGATAACAAAAATTCGCCATTCGCAAATTCGCAAATTCGCCCATTCGTATACGGCGTCAACCTGGCCGACCTAGCCAACGCCTACCTCATTCAAGACATCGGCTTCAACGCCATCAAAGGGTATGTCAATTGGGCAACCATCGAAGCGACGCCGGGCGAGTATCGCTGGGTGGACCCGGATAACGTGCTTCACGCCGTCGAAGGGGCAGGCGCAGACGCGCTGCTGCGCGTTCACGGCACGCCGGAATGGGCGCGTCCCCCGGATACCAGTCTGGGACATCCCGCCGTCAATCTGGAGGACTTTGGCCGCTTTATGCGCGAATTGACGCGCCGCTACCGGGGGCGGGTCATTGCCTACGAAATCTGGAACGAACCGAACCTCAACTACGAGTGGGGGCATCGCAACCCCAATCCGGCGGAATACACTGAACTGCTCAAGGCGGCTTATCAAGCCATTAAAGCGGAGGACCCGACGGCCCTGGTCATCAGCGCGGGGCCTGCCCCCACCGGCGACGGCAATCCGCCGGAAGCGTTGGGCGACCTGGACTTTGTCGAAGGGATGTACCGCGCCGGAGCAAAAGGCAGCTTCGATGCGCTGGGAAGCCACATCTACAGCCGGGACCTCCCCCCCGATTTCGACAGCCCCACCGACATCACCTTCAGCAGAGTCGCCAAACAGCGCCAGATTATGCTGAATTATGACGACGCGGATACGCCCATCTGGATCACCGAAATGGGCTGGAGCCTGAAAACCCATTGGGACCTGGGCGAATACCACAATCAAGGCGTCACTGAGTTGGAACAAGCGCAATACATTCAACGCGCCTACGAAAAAATCGAGACCGAATGGCCCTGGGTGGAAGCTGCGTTCCTTTTCAATCTTGATTTCAGTCTGGCCCCCTGGTACAAAGCCCAGCAGCAAATGAGGTGGTACGCGGCGCTGAACCCGGATCGCACGCCCAGACCGGCGTATACCGCGCTTATGCAACTTTGCCGCTGAAAACCCGTATAGAGTTTCGAGTTTCGAGTTTCGAGTTTCGAGTTTCGAGTTTCGAGTTTCGAGTTTCGAGTTTCTAGTTTCGAGTTTTTAACCCCGTCTACCGTCTACCGTCTACCGTCTACCGTCTACCGTCTACCGTTTTGCACTTTGCACTTTGCATTTTTAACTTTGCATTTTGAATTTTGAGGCAATTATGGGCAAACATTCACACCGGCAAAGGCCATCGCTATTTTGGCCCCTGTTTCTCATCACCGTTGGTGGTATTCTACTGCTTTCAAATTTGGGGATTTTACCTCCCAATTCCCTGAGCCTGCTTTGGCGCTTCTGGCCCTTGATACTGGTCATTATGGGACTGGATATCCTTCTGGGCAGAAAATCGGCCATCGGCTCGATCATTACTTCGCTGGTGGCTATTCTGCTCATTGGCGGCGCGCTGGCCTTTATCTTCTTTGCGCAGGGTATGCCGGATATGACAAAACACATTGACTTGGGCAATCTGCAACACGAAACTATCCGCTATCCTCGCCAAAATGTGGAAAGCGCAGATGTCTTCATTGATTGGCCCAGCAGCCCGGCAAACCTGTACTCCCTCTCTGATTCCAATGATCTAATCGAAGGGGACATCAATTACTACGGCAATCTTTACTTTGACACCGAAAAGCAGGGCAGTCACGCCGACATCAAACTCGACAGCCGGATTGAGCAATTCTTCATCACTACAGGCAGTTCCAACGAGCAAAAGGAAAGCTGGACGGTCGGCCTTCACCCTCGTGTGGCCCTAAATCTGGAACTGGACGCCGGCTCAGGTTCCGGAAATTATAATCTGGAAGACTTGAAGATCAACACATTAACCGTTGACGCCGGTTCCGGCCCGATGGACATCATTCTACCCAACTCCGGTCAGATACGCGGCTTTATTGACGGCGGCTCCGGCTTCATCAATCTCACCCTCCCCCCTCAAATGGAAGCCAAACTCATTATAGACGAAGGCTCCGGTTCATTCCGCCCCGGCTCTCGTTTTCACCAGACCGGCGATAGAGATCGCGATACCCACATCTGGCTAAGCGACAACTTCCAGGACGCAGACAACTACATCGAACTGAGCATTGACCAAAGTTCCGGCGATATTCAGATAAGGTAAACGCCCTGTCCCGTTTTCTTGTTCCCAAACAGAGTTTGGGAACAGGAAAACGGGTCCCCTCCGCGCTGCCACGCAAAAATCCCTCCAAGCTGTTGCGGATAAAAATATCCGTGCTGCCCCTGTTGAATTTTGAGCCTGCAGCGCTATATTTACCCCTTCGGGGACTTTTGCTCAGGCGTAACCAATAGGGAATGGTATATCAAACAAAGAGGGTTGTACAACCTGTTCTTGTTTGTCCAACGCCTTGCTTCCCTCATCATCAGGCGGCTCATACTTACCTGCTTTGATAGCCTCACTCTCATCATAGATTACCCCATACTCGGGATGCCAAACGCGCCATAACCACATCTCCTCCCCACACTCTTCACATTGCAACGGGTCTTTACCATACCCTCTCTTCATCCGTTCCCGATATTTCAACTTCACTACCGTTGACCCCACTTCTTTTTCAAACCAATTCAACACTCCCTGTACTGCTCCCTTAAGCGCCTGCTTTAATATCGCCGCCACCTTCTTCAACTTGCACGTCGCTTGCAGTCCATAATACCTTACTCTCTTAAACCCTTTCGGCAAGATGTGCTGCACCATCCGTCCTGTAAACTGCTCTCGGCTGACCTCCACTTCCTGTTTTCCTTTTTGATGGTCTTCATACCAATACTTTACCTTCCCCCTCTCCTGGTCATAGCTGATGATCCGCGACAAGGCCATCGGCGGGCTGACTACATATTTCGCCACATACCTCGCCAGCCCCTCCACCTTCGGCACCGCCTTTTCTTTCAAATGCGCCGCCAATCCTTTCGGATACTTCTTCTACATCTCATCTACCAACCTCACTACCTCCTCTTTCTCCCCTAGCGCCTCTTTCACCATCCCCAATAGATAGTACTGCCACTTCTTGTGCAATATTGTGTACGGTATGTAGCCTAACTTTTGCCATTCCCCTTCTTCATCCAGACCACCATCTGTCATTATGATGTGCAGATGCGGATTGTAATTCGCCCCTCTTCCCGCCGTCTGCAACACCACTATGTAACCCATCTCTATTTTTCCCCCCTTCGCCGTACTCACCGCATCGTTCATCATCGGTGCGGCCAGTTTTATCAAACCATCATACATCTCTGACGGATACCGATAAAACCATACCCGCAACGCCTCCGGCACCGTTAACACCAGATGCCGATATTTCACCCCTTCATGCAGCATATTCTGCGCCGTTTCCACAAAGTTGCTCGTATAGCTCTTTGCACACGATAAACAAAAACTGCTCTTGCAACTAAACGCTACCCTCTTTTCTTTCAAGCATCCCGGACAGATGTACTCCGCATATCCGTTCTCAAATTCACCACAACCCAACATCTTCTGGACGACCTCATCCCCCCCTTCATATCTCGAATACTCTTTTTTGAAATCCTCCCATCCATCCTGAAATATCTGCTTGAAGATATTTTTCTGTTTTCGTCCACTTTCTTCTTTCTCCATCCCTCCATCTTACTCACTCTTGACCGTTCATGTCAAATCACTCCTCAAAAAGAAAATTCCTATAGTATCAAGCTGACCATAGCCAACGCCTTCCGGTTTTTCCACATCACTCCCCACACCATCGAGGGCAAAACTATCTGCCGCATCCGGGTTCAGCCCGGCGACGAGTCTGCCTGTGTTGATGACAAACTCTACGTCCGAACAGGGAACCAAAGCTCAGAACTCCAGGGGCCGGAGTTGGCGGCGTATGTGGGTGGGGATCGGTGGCGATAATCATTCGAAGGACAGGAACTTCGCCTGACCCACCCCGGTTGGTATCCGCAAGAGAAAGAACCACCGGAAATGCTGCCGCCCCCCTCCGCTGAATGGGTCAAATCTAAGTCTCAACGGAGAATAGAAACCTCACTACCGTATACCCTCTGGATTTGACAGCAGTTTCAGCTCCCGGGACCGCCGACCATTGACCGTTGACCGCCGAAATTCATCAAAATCGCGCTTTTACGACGGTCAGCGGTCTGCCGTCGGCGGTCATATCGGGTGCAAATGGACTTCTGAAGAAAACAATTCTGTCAAATTTAAAGGGTATACGGTAGTGAGTTTACGATTTTATGGCAAGTTACTTCTGGAGATACCTGGGTGTATAGCGGACTGAAAGTATTGATCATTGAAGACCGTCGAGAAAATATTGTCTTTTTGGCGAACAATATTCTCAAACCAAAGGGCTTTGACGTTATTACCGCAATGGACGGAGAAACCGGTCTGCGTAAAGCGCTGGAAGAAACCCCGGACATCATCATCACCGACCTGAAATTGCCTAAAATGCGCGGCCTGGATATTTTAGCCGATTTGCAAGATCGCGGTTCAACCATTCCGGCCATTGTGATGACTTTTCACGGCTCAGAAGAAACGGCTATCAAAGCCTTCAGGTTAGGGGCAAAAGACTATTTGATCAAGCCTTTTCAAGTTGACGATGTGGAAGCGGCGCTGGAACGCGCTGTTGTCGCTTTAAAAGAACACGCTTCCGGCAAGACAGAAAAAGTTTTGCAACAACAAGCTCGGGCGATGCAAGAAAAAATTGCTGAATTGGAAGCCACTATTGACACCCCGGCCAAAGCAGACCCTCCGCAGCAAGATGCGCGCCTTACAGATACTCTGAAGGATTTAAGCCGGCAACTGGAGAAACAACAACAAAACACAGAAAAATGGAAACAAGAGGCCGCCAGGTGCAGTGAATTACTCACCCATCAAACGGCTCTGACCACAGAAGCCAGAGGCAGCGCCAAAGCGATGGTTCAATTCATTCGGTTGCAGCAGAAAGAGATTGTCCAACAAAAACACGAAGTAGAAAACCTGGCGAAACAGGTAGCAAGCCTGTCTCAACACCTGGCTCGCCTGATGGCCAGATTAGATGCGCAGGCGCGTCAGTTTCATATCCCGTCGCCGCGCGCATAAAACACAGATAATTTGCAGTTTTCCAAAAGTCACGCACAAGACGACGGATGACGAAAGACAAAGGACGAAAAATATTACCTGTACAAGTAATTCGTCCTCCGTCATTCGTCTCGCTTGGCGGTCCGGACGTTATGTGTTGCTTTTGGAAAACTGCGATAATTCAATTTCCTTAATGGAGGCAAAATGTCAGACATAAAGTTATTCTTAAAACGTGTAGAAATGTTTATTGGCCTGTCCGATGAGATGTTGAGCAAGGTTGCATCCTTGTGCAACTCAGAGGCATATAAAAGCGATGAGACCATCATCGAACGAAATTCATCCCCGAATAACTTTTATTTCATTCAAGATGGCACGGTAGAGATCATCACCGCTGCAAACAATGACGCTCAAGAGTTGGTAGATTCGGTTGTTGTTACCTTGGGAACCGGTCAAAGTTTTGGCGAAATGGGGTTGGTAGACAGTGGCGCTCGATCCGCCACCGTTAAGGCGGTCACAGACACAAAACTTTTGGCTGTGAACTGCTCAAATTTCCTGGAGTTATGCGAAACAGACACAAATTTAGGCTTTAAAGTTATGCGAAACATCGCTGTAGACCTGTCCTTCAAGTTGCGCTACAGAAATTTGATTTAATTTTTTCACTACCGTATACCCTTTAAATTTGACAGAATTGCTTCCCTCAGAAGTCCATTTGCACCCGATATGACCGCCGACGGCAGACCGCTGACCGTCGTAAAAGCGCGATTTTGATAAATTTCGGCGGTCAACGGTCAGTGGTCGGCGGTCCCGGGAGCTGAAACTGCTGGCAAATCCAGAGGGTATACGGTAGTGAGTTAATTTTCAGCTTTCAGATATTGGCTTATCAGATGTTGTAGTTTTTAGCTGAAAGCTGACTGCTGATAGCTGATAGCTGAAAACTGATAGCTATTTCACAAGGAGTTCAATCGTGGCTACATATTTCAAAGTAAGCATTGTAGTGCCTGGTCGCAAAGACATTGGCGGTATTCAAAATCTAAAGAAAGAACCCAAATCGGGCGATACATTGACATTGGGTAAAGACAAGTATGAAATTGTAAATGTCTCGGAGTTAATGCCTCCCAGAGGAGAGTTTGCCTACTTGCACGCCACCTGCCGCCCCGCAAAGCGTAACAAACAGAAAGAGAGGGAAGCGCGATCAGGGTAAAGGACTTTAGTACGCGTAAACCCAATGCACTATCAGCGGCGTAATTTCTGCCTCTACAAACGCCGCTGCCAGTAATAAAGGGATGACAAGAAACAGGAAGATTTTGCTAAAATTAGCCAGAGTCCACAAAAATCCTTGCCCCACATCCAAGCCTTTTGGCGGCGAAACCAAAGCCGCGCCAATTCTTAAGGTAAAGGTAATGCTAATAACGGCGGCAGGCACTTCAAAAATGCCGTGAGGCAAGACAAAAGCCGCCAGAAACAGCCACGCATTATAGCCCATTAAATTAACAGCGCCCGCAAAATACCCCACCAGCAGCATTGGCAGCATAAAAATGATCAGCGCCAATGAGCCAAACGAGAAAACCCCCAACATCACCGACACAATCAGCGCCCGCACGTTGTGCATAAAAATCCCCCCCGCGCCTAACCCCGGCAGCACGCTAAAACGATCCACATCCTTAAACGCCCCCATCGAAATATCATTCAAATCCAGCATACCGGGCGGCAGCGGATACAAGGGAGCCGTCAGCGTTCCCGCCGCTATAGCAACAACCCAAAAACCAAGTACCACCGCCAATGGCAGCCGGTAAATCTTCATCAGGTAGGGAATGTCATTGCGCCAGATATTCAGTGGATTGAGGCGAGGCAAGGGCGCGTCTTGCTTGAGCGCCTGCTGCGGCGGACGCAAAAAACAGCCTTTGAAATCTCGCCAAATAGTACTTGGGTTGAGCGTATCCATCTCATTTGATAAAATTTCTTCCCGATTAAAAATTCGCACCCCCATCCGCACCAGAATAAGATCAACCACCAATAACGCTAAAATGATGAGCCAGATGACGCCATAATTCCCCCAAAACAGTAAAATCGCCTCTGCCTGAAGCAATAAAGTCATTGGCACAATGATAAAACTGGCTAAAAGATTGGCCGCCCGCACGCTGGTGGTTTGGCTGGAAACAACCACCGCCCCGGAGACCATTACCAGCCCTTTGGCGGTAGTGAGTAAAAGCATTTGCGTCAAAAGCCAAAAATCGGGCGTCCAGCCGATGCTAAAGTACAAACCCACCAGATAGACGGCAATTCCAAAATAACTTGCCGTCAGCGGCACAAACAAGGCGGCCAACATTTTGCCGGCATAAAGTTCTAAATCTGTGACCGGCATAGAAAGAAGCGGCTCTATGCTGTTGCGTTCCTTTTCGCCGGCAAAGGTTTCCAGCGCAATGACCAGCGAAAAGGAAATGGGGAAGAAGCCCACAATCATCAACAAAAAGGGAATCATCCGCTCGCCCACAATGACCGCATCATACTTGGTGACCCAATTGATAGCTATTTGCGCGGTGAAGTTCATTAACGCCGGAAAAATGAGGGTCAAAATAAAGATGGGCGCCATAATGCGCCAATCTCTAAAATTATCTTTTATCTCCCGGCGCGTAATGACCAGCGCATTGGCCAGACTGCTGCGTTTTACTCTGGGCAAACTTGTGGAAAGAACTGTCATTATACGGCCTCCCCTTCTACAATCTTCAGGTACACTTCTTCCAGACTGCGGCTCACTTCATTGAGCGTAAATACCGGCACGTTTTGCCTGGCCATCAGTTGCAAAAGCTGAGGATTTATTCGCTGCGGAAAAGGCGTAACGTAGCGCAGCCAATCTTCCCCGCGAGACGTGATCTCTATCAGATCGTCCAGGCCCTCCAGTTGACCGTTTAGCGTTTCCACCAAACGAAGCTCCATCATCGGCGGCCCCAGGAGTCGCGTTTTTAAGGCCGCCGGCGAACCTTCGACAATAATTTCGCCCTGCCGAATAATGGCAATTCGATCAGCCAGCAGTTCCGCTTCCGGTAAATTGTGCGTGCAAATAACAATGGTTCGCTTCTCTTGCCGCAGCGACAAAATGGCGTCGCGCACCAGTTTGGCGCTTTGGGGATCCATATTGCTGGTCGGTTCGTCCAGAAATAATACGGCGGGATCATGCAGCATTGCCCTGACCAGCGTGAGTTTCTGTTTCATCCCCTTGGAGTATTCGCCCAGTCGCTTGTGGCGAGCGTCCCATAGTTCAAACTGCCGCAAGAGCATTTCGGCGCGCTCCTGTCTGATGGATTTAGGCAGGCCTTGCAATTCGCCAAAGAAATCAAGGTACTCCAGCCCCTTCATGCGCGTGTACAGGCCGGGGAACTCGGTGAGCAAGCCGATGATACGCCGTATTTCTGCGGCCTGCGTCACCGTATCCAGCCCGGCAATACGGGCGTAACCGGCGGTGGGACGTAAAATAGACCCCAACATTCTGACTGTTGTTGTTTTTCCCGCGCCATTTGGCCCCAACAAGGCCAAAACTTCCCCTTCTGCCACCGACAAGTCAATCCGGTTGACGGCGGTAAAGTCGCCAAATTTTTTGGTTAAGCCTTTTGCTTCAATCATAATAATCCTTTTTGACGCTAATCTTCGCTCATCTCATCAATAATTTTCATTGTTTCAACGCTGACGGCGCAAACTCGTTGCAGTAAATCAATCACCTGTTCCTTGTAATCGGCAAAGCGGTAGGCGTTGAATTTTTCCCGAATGGTGGGATCGCGGGGTTTGCGCTCTTTGTGCCTGTCCAATACCCATTCCAGCGCGGAACGGTTGCCGAGTTTATAATCCCAGGCGACGGCGGGAACGCCTTTTAAGGTGGTGACGGTGTCCAGTTCGATGGTTCCGGCGGTTTTATCGGCTTTGAGTTTGGCTTTGGGCGTAACCGGCGGCTTATCGGGGTTGGGTGGTTTATCAATTCGTTGCAGGGGATACGGGGCAAGCGTTTCGTAGTTGAGGTGCAAATCCATCAAGGCGTTGCCCCATTTTGCCCATTGCCAAAAATCTTCATAAAAGGGGATGCGGGGAAATTCCCGCTTGAGGTTGATTTTGTATTTTTCCCGGTAGGCGGGGTGGTGCAGGACGGCGTAGACGTAGTGAAAGATGTTTAGGCGGGTGATGGTTTTGTTTTTGTAATGCTCTTGAAATTGTTTGAGGGCGTAGGCGGTGATGTTGTCTACCCGTTGCCCGTCTTCG
>DUEH01000053.1 GCA_011192195.1 Chloroflexota bacterium | reverse complement strand
ATTTCAACGCCTACAAATTGAGCATTCACACCGGATCGGACAAATTCAGCATCTACGGCGCCATCAACAAGCGCGCTCGCGGCTATGTCCACGTAAAAACGGCCGGGACCAGTTACCTGGAAGCGCTACGAGTTGTGGCGCACAGAGAAGCGGCGTTGTTCCGCAAAATGCTGAACCTGGCCCGACAGCGCTTTGAAGCCGACCGCAAAACCTATTATATTGACGCCCAACTGAGCCGGGTTCCCGCCGATGATGCCCTGCGCGACGCCGATCTTCCCGCCCTTTTTGAGCAATTTGACGCCCGGCAGGTAATGCACGTTACCTTCGGCTCCATCCTGGACGAATACGGCAGCGAGCTACGCGCCCTGCTGGATAAATACGAAGACGACTACCGCAACGGTCTGGAAAAACACTTTGTGCGCCACCTGTTGCCTTTTGCATAGAAGCTTTTAGCGGTCAGCTTTCAGCTATCAGCAGTCAGCTAAAAGCTGAAAGCTAAAAACCGAGAAGGAGAAAAAATGAATCTCAAACAACTAACAGCCCTATACGACTTCAGCGGAAAGACCGTTGCTATCACCGGCGGAGCCGGTATTTTGGGGGGTGAAATCGCCTGCACTCTGGCAGAGTGCAGAGCCAACGTAGCCATTCTTGACCGCGCCCCGGAATTGGCGGAACGTCTGATGCCGCGCCTGGAAAAAAGCGCCGGCAAAGGAATTGTTGTTGCTACAGATGTCCTCGATCCCAATATGCTGCAAAAATCTGCCGCAGAAATCCTGACTGCGTTTGGGCGCATAGACATTTTGATCAACGGGGCGGGCGGCAACAGCCCCAAAGCCACCACCGGCCCGGCTCTCTCTTTCTTTGACCTGCCCCCCGACGCGCTGCGCTTTGTCTTCGACCTGAACATTCTGGGAACCATTCTGCCCAGTCAAATCTTTGGCAAACTTATGGCCAAACAGGGAGAGGGAAACATCTTGAACATCTCTTCAATGAACGCCTTTCGCCCATTAACCCGCATCCCCGCCTATTCCGCCGCCAAAGCGGGCGTCAGCAACTTCACCCAATGGCTGGCGGTGCATCTGGCGCAAGAGTATTCGCCTAATATCCGGGTCAACGCCATTGCCCCCGGCTTCTTCCTCACCGAGCAAAATCGCTTCCTGCTGACCGACAAAGAGACCGGCGAGTTAACCGAACGTGGCAAAAGCATCATTGAACATACGCCAATGGGACGCTTTGGCAATCCTGAAGATTTACTGGGGACCGTATTGTGGCTTCTTTCGCCTGCGTCGGCCTTTGTGAGCGGCGTAGTTGTGCCGATTGATGGAGGATTCTCAGCGTTTAGTGGGGTATAAGGAGCTTCTTACTGTCAGAATTTGGCAGATTGCGAGGATTTTCGCGGTTAAACCTGATCATTCCTGCGGAGGCCACCATCCGGCGCTGACCCACAACCGTCGGGTGACAACAATTTCTGAGTTGTTCATTTGCAACGCTATTACTGTTGCTCGTCCGCAAGCGGTCAACCCAAGAATTTCAGTACCATCACCACTCCAGGCAAAGTGTTCATTCCATGCTTGCCATCGAGGATTGAACAGCGCTACTCTATCACCTGTTTGGGGATCATAAGCGTGGGTCTGCGTTCCCTTGAATTCGTTACACCGGCGGCAAGCCAACCACAAGTTCTCCTGTACCGTCAAACCGCCGGCGGCTTCAGGAATGATGTGATCCAAAGTCATCGTCATTCCCATCAGTTCCTCGCTGCGCAAACAATATCCGCAGCGATAACGAGACTGTTGGGCAACGCGTTTTCTAAGGGCAGCCGGGACGTGAGATTTAGCTGGACTCATTATGGAGCAATAGTCAATTGGCGTAATTCAACCAGAGTGGGAATACGTTGCCCTCGAAATCGAAGCAGAACAGCAGCTCGCGCTTTACGTAACATAACGCGGTCTGCTGCCCGTTGCAGAGCATCTAAACTATTTCGTTCAATATCAGTCAGCGCGCCAGCTTGATTTCTCTGTAACAAATCCTCTAAGGCCTCTTGTTGATCGCTTGGCACCATCTCTAATAACACTTGCCTTAGAGTGTGGCTATCCAGTGTTTCTAATGCTTCCAAATCTTCTATCAAGTCTGACGGCAGCCCTTTCAGTGAAGGAAGAGATGTTTGCAAAGCGGAAACAAGAACTGTTTCCAGCGGGCGGGCGATGGTTTGAGCAATACGATGGATCGGTTCATATAACTCGTCAGGTAAGGTCAAAGTAACTGTTTGGGGCATAAGAGGCTCCTTTCTACAGTTAGTAAGTTAAACTCCTGTAATGCCTGTGAGTTAATATACCAATCTTTATGTAGTTGGTCAATATCTAAACAACCCACGCTTTAATACAATCTCTATGAGAGGTTAAGTATGCTCATCGGCCAAGGATATAAAAATCAATTTTTGAGTGAGGAAGAAATTAGCGATCTGATGTCGCAGGCGCTGGACGCCGCCGATTTGGAAGACAAGCGCGTACTCATTCTCATCCCGGACAGCACTCGCACCGCGCCCATCCCCCAGATGTTCCGCCTCTTTCACGAATACCTTGGCGACAAGGCGGCGGCGCTCGATTATCTCATTGCCCTGGGAACGCACCAGCCGATGAACGAAGAAGCCATCAACAAACTGGTGGGCGTAACGCCGGATGAACGCAGCGGCAAATACGCCGGCGTCAACATTTTCAACCATCGCTGGGATTTGCCGGAGACCTTCGTATCGCTGGGCAAAATCACGCCTGCTGAAGTAGAAGAGATTTCCGGCGGCTTAATGCGCGAAGAAGTTAATATCCGCATCAACAAACTGATCTTCAACTACGATCAGCTCATCATCTGCGGACCTACTTTTCCCCACGAAGTGGTAGGATTCTCCGGCGGCAACAAATATTTCTTTCCCGGCATCAGCGGAGCGGACGTCATCAATTTTTCGCATTGGCTGGGAGCGATCATCACCAGCTACGAAATTATGGGGACCAAATACACGCCGGTGCGCCGGGTAATTGACAGAGCCGCAGCAATGATTGACCTGCCCAAACTCTGCTTTAGTATGGTAGTGAAAGGAGAAGACCTGGCGGGGCTTTACATCGGTACGCCGGAAGAAGCTTATGACGCCGCTACTGATCTGTCATCAAAGCTGCACATCGTTTGGGTGGATAAACCTTTTAAGCGAGTGTTGTCGGTGATGCCGGAGATGTACGACGATATTTGGACGGCGGCCAAGGGGATGTACAAGATGGAACCCGCCATCGCCGGCGGCGGCGAAGTGATCATTTACGCGCCTCACATTGACGAAATCTCTTACACCCACGGCCACATTATTGACCGCGTTGGCTACCACGTGCGTGACTACTTTCTGAAACAGTGGGACAGATTCAAAGATGAGCCGACCGGCGTTTTAGCTCATTCCACCCACCTGCGGGGCATTGGCGCTTATGAAAATGGCGTAGAAAAACCGCGCATCGAGGTTACGCTGGCTACTCGTATCCCTCCCGAACGCTGCGCGCAAGTCAATCTGGGCTATCTGGACCCCGACGCCATCAATTTTGAGGACTGGAAGAACCGCGAAGACGAAGGGATTTTATTCGTCCCCAAAGCGGGAGAGCAGTTGTATCGCGTTAAATCTTGAATATGCTTACAGGAGACATTATGAACGAATACAAACGTAAACTGACCAAACTTACGCCCAAACACGAATTTTTCATTGGAATTGACTCAGACGGCTGCGCTTTTGACACAATGGAGTTGAAACATAAAGAATGTTTTACCCCAAATATAATCAAAGTTTGGAATCTCCAGGCGGTTTCCAAATACGCGCGCGAAGCGTCGGAATTTGTCAACCTCTACTCTAAGTGGCGCGGCATTAACCGCTGGCCTGCATTGATGATGGTATTGGAATTGCTCAGGGAACGCCCGGAAGTTATCGCTCGGGGCGCCAAAATTCCCGATACGCCGCGCCTGCGCAGTTTCATAGCGGATGACGCTTTTCCCAAGAGTAATGATGGACTCAAGATGTACATGGAACAATTCCCCGACCCGGAACTGGCGCAGGCCTGGACGTGGACAACCGCCGTAAATGACTCAATTGCGGAGATGGTGCATGGTCTCAAACCATTCCCTTACCTGACAGACAGCCTCTCATTCCTGCGCGATAAAGCCGATATGATCGTTGTGTCGGCCACCCCGGTTGATGCGCTGAATACAGAATGGGCAGGCGCGGACATTGCCAAATACGTAAATCTGATTGCGGGGCAAGAGATGGGGAAGAAGAAAGAACATTTGGAATTGGCGGCAAAAGGCAAATACGATCCTGACAAAATTCTGATGATTGGGGATGCGCCGGGCGATATGAACGCTGCAAAAGCGGTTGGAGCGCTCTTTTATCCCATCAATCCCGGACAAGAAGATAATTCGTGGCAGCGATTCTACGAAGAAGCGATGCCTGAATTCCTGGCCGGAACATACTCCGGAGCTTATGAAGCCAATGTAATCGCCGAGTTCGAGCGTTTACTGCCGGAAATTCCGCCCTGGAAAAAATAATTTTTGATACCCACAATTCGCTAACGAACACCCCTGCGATTTGACACGGATTTAGCCTTCAGTGACCGCCGACCGCTGACCGTTGACCGCCAAAACGCGCTAAATCGGCCATTTTTCACAGCGGTCTGCGGTCTGCCGTCTGCGGTCAGGTCGCCAGAACGCAATTTTGCCAGCGAAATCAACATCAAATTTAAAGGGTGTCCGTTAGCGAAGTATCCCATTCAAATCCCATATTGTAAATATAACCGAGGTCGCTTCTTTTTTCAAATGAGGCTTTTTGCTTTTTTCAGTAGGACGGTGAACGGCTATCCGTAAATTGCAGTCAATGCGGGCAAAGGTTATAATGCGTTCATAAACATTTAGCAGCGCTGTGAGACGCATAATGAAAAAAATCACCCTCAGCTTTTTGATCTTGTTACTCTTTTTGACCGCCTGCGTTCCCAAAACGCCAACGATGCCTGCAATCCCGCCGACAGAGAAAGCGCCGGCAGCCCCCACTCCGCCGCCCACCAACGCGCCCGCACCTGCTGCTAACACGCCATCGCCACCACCTGTACCAGCCCCTCCGCTTGGCAACACGCCTTTGGTCATCAGCGAAGTAATGGCCGGCGATCTGGATTTTGTGGAACTCTTCAACGCCTCGTTGGACGCCATCAACCTGAAAGGCTACCGGCTTGTCTATCGCCTGGGGACTACGGAAAAAGACCTGCCCCTTTATACTTTTGAGCGCAATTTAACGCTGCCCCCCTACGGTCACGCCCTGCTGGCCTTGAAAGATAATGATCCGGGAATGGCGGTTGACGGCGTTTTCAGCCAGCAACTGAACATCAAAACCGGCGGCATAGGACTCTACACGCCTAACGGCCAATTAGCCGACACCGCAGCCTGGGGCAAAGCGCCGCCCCTCTTCACCGAAGGCGACCCCGCCCCCGAACTCCCCAAAAACGCCAGCTTGCAGCGACTCCCCGGCGGCAGCGAAGGCAACTTCCGCGATACCAACAACAACGCCAACGATTTCACCATCGCTGCGCCAAATCCGCTCAACAGCCTTGCCTCGCCCACGCCGCTGCTGGATAATCGCCTGGATTTGCGCCTGCTGACCGATGATTCGGCGGAACCGGGTAAAATTTTTGCCTATCAACTGGAACTGGAAAACCTGAGCGAGCGCGATTTGCGCAATTTGACCGTCACCCTGCCCTTGACCGGCAGCCTGACCGTGATTGATATCGAAGCGGGCGGCGCGCAAGACGACGATGGGCGCGTGGTCTGGAAACTGGACACCCTGCCCGCCGGCGAAGAAACCGCGCTCGGCCTCACCGCGCAAGCGCCCTGGACTTACGCCCGCATCCACGTTAGCGGCTATTCCGCCGTTTCGCCCGACTTGCCTCGCCCCGCCTACGGCCCCGCCGCCATCACCAACGTGCAGGGCGGCGTTATCCCCATCCGCGTTGCCCGCAGCCTGCCCCGCGGAACCCGCGTCACCATCGAGGGCGTAGCCACAATGTACACCGGCGGTTACTACGCCGGCGGCGGCAACACCAAATTCTACGCGCAGGACGATAGCGGCGGCATTCAGGTGCAGGTCTTTGGCGAAAGCGGCCCCTTGCCCGAAGTCTCGCTGGGCGACCGCGCGCGCATCAGCGGCTACATTGAACATTACCGCGACTCCATCGAAATCATCCCCGAAATTCTCCCCGCCGATGTGGAAATTCTTGGCGCGGAAACGCCCCCTGCGCCCAAAACAATGAGCGCAGCCGAAGCCATTGCCAACCCGCAAAACGCCGGAGAGTACATCGCCGTCACCGGTCTGGCAACGCGCATTGAAGAAGCAACTTACAGCTACGAAATTGACATAATGGATGCGGCGGGCGACACTATTTTCCTCTACGTGGACAAGGAAACCAGGCTCACCGCCGATGAACTGAACGAAGGCGCGCTCTACACCGTTGCCGGAATTTTGGAATACTATCAGGGCAAATGGCAGCTAAAACCGCGCATCCCCGCCGATTTTCAGCGCGTGTACCCCGCCGCGCTGCGCCTGGAACTCAGCGCGCCCAACGTCGCTGCGCCCGGCGACCCCATCACCTACACCCTCACCGCTTACAACCACACCGCCGAAGCGCTGACGCAGCTTGCCATTTCCAGCGCCACCCCGGCAGCGTTGGCGCAAATCTTCGATGGCGGCGCGCAGGAAGACAACACCGTTTTTTGGGAGATTCCCAGCCTGCCTCCCAACGACAACGCAAGCGTTCGTTTCAGCGTCATCGCCCCGCAGCAGGGCGTAGTGACCAATGACGCTTACGGCGCTGTTGCCCTTGAATGGCCTACTCCCGTCACCGGCCCCGCTTTCCGCACCTTCATTGGTAACACCGTGCCAATTTGGGCTATTCAGGGCGATGGCTACAAATCGCCTTATGTCAATAGCTATTTACAGACCGAAGGCGTAGTCACAGCGATTTTTGACCCGGACGACATCCCCGGCTTCTTCCTTCAGGAAAAAGAAACAGACGATGACCCCGCCACCTCCGCCGGTCTCTTTGCGCGCGCCGAAAACGCGCAGGTTTCCCCTGGCGATTGGCTGCGCGTTGGCGGCGTGGTCAAGGAAAAATCGGGACAGACGGAATTGCTGCTGGATGAACTGGAAATCCTGCCAAAACCATCGTCGCCATTTCAGCCTGTAGTTTTGCATCCTCCGGCGGATGAAATGGACGCTGCCCGCTACTACGAAGCGCTGGAAGGGATGTTGGTGCATGCCGATGGCGTCGCCGTCAGCCCCATTTCCAAATACGGCGAAACCGCCCTGCTGCGCCCCGAACGCAATTTGCAGCGCGTGATGAAGGGCGACCCCCTTGGACGGCTCATCATTTTGGACGACAATAGTTGGACGGCCCGCTATGATGACGCCGCCGCGCTCCCTTTCAGCATCACCACCGGCGACGCCGTACAAGACATCACCGGGCCGCTGGCTTACACCTACGGGCAGTACAAGGTGGAACCCATCGCCCCGCCTTTCATCACCCCCGGCGATTTCGAGCGTCACCCGTCGCTGCCGGAAGTGGGCGCAGACGGTTTCAGTCTGGCAACCTGCAACGCAGAAAATTTCTTTGACAACAAAGACCCCAATCCCGCCAGCCCGCCGCGTCCCAATGCCAAAGAATATCGCCACAAAGCCGCCAAAATTGCCAATAGCATCGCCGCAATGGGCTATCCCACCCTCATTGCTTTTGAGGAAGTGGAAAATGTGGATGTCCTGGAAAAAGTGGCAAAACAACCCGCGCTGGAGGGCTATCCCTATCAGGCCGTGCTGGTAGAGGGACGCGATAGCCGGGGTATTGACGTGGGCTACCTGCTGCGCAGCGACCGCGCCGAAGTATTGAGCTACACCCTGCGCCTGGACGATGAAGGCTTGTTTACGCGCGGCCCGCTGCTGCTCAAAAGTCTCATCCATACCGCAGATGGCGAGGTCACGCTCTACACGCTGGCGAATCATTTTGTTTCGATGGGAGCGGGTTTTGAGGCTACCGAGCCTCGGCGCGTGCAGCAAGCGCAGTGGAATCTGGATATTGTGCGGGAAATTCAGGCGCGGGAACCGGACGCCCATATTGCCATTCTGGGCGATTTGAACACATTTTTAGACGCGCCTGCTATGAATGTACTGTACAAAGGCGGATTGCGGCACGTGTTTGAGCAACTGCCGCCGGAAGAACGCTACACCTACATCTTTCAAGGCGAATCGGAGACTCTGGATCACATTTTGGTCACGCCCGGTCTGGCGAAACTGATCAATGCTGTTCACGTATTACATATCAACGCTGATTTCCCGCCCCCCGCCCCGGACGACGAAAGTCCGCAGCGCGCGTCTGACCACGATCCGGTGGTGGTGTGGTTTGGAGAAAACAAGAAATAAACAACATAAAAAGGAGAATAAAAAATGAAACACAGTCACGAAGTTGATTACAAAGTATTTGGCGATGACCTGCAATTTGTTGAAATTGAACTTGATCCCCAGGAAACTGTTGTGGCCGAAGCGGGCGCAATGATGTATATGGAAGACGGGATAAGTTTTGATGCAAAAATGGGCGACGGCTCTAACCCCAAGTCCGGCTTTTTTGGCGCATTAGGCAGCATGGCAAAACGCGCCATCACCGGAGAATCGCTTTTTATGACGCATTTTACCAACAATGGACAGGGTAAAAAACACGTTGCCTTTGGCGCGCCCTACCCCGGTAAAATTGTGGCCGTTGACCTGGATGACACTGGTGGCGAATTGCTTTGCCAAAAGAATGCCTTTCTTTGCGCCGCGCTGGGAACAGAAATTACCATTTCCTTTCAGAAAAAGTTTGGCGCGGGGTTATTCGGCGGTGAAGGTTTTATTCTGCAAAAACTGCGCGGCGACGGCAACATTTTTATCCACGCGGGCGGAATGGTTGTTGAAAAGCAATTGAATGGTGAAAAGCTGATGGTGGATACCGGTTGTATTGCCGCCTTTGAATCATCCATTCAATATGACATTCAGCGCGTTGGCGGCTTAAAATCAATGGCGCTTGGCGGCGAAGGGCTGTTTTTTGCCACTTTGCAGGGAACAGGGCGCGTGTGGTTGCAATCCTTGCCCTTCTCTCGGCTGGCAGATCGCGTTTTAGCCAACGCGCCTTCTGTGGGCGGCGAATCTACCGGCGAAGGCTCGGTGATAAAGGGGCTGACCGGCCTTTTGCAGAGCTGACAAATTGTAAATGGTGAATTATAAATGGTGAATTGTGAATGATTTGTCATTCACAATTCACCATTCACAATTCACCATTAAATTGAGGTAAACATGCCGTCATACCCACTAAATAGTCTGGTTCTCTACAAAACGCATCCGGCGCGCGTATTGCGGACGGGCGACAAACTGGAAATTGCTCTACACTCGGGCAAAACGCAAAAGATACGCCCCAAAGACATAATATTGCTCCACCCCGGCCCCATCCACTCCCTGAGTGAGTTGACCGCGCAACAGGGCGAAGAGGTAGAGCTGGTTTGGGAATTATTAAGCGACGAGACAAGCGCAAATCTGCCCGACTTGGCCGAGCTGATTTTTGGCGATTTTACTCCGGCAACAGCTTGGGCCGCCTGGCAGCTTTTGGCCGACGGCCTTTATTTCAGCGGCGCGCCTGAGGCCATTCAAGCCAGACCGGCCAATGAAGTCGCCCGCGAGCAGGCTGCGCGTCAGGCAAAAAACGCAGAACGACAGGCTTGGGCATCGTTTTTAGAAGGCATTGACGCCGGGAAAATTTCTCCCGAAGACCGCCGCTATCTGAAAGATGTTGAGCAACTGGCCTTGGGGCAATCGCTAAAAAGCCGCGTTATGCGTTATCTAAAGCGCAGCGAAACGCCGGAAAACGCTCACGCCCTTTTGCTAAAGCTGAAATACTGGGACTACAACCAAAACCCTCACCCTGTTCGGTTGGGACTGATCACTTCGCCGCCGCAGGCTTCTCTGCCAAAACTGCCCGCTGAAGACCGCGCCGACTTAACCTGTCTTCCCGCCTTTGCTATTGACGACGCAGGCAGCGCAGACCCGGACGACGCCTTGAGCCTGGATGGAAATCGCTTGTGGGTACACGTGGCGGATGTTGCCGCGCTGGTCCCTCCCAACTCCGCAGCAGACAACGAAGCCCGCACGCGCGGCGCAAATCTCTACTTGCCGGAAGGAACCCTTCAGATGCTTCCTGCTGCAGCAACGGCAGCCCTGGCTTTGGGGTTGGCAGAAAGGTCTCCGGCGCTCTCTTTTGGCCTGGATTTAGACAAAACGGGAAATGTAGTCAATCTTGAAATTACGCCAAGTTGGATCAAAGTACAGCGTTTTAGTTATGCGGAAGTAGAGACATTGTTGGCAGACAACCCCTTCCGCAACTTGCATCAATTGGCAGTACGGAATCAGGCGCGGCGCCGTCAAAATGCTTCGATAGAGATTGATCTGCCGGAAGTGAAGGTGCGCGTAAAAGACGGGCAAGTTGCAATCCGCCCCCTCCCGCCTTTGCAAAGTCGTAATCTGGTCAAAGAGGCTATGCTTTTGTGCGGCGAAGCCGTGGCTCAGTATGTCAGAAGCAAGGACATCCCCCTCCCTTATTCCACCCAACCGCCCCCCGGCGACTACGAAACCCACGACGGCTTGGCCGGAATGTTCGCCCTGCGGCGGGCGATGCAGCGCAGCCAATTATCCACCATTCCCGGCCCTCACGCCGGATTGGGGCTGGAACACTATACGCAAATCACCAGCCCGCTGCGGCGCTATTTAGACCTGGTGGCGCATCAACAAATCAGAAACCATCTTAAAGGCCATGCCTTGTTGGGTGTTCAGGAAATTATGGAACGAATTGGCGCTATTGAAGCGCTGGGCAATTTGCGGCAAGCGGAGCGATTGTCCAACAAGCACTGGACTCTGGTTTACCTGCTGCAAAACCCAAATTGGGAAGGGGAAGGGGTGTTGGTAGAAAAACAGGGGCGACGCACTATTGCGCTAATTCCTGAACTAGACCTGGAAATTCGTCTTCGTCTGCCCGGCGACATTCCGCTTAACGCTCGTATTTCGCTTCGCGCGCCGAAAGTGAATTTACCGGAGTTGGATGTTCATTTTCAGGTCTTTTAGTCCAAATTTCACTACCGTATACCCCCTGGATTTGCCAGAGGTTTTAGACTCCAAGACCGCCGACCGTTGACCGTTGACCGCCGGAAATGCGCGAAAAACCTGTTTTTACGGCGGTCTGCCGTCTGCGGTCAAGTTGGAAGCGGATAACTTCCAGAGGCAAAATCCTTGTCAAATTTGAAGGATATACGCTACTGAGAGTCCAAATTTTTATTTTACTTGGCCGCCATTGCATCGAGCGCCAAGTCTAATTCTGCCAAACTGTTATTTAACTGTTTCAGGGTAGATGGCGTTCCCGTTCCATTCAACTCTTTTTTGTAAGAACGGCGTTCTAATACCCGCTTGATGACCTCCGGGTCATACCTGGCCTGTTGAATTTCGGTCAGTTCCACCAACGCCATTTTGCGGGAAATGGGGATGTTGTGACGCTTCAAAACGCTATTGAAATAGTTGTGGTCTTCGGCCAGACCCAGGGCCACCGTTTCAAATCCGTGTTCGGCAATGATGCGTCGCGCGGAATAGCGCATGACATTGTAGAAGCTCATCTGGTGATCATCGGGGCGCGGTTCTATGAGAATGACATCTACATCGGGATAGGCTCGCCGAAGCTGCTTGATGTGATAGCGCAAGCCGGATTGCATCATAATGCGCATCACCTGCGTGGCAATAGCTTGCATCCCTTTTTCGCTCAAATAGCCGCCATCTACGCCTAAAAAGGGGATAGAATCGCGCTTGCTGTTGTCAAAGGGAACCAGCGGATTGATGCAGATAATGAGTTCTGCGCCGCGTTCTACGGCCAAATCCAGACTGGCAGTTCCGCCCAGAGCGCCATCAACATACTCTTTATCGTCAATGCGCACCGGTTTATAGACCAGCGGCATGGCAGATGACGCCGCCACCGCCAGCGAAATAGGCACATCGTTATTTTCATTATTGGCAAATACAACGCGCTGTCCCGTATCCAGGTCTGTGGCAATGATAGCCAGTTCTTTGTCTAATCTTTTAAAGCTATTGCTGCGTCCGGAGGCGGTCAACGCGCGCCGCATGTAGCTTTCCAGCCCCTTGCCATCATAAATTGCTGTCGGCAGCGCTTCCAGCAGGGACCAGAGAAAGTCGAACATGGTCATATCGTTGGTGTGGCGAAGATAGTGCGACCACGCGCCCAACAGCGTGTAGGGCAAATCAACGACGCGGCGAAGCAGTTCGCCGGTATTGATGCTGAAGAGATGACGCCGCTCCAGAGCTTCGACTTCCGGGTGGGTGGCGTCAAAAACTTGCATCAATTCTTCAGGCCCAAAGCCGTTTGCCAGGCAGGCGCCCACCAGCGCGCCGGCGCTGGTGCCAACATAAATATCAAAATCGTTGACAGAGCGATCCACCAGCAAATCATCAATTGCGCGTAACGCGCCAATTTCATACACCGCGCCGGTCAATCCCCCTCCGGCCAATACCAGCGCCGTCTTTCCCCCCTTGCGTCTTGGCTGAACTTTCATTAACAGTACCTCATCGCTTGATTTATTTTACAAAAGCTATCTCAATGTAATTCAGGTGTGTTTAAAGTGAGTTGGGGAAGGGGGAGGAGATGGGGGGGTACCCCCCAAGCCCCCTGCCTGCGGCGCTTTTCTTTAAATACACGCATGTGATTTTAACGCCCTCTCTATTCCTCGTCAAATTGGCTGATGGGATGAGGAATATTATCCCCCTTGTAATCGCCTTTGGTACAGGTTACAATATTGCCAAAAGCGTAACTGCGTAGCAGGATTCAAAATTATGGAGAATAATAATGGACAATATAGCGTTAAACGCGGCGAAAAAAGCAGCAATTAGCAACTCTGTCTCTGATCCTCAGTCAAAAATTGGTCTGGCCTTGAGCGGCGGCGTGATGCGCGGGCCGGTTCACGTGGGGGTATTAAACGTTTTAGAGCGCGAAGGTATCCCCGTTGACGTGGTAACGGGAGCCAGCGCCGGCGCTATTGTAGGCGAATTTTACTGCGCCGGTATGGAACTGGATTATATGCAAGAACTGGTTATGAAAATTGGCTGGAAGAATTTTATCAGCCCGACCATTTCCAGTAAAGGCTTCTTTAGCTTTGGAAAATTGGAAAATTGGTTGATTGATTTGGTGACGGATCTGCATTTTTGCGACCTGAATCGCCAGCCTTTTGCCGTTGTTGCTACCGATCTGGAGAAGGGTAAGCCGGTAGTCTTCACCAAAGGGTCTATCGCCCCGGCGGTACGGGCCAGTTGCTCTGTACCGGGCGTCATTGTTCCGGCGGAGATAGATGGCAAACTGCTGGGCGATGGCGGCGTATCCAATAATTTGCCCGTTTCCGCCGCCACAGCGCTGGGGGCGGATTATGTGATTGGTGTTGACCTTTTCATTCCGGCGGTCAGGCGCGTTTTTGGGCCGCTTGGATTTGGCTTTGCCGCTCTGGAAACCTTGGTTAGGCGCTCTGGCGGCGGCGATGACATAGCCGACTGCTTGATTGCGCCCGATTTGGCGGGAAAGAGTTATATCAATCCTGACAAGGCGGAGTTAATGAAACTGGGTGAAAAAGCCACCGAAACCAAATTGCCGGAGATTTTTGCGGCTCTGGAATCTCGCCGTTGAGAATTACTGACTGAGAAAAGGGCGCGTTCACTTTTTAGGCGAATTTTTACCACAGAGGCGCAGAGTCACAGGGATTTTTTATATTTTTCTCTGCGTCTCCGCGCCTCTGTGGTGAGGTTTCCATATCTGCCTAAAAGTTAAAGCGCGCCCCTGAGAAAAAAGTACGTTGACGCCCCCTAAGCTTTATGTTATGATTGATGTAATTCACCTGTACAAAAAATTATTATCCAGGAGGGACAATGTCTTACGTTCAGATGCTCAAAGATGTTGATATTTTTGCCGGTTTATCAGAGAATCGCTTGGAGAAAATAGCCGCTATTGGGGAAGT